>JBHHTR010000011.1:0-22902 GCA_046753505.1 Thermodesulfobacteriota bacterium
TATCATGGGGATAGGGGGTGAAAACGACAAGGACACGCTGGCTCGTATTGAGGCCGAGTTTGACGGCAACGACGCTGCCCTAATCGACGCCCTTGTCACCGTACTTCGTCAGGAGGCCTACAACCACAAGGATCTTCAGGTTATCGATGGTCACGCCTTCAACGGCATGTGTACCATGGCAATGACTGCCAATACCGGTTGCAACACCGTCTACGGTTCAACACCTCCGAACACGCCACACCCCTATCCGTGGATGAACTTCCTCTTCCAGGACGGGCCCACCATTGCCTGGCTCGTCGGTGAGGGCTTCATGATAAACCACGCAAACAGGTCGGTGATACCGGAACGGCTCTCAAACTTTATCCTCTCTGAAGAGCCAGAGGAGTTCACTGACGTGGATTACTGGAGGTATACCCACTTCTCCGACAGCTACATGACCGACCGGGAGATACGGGAGCTACCAAAGGTCTGGGCGGTAGGGGGCGACGGTGGGATCGGCGATATCGGCTATCAGTACCTCTCCAAGGTGATACTCCAGAACAGGCCGAACGTGAAGGTTCTCATGCTCGATACCCAGGTCTACTCCAATACGGGCGGTCAGAACTCGGACAGCTCCGTCATGCCCGGCGGCTTCGACATGAACCAGTTCGGGAAGGGGAGCGAGGGGAAACTGACGGAGAAGAAGGGGGTGGCAGAAACCCTCTTCTCGGGACACGGCAGCCCCTTCCTTGCCCAGGTCTCAATGGCCAACTCAGCCAACATCTATCGCGCCATCCTCGAGGGGCTCGATTACCGGGGCACCGCCTATATCCAGTCATTCACCACCTGTCAGCCTGAGCACGGCGTCGGTGACGCCCTCTCAACCGTACAGGCCCAGCGTGTCAGAGACAGCCGGGGGATGCCGGAATTTGTCTACAACCCTCAGGGCGGCGAAACCATGCAGGAGACACTCAGCCTGAAGGGCAACCCCTCCGGCAATGGCGACTGGCATCAGAAGACATCAAAGGGGACAAAGACAAAATACTCATACACCGTCGCCCACTGGGCTACCACAGAGATGCGCTTCCGCCGTCACCTATACAAGATAACGGCTGAAGACGCGGAGACAATGATCCACCTCGACGATATCCTGCCACGGATTACCCAGCAGGACATCGTCTACAGGCGCTTCCTCGATCCGACACACCGCTCATTTGTCCCGGAGCGCGGGGTCTACATTGAGGTAGAACAGCCGGACGGTACCTTTCGAAAGAGCGGTATCAGCAGGCAGATGGTTCTATTCTGTGTTGAGCGTCGTAAGGACTGGCGGATGCTTCAGAGCCTCACCGGAATCGTCAACCCCGACTATGCGGCTCAGAGGGTGCTCATAAAGGAGCATGAAGAGGGGAAGATTTCGGACGACGACTTCTTCGGACGTACCGGCGAACTGCTCCAGGAGATAAAGGCGCGATAGAGTTTCCACGACCTTCCTCCCTCTCCTCTCCGGGGAGAGGGTTGGGGTGAGGGGAGAGAGACTCCCGAAATGAAATGCGCCCCCGCTGTTACCAGCGGGGGCGCTTTTTTGTCTAAAACAACTCTTATAGGCCGAGCCAACCTCTTGTCAGCTACGGTCGAGAACCTTGTTCCACTCGTCAAGCTTTGCCTTCGTCTTTTCAAAGAGGGCGGTGGTATCCCCCTCAATGGTAACGCTCTCTATCGTGTCGCGCTGGGCGATGCTGTTAACCACCCCCTGATCCTCATCGCTCACCACTGCACCAAAGACGGTGTGCTTCATATCGAGCCAGGGGGTAGCCAGATGGGTTATGAAGAACTGGCTCCCGTTGGTACCCGGCCCCGCGTTGGCCATGGAGAGGACTCCAGGCTTGTCGTGACGGAGTTCAGCAACACACTCATCATCAAAGTGGTAGCCCGGCCCGCCCGTCCCGTTACCGAGGGGGCAGCCGCACTGAACCATAAAGTCCGGGATAACCCGATGGAATGAGATACCGTTGTAGAAACCACGATTTGCGAGATTAACAAAGTTTGCAACCGTAATAGGCGCCTGCTCATCAAAGAGCCTCACTGTTATCTTCCCCTTATTTGTCTCAATAGTTGCGGTAAGTCCTGCTGAATCACTCATATCTTCCTCCTTTTGTATGTGTTGTATTGTTTAGTCTGCTGCTTTATCTGTTTTCAGATAATACGATAATCTTTAAGACTTCCTTTTCACCTCGCCTATCTCAGGCAACTCCCTCACCTCACCCCTTGAAGTGGCGGAGAGCCAGGCGATCTCCCTGGCGTACCCCTCGGCGTTTGTAGGGGTTTCGAGAAACATGGGGACGTTCCGGGTTCTCTCGTCCGTTACGAGACGGGCAAATGCATCGGAACCGATACGGCCCCGTCCGATGAGGGCGTGCCTGTCAACCTTGCTGCCGAGCCCCGTCCTGCTGTCGTTCACATGTACGGCTCGGAGGAGCTTCATCCCAAGTGCCCGGTCAAAACTATCCCACGTCGTCTCCCACCCCTCTTCGGTCGAGATATCGTACCCTGCGGCAAAGATGTGGGCTGTATCGACACAGACGCCAAAACGGTCTGGCTCGTCCAGCCCCTCAAGTATGGCGGCGACCTCCTCAAAGCTCCGTCCAATACTGCTCCCCTGCCCCGCTACCGTTTCAAGGAGGAGGCTTACCTCGCCATCGGGATGACGGGCGCAGATGCCGTTCAACGACGATATCAGGGTTTCAATCCCCTTCTCCACCCCCTCCCCCATGTGGCCGCCAGGATGGAAGTTGAGAAGCTCAATACCGAGATCAACACACCGCACAAACTCGGCCTCAAAGGTCTCTATCGACTTCCGGCGCTTTTCAGTGTCGGGACTCGCCAGGTTAATCAGGTATGAGTCGTGGCTCATGACCGTCTCAATACCGTGCTCACTCCGCCCATCCCTGAAACCTGCCACCTCTTCGTCGGAGAGTGGCTTTGCCTTCCACGACATCTGGTTCCGGGTGAATATCTGAATACAGCTTGCTCCAATATCCTCCCCTCTACCGGGGGAATTCTGGACGCCTCCCGCCGTAGAAACATGAGCCCCAATCTGTAGAGTCATACCTGTACTGCCCTGCAAGGGGCAGATCCTTCAACAATAGCCACACTCTTCTCCCTTTCCATAGAACTTACTATCGTAAAAGCTGCACACTATAGCCCATAATGCAGGGATATTCCATTCTTTTTTAAACCGAGCAGTCTGTCGGACTTTTGTTCTGTAAGATGCTATAATTGTCTGGCATTACAAATCCCTGAAGAGGTGAACTATCCATGCGTGAAAAGTTCTGTCCCGTTGACCGTGCGATATTATTCCTGCTGCCGCCTTCCATGGACGACTGGTTGCCAGAAGGACATCTGGCCCGCTTTGTCGTCGAGATTGTCGAGCGTCTCGATCTAATTTCCATCAAAGCTGCCTATGCTGGTCGTGGTTCCAGCGCCAATAACCCTGAGATGCTTCTTCCCCTGCTCTTCTACGGCTATGCCATCGGCCTCTTCTCAAGCCGCAAGTTAGAGCGGGCCACCTACGACTCTGTGGCCTTACGCTACATTGCCGCCGACGATCACCCCGATCACGATACGATCGCCACCTTTCGCAAACGCTTTCTCGCTGAATTAAAACCACTCTTTGTCGAGATACTTCTCATCTCTCAAGAGATGGATATCGTGCATACCCTGCGCTCTTGGCGCAGGGTATGCACTTAAGGAGGAACAATTATGCAGTGTCACGAGGTCGATTATGAGATTATAGGTGATGATATTCAGCTGGTGGAGGTGGAGCTCGATGCCGGTGAGACGGTTATTGCGGAGGCTGGCGCCATGAATTACATGGAGGATGGGATAGTTTTTGAAACCAAGATGGGTGATGGTTCCGCTCCGGACGAGGGTTTTATGGGAAAACTCTTCAGCGCGGGCAAGCGGATGATGACAGGGGAATCCCTCTTCATGACTCACTTCAGGAACAACGGAAGCGGCAAGAGGCGGGTCGCATTTGCGGCGCCCTATCCCGGGAAGATCGTGCCGGTCAACATGGCCAACCTTGGCGGCGAGCTGCTCTGTCAAAAAGACTCCTTCCTCTGCGCGGCCCTCGGTACGAAGATCAGCATTGCCTTTACCAAGCGGTTGGGAACCGGATTCTTTGGCGGGGAGGGCTTTATCCTGCAAAAACTGTCAGGAGACGGCATGGCATTTATCCACGGTTGCGGAACGATTGTCAAAAAAGAGTTGAAGGGCGAGACTCTCCGGCTCGATACCGGTTGTGTCGTTGCATTCACCACGGGGATTGATTACTCGATTGAGCGAGCGGGCAATCTGAAATCTATGTTTTTCGGCGGGGAGGGTCTATTCTTGACTACCCTGCGCGGTACGGGGACCGTATTGCTTCAAAGCCTCCCCTTCTCCCGTCTTGCTGACCGGATTATGGAGCATATGCCACGACAGGGCGGCTCGTCTCGTGGGGAAGGCTCCCTCCTCGGCGGCGCCTCCCGTCTCTTTGAACGATAGAGATCTGCGGTTTGAGATATCCATAGGCCCCTCTGATGGTCGCTTGTACTGCTCATATTCTGTATTGAATCACGCCACAACTTTTTACAACCATCTCATGAGATAGTTCTTGATGAAATTGAGGGCTGCTTGTAATATCTGACAATGATAGCCACTGTAAGCCTTTCAGCCGTTACGGTCTATGAATAGCCCCGTTAAAGGGAGAGCTGGAAGAGGAAAGATTCTCTTCATAGTTGTTGTTATCGGCGTGATGCTCTCCATCTCTCTCTCCCTGCTGCTCCACCTCTATCTGAACAGCAACCCCTTTCGTGCCCACCTTGAAGATACCCTTGAGGAGCAGCTGGAGATGGATGTTGCCATCGGCGCTCTATCGGTCGATATCCGGTCAGGGATTATCCTGAGTGATTTCGTAATGACCGGAGGGGGGAGTGGAGCTGTCACTGCCCTCAACATCAAGATCCCCCGTGTGGAGGCTGCTTGGAGCTTTGGAGGGCTTATTGCCAGACGTGTTGATAGTGTGACTATCCTCAAGCCTGAGATTATTTTCAATCTTAAGAGGGGTAGCGCTGCCGATGCCAATGCCAATGTTGGCGGCGGAGGGGGAGGCGTCATGCCGATATCGATCAAGCGCGTGGTAATCGAGGGAGGAGAGGTCTCTGTGAAGAGTGACGACACGCCGCCACTCACGATTGGGCCGATAGAGTTTGTCCTTGATGAGATGGCGGATGGAAGGGGGAGGGGTGAGATGAGCGCTTATATCCCGGAGTTAGATGCCGGACTCTCCCTGAAGGCGGTGGTGGATATGAAGGGACGCACTATCGACGGCGGACACATCGAGCTCGGCTCTATCGACCTCAATACGCTATCGACAGAAAGGCTCCAGCATTTTAGGGAGGGTATGATAAGGGGCAACCTGACATCAACCATCGATATTACAAAAAATGAAGGAGGAGGGTTTGGCGTCGATTACAGAGGGATATTTGAAGATGTGGGGATGGGCGGTGATGGAGATCTTTTCCCTGGAAGCGTGTCGGGGGAGCTAAAGGCGCAAGTGAGCATCTCCGCCGATTTTGAGCGTATTGGCGTGGTGGCAGTGGTGGCAGCCGGAACGTCCGCTACTGAAAATGGGGGACGTTATGATGTCGGCTTCAATGGGCGTTACGATCTCAAGAGACGCAAGTTGACGATTGAAGGGGCGTCACTCTCATCAACCATCTTCGGCTCCATAACCGCCGTCGGCGCCATCAGTAACTTTCCGTCCAACAAGGCTGTCTATGAACTAGACATTACAACAGAGCGCATCTCTCTCCCAAATATCAATGGACGCATCCTTACCCCTATGGGGTATGGAACGGAAGATTTACGGTTCAGCGGGACAATGAGCGGCACAGCTGGCCTCTACGGTTCTCTTGCCACAGATGTGAAGTTCCAATCGGATGTTACCCTCGACGGTTTTGCACTTGATGGAGAACTCCTGCAGGTAGAGCCGACGGATAGATCCATCAGACTTTCCTCCAGGGGTTACTACAGGGCGGGGAGAGACCATCTGGAGTTGGAGAGCCTTGATGCGTACCTCGATGCCATTAAGGTGGCAACCGCTCACGGGACACTGGAACGAATCTCTTCCGGCCTGCCAGATTTTGATCTTTCAGTGAAGATGGACGATGCGTCGGTGGGAATGATCGCGGATGTACTGAACGGTGCGATGGGCAGGGAGGTTGTTCTCCCGGAGTTGGCCGGTGTAGTGGACGTCGCCCTTGCCGTCAAAGGGAGCGCTGGCTCTCCATCGGGAGATGGGCCGCCGGGCATCCCATACGATATGAGTGGAAGTGTTAAGGTTGTTCTTAAAGAGGGCGGCTTCTCTTTGTCAGACGGCGCCATGGTAGGGGAGGGGATAGGGGCAAATCTGTCGGGCCACTTCACTCTCTCCCTGCCTGAACAAAAGGCCGTCTTTGATGTCACGGCCAGCGGCGGTGGTTTCGAACTGCTCATCGGGAGTTTTTACGGCGACTGTACGGAGCGAGAGGCCCGTCTCTCTCTGCAGGGAGAGTACAGTGGCGTCTCGGATTCCCTGACTATCTCCTCCGGGACGAAGGTGGGCCTGGACGACATAGCAACGGCAGAGGTTTCGGCTCATATTGCGGCCCTTGCCACTTCACCCCGTTTCGATGGCGCGTTAAAGATTGACGTCCTCTCTCTTCGTAAGGGCTACGACTCGTTTATACGGGAGACCTTCCGGGAGGGGATACCCCTTCTTGCCACACTGGAACTGGATGGCGCTGCATCTTTGCGGCTCAAGGCAAGTGGTTCATTGGCAGCTTTTAATGTGTCGGGTGATATTAACCTCTCCCACGCCGCCGTAACGGGCGAGGAGTCGGGCCTCTCGGTGCAGGGCATAGAGATGGCGCTACCCATAGAGATAGCCTATCCGGCTCCAGAGGTGGTGCGAGAGCCTGTGCGATTCGGCTCTCTAGCCATAGAGAGCATTGCATGGGACACAGTAAAGATAGAGAACCTTGCCCTCTCTCCCTCCATCTGGCGGAACGATTTCCTCTTTAATGAGGCGATAGAGCTACCCCTCTTCAGCGGCACAGTGAGGTTCCCAAATCTCTACTATCGAGATATCCTCTCAGCGGAGAGGGAGCTTCTCATTACCCTCGTTCTTGATGGGATTGACCTTGCTGACCTGAGCGCCTCCCTCGGTCTGCCCCCCTTCAACGGTTCCCTCTCCGGTACGATACCGATGGCGCGCTTTTCCGAGGGCAGTTTGACGACCGAAGGGGAGATTATTATGAGGCTCTTTGATGGAGAGATGGTGATAAGCAGGATTGCCGTTGAAGACGTATTAAGCCCCATAGCCTCCATTGGATTATCTGTTGAACTTAGCAATATTAACCTGGGCCGGATGACCGACGCCTTCGAATTCGGGCGCATAACGGGGGTGCTCCAGGGCTACGTCAGGGGGCTGGTCATTACCGGCGGACAGCCCGAGAGTTTTGATGCCCGTATCGCGACGGTTCCACGGAGGGGGGTGGGGCAGAGAATAAGCGTCAAGGCCCTCAAGAAAATATCCATATTCGGATCGGACGCGACGGGCTCCATCCTCAGCAGCGGCATCTACCGCTTTTTCAAGGAGTACCGGTACAGCAAGATGGGCTTCAAGGGGATATTGAAGAATGACAACTTTATACTCACAGGCATTGAAACGGTGGGCAATAAGGGGTATCTCATAAAGGGCGCATTCCTCCCGCCACGGGTTGACGTCGTAAGCTACAGCCAGAACATCTCCTTCAAGGAACTTGTAAAGAGGATCAAGCGGGTTCAGGCCGTTGAGTAGGCTTCATGTAATATAGTCCGCCAATTATGACATAAAGAGGGAGTGGGGAAGGTGCCTTATGGCTCCAACGCCTACAATACCTGATGATTCTGCTTTGCCCGATAGTAAGAAAACTGTAGCATATTGCCGTCCGGTATGGCATAATTCCCAATTTCCAAAATAAAGCGTAGCAAAAAAAATAGAATAACGAGGAGAAGATTCATGACTATCGAAAAGATGGAGTTTAAGACAGAGACAAAGCAGCTTCTGGACCTGATGATACACTCACTCTACTCTCATAAGGAGATATTCCTGCGAGAGCTTATTTCCAACGCCTCCGACGCGATTGACAAGGCGAAGTTCGAGTCGTTGACAAACAAGTCTATCGTTGCGGGGGATAAGGGGTGGAGGATCAAGATCATACCGGACAGGGAGGCGGGGACCCTCACGATCAGCGATAACGGGATCGGCATGACGAAGGAAGAGGCTGTCAGGGAGCTTGGAACTATAGCTCATTCGGGGACAAAGGAGTTTCTGGCGGCCCTCCAGAAGAGCGCAGAAAAGGATAACCCTGAGTTGATCGGTCAGTTCGGTGTCGGCTTCTACTCATCATTCATTGTAGCTGACAAGGTTACCGTTGTCACGCGAAAGGCCGGCAGCAAGGGCAAGGGGGGAGTCAAGTGGGAGTCTGATGCAGGCGGCTCCTTTACTATTGAGGATGTTGAAAAAGATGGCATCGGGACCGACATCACTATCCATCTCAAGGAGGATGAGAAGAGCTACCTCGATGAGTGGGAAATCCGCACAGTTGTAAAGAAATACTCCGACTTTATCGAGCACCCTATCGTCATGGATGTAGAGAAGGAGCAGGACAGCACCATAACCGAAGGTGAAAAGGTAAAGATCAAGGAGGAAGAGACTCTCAACTCCATGAAGGCCATCTGGCTGAAGAGCAGCTCCAAGATCGAGGAGTCCGAGTATAACGAGTTCTACAAACATATCGCCCATGACACAGCCGACCCCTTCAAGGTGATTCACTACAAGGCCGAGGGCACCTCCGAGTTTACCAATCTCCTATACATCCCCTCCCAGAGACCCTTTGATATTCTTTACAAGGAGTATCAGATGGGCTTGACTCTTTATGTCAAGAGGGTGAAGATTATCGATCACTGCGATAAGTTGTTGCCCCCCTATCTGCGGTTTCTTAAAGGCATGGTCGATTCATCGGATCTGCCCCTCAATGTTTCACGGGAGCTCCTTCAAAACGACAGGCAGATTGAGGTTATCAAAAACAGCGTCACCAAGAAGGTTCTTGCCACTCTGAAGGAGCTGAAGGAGAAGGAGTTTGACAACTACCTGAAGTTTTACGGCGAGTTTGGGAGGATTCTGAAGGAGGGGATCCACTTCGACTTCTCAAGAAGGGAGGCCATAGCGGAGTTGCTCCTCTTCTCATCGACAAAGAGTGAGGACAGTAAGTTGAGAGGGCTGGAAGAGTATGTGGCCGATATGAAGGAGGGGCAGGAGGAGATATACTTTATCACCGCTCCCTCTCTTGATGACGCTCTAAAGTCACCCTACATTGAGACCTTTAAGGATAAGGATTATGAGGTACTCATCATGACCGATGATATCGACGACATGGTCATGGGCAACCTTGAATACAAGGGCAAAAAGATGAAGTCTGTCGTGAAGGGCGACATTAATCTTGATAAGGCGGAGGCCGACGAGAGGAAGAAGGCTGAGAAGAGCTATAAGAACCTGATATCCTTCATAAAGGAGTGTCTTAAAGACAACCTGAAGGATGTGAGGCTTTCGGGAAGGCTCAAGGACTCCCCCTGTTGTCTTGTCCCTGATGAGGGAGGAATTGACGCCCAGATGGAGCAGCTTCTCAAGTCGATGGGGCAGCCGGTCCCTGAGAACAAGAAGAACCTTGAGATTAATCCGTCCCACCCCCTCTTTGAGACAATGAACGCCATCTACGCGAAGAACCAGGAGAGCGCCCTTCTGAAGGAATATTCCGACCTCCTCTATAATCAGGCCCTCCTCCTCGAAGGTTCAAAACCGAAGGACCCGGCATCCTTTGTCAGATCAATATCAAAGATTATGGTGGACAATGCCCAGCATGGAGGGTAAGAGGGGCCGCTGGCGTGTCTCTATGGGAGAAGGATGCGGTAATTTTGCTGAACTTTACTGCAAACTGCCAAGAGTTGACATTTTTTACAGCACCGTATACTATTTGACCGATTATTACGTGAACTAACCCGTATTATTCATGAATTGCCGTGATGATCGCGCAGAGGTTGGATTTACCAGGGGATTTTTCGAGGGCGTGCCGTACCAGTGGATACGGCCAAGTTCGAACAAATGCCTTGGTGGATTCAAGATCAAGCGAGGGCGCGAGCACATTTGTGAATAATACGGGCTAAAAGGGCTTTTATGAAAATTACATGTTGGGGGGCTCGAGGGTCAATACCAGTCTCAGGAAGAGAGTATCTCAAGTACGGCGGGGATACGACCTGTATGGAGTTCAGGAGCAATAAGGATGAACTCATCATCATTGACGCAGGTTCCGGTATCAGGAGGCTAGGGAACAGACTCTTTGATGAGGGGGTGAAGGAGTGCAACATCATCTTTACCCACGCCCACTGGGATCATATACTGGGCTTCCCCTTTTTCAAGCCCCTCTACAGTGAAGATACTCATATTACGATGCTCGGCTCTCTAACGGCGCAGGAGTCGATCAGATATATCATTTTCAAGACCATGAACGCCCCAAACTTTCCTGTTAATTTTGATGATGTACACGCCGAGATATCCTACATAGGCAACTGCCCGGAGTGGTTCCGCATAAAGGACGTCTCCATTACGCCCATTGCACTCAGCCATCCAAATAAGGGGATGGGGTTCAAGTTTGAGGAGAGCGGTAAGGCATTTGTCTTCCTCACCGATAATGAGCTTTCCTACACCCACCCTGGAGGGCTCGAATATAAGGATTACCTGGAGTTTTCCAGGGGAGCGGACCTGCTGATCCACGATGCCGAGTACACCCCTGATGAGTACCGTCACACGAAGGGGTGGGGCCATACCGTCTACCTTGACGCCCTGAACCTCGCTATCGAAGGCGGTGTCAAGCGGTTAGGCCTCTTTCACCACAACCAGGAGAGGCGCGACGGCGAGATAGACAGAATGGTAGAGGAGTGTCAGAGGGTCATCGCTGAGCGCGGATCACCTCTGGAGTGCTTTGCCGTTGCCGGGGACCTGGTCATGGAGGTGTAGGGGCGCTTCCCTGCAACACTGCTTCTTTTCTCTCGAAGGATAGTTGCTCTACTCTTCCCTCAAATCGTCTTCCTGCTATACCCACTATATCCGTTCTACTGAATGAGATTCGACGATAGATTTCGGGGCGCTCCCCTGTATGGGGGGGGACAGCTGTGGCTACTTTGTTGTTGGACTATTTTGTTTGACACGCAATCTCTAAAAGTATATTATGAAACGCTTTTTTTTGGAGCTTACAAGGCGATCCAGCTTATGGGCTTAAGTGTCTAATCAAGGCTAATTGGAGATAAGGAGGAGTTAGTATGGGATTGAAGGACTATCTATTTACATCGGAATCGGTTTCGGAGGGTCACCCCGATAAGGTGGCCGATCAGATATCGGACGCTATACTGGATGCCATTCTCACGGAGGACCCGAAGAGCAGGGTGGCCTGTGAGACGATGGTGACGACGGGGATAGCCATTATTGCCGGTGAGATTACGACGAATGCCCAGGTTAATTACCCTGATGTGGTCAGAGAGACTATCAGAGAGATAGGGTACGACGATCCGGCCATGGGCTTTGACCACCTCAATTGCGGGGTCATGGTCAGCCTCGACAGGCAGTCTGCCGATATCAAGATGGGCGTCGATGAGAAGGAGGGGAAGGAGCAGGGGGCAGGAGACCAGGGCTTGATGTTCGGCTACGCCTGTGACCATACGCCGGAGTTGATGCCCATGCCGATCCTTCTCTCCCACAAGCTGGTCAAGAGGCTGGCAGAGGTAAGAAAGAGCGGCGCTCTGAACTTCCTCAGGCCAGATTCCAAGAGCCAGGTTACCATCCGGTACGAGGATAACAGACCGGTGATGATAGATTCTGTTGTTATCTCCACCCAGCACTCTCCAGATGTCGATAACGCAACGCTTCAGGAGGGTGTGATCGAAGAAGTTATCAAGAATGTCATCCCTGCCGAGCTGATGGATTCTGGGACAAAGTTCTACATCAATCCCACAGGCCGCTTTGTTATCGGCGGTCCTCAGGGAGATTGCGGTCTTACGGGGAGAAAGATTATTGTTGATACCTACGGTGGACACGGAAGCCACGGCGGCGGCGCCTTCTCCGGCAAAGACCCGTCGAAGGTTGACCGCTCGGCATCCTACATGGGGAGGTATGTGGCAAAGAATATCGTTGCCGCCGGTCTGGCCAGTGAGTGTGAGGTGCAGCTGGCCTATGCAATAGGTGTGGCGGAGCCAGTATCGGTAATGGTGGATACCTTCGATACAGGCAAGGTTGACCCTGCAAAGATTGCCCAGGCAGTGCGTGATACGTTCACACTGAAGCCCCATGAGATTATTGAGACCCTCGATCTCTTGCGGCCAATCTACAGGAAGACGGCCGCATACGGACACTTTGGCAGGAATGAGCCGGAATTTACATGGGAGAGAACCGATAAGGCAGAGGCGCTTAAAAAGGCTGCTGGCCTGTAATTTTTTTGATAATAAGCCGTTATTTATTGTTCAAGGCCGGGAGTGTACTCCCGGCCCAAGCTATTTCCGGTAAAGGATTTAAGTATAAGGAGAGTTGATTATGGAGGCGAGTGTGAAGGGAAAGACGGGGGCCGATTATAAGGTCAAGGATACCACCCTGGCAGAGTGGGGCAGGAAAGAGATCACGATTGCGGAGACAGAGATGCCCGGTCTCATGGCGCTCCGTGAGGAGTACGGCGCCGCACAGCCGCTCCGGGGGGCTCGTATTGCCGGCTGTCTCCACATGACTATCCAGACGGCGGTCCTCATTGAAACCCTCGTTGCACTTGGTGCGAGTGTCAGGTGGAGCTCCTGCAACATCTTCTCCACCCAGGATCACGCCGCCGCAGCCATAGCCGCCCACGGTGTGCCGGTCTTTGCCTGGAAGGGGGAGACGGAGGAGGAGTACTGGTGGTGTGTTGAGAAGTCGATTGAGTGGCCAGGCGAAGAGGGGCCAAATATGCTCCTTGATGACGGGGGCGACCTGACTCAGATAATCCATGAGAAGCACCCCAAGCTGGCGGAGAGTATCAAGGGAGTATCGGAGGAGACTACAACGGGTGTTCATCGCCTCTATCAGATGATGGAGGAGGGCTCGCTTCTCATGCCGGCCTTTAACGTCAACGATTCGGTGACCAAGAGCAAGTTCGACAACCTATACGGTTGCAGAGAGTCGCTCCTGGACGGTATCAAGAGGGCTACCGACGTCATGATAGCCGGAAAGGTGGCGGTTGTCTGCGGTTACGGCGATGTTGGCAAGGGGTGCGCCCAGTCGCTGAGGGGGCAGGGGGCAAGGGTACTCATCACGGAGATCGATCCCATCTGTGCACTTCAAGCGGCCATGGAGGGGTATGAGGTGGTCACCATGAATGATGCTGCTCCTATGGGCGATATCTTTGTCACTACGACGGGCTGCTGTAACGTCATCACCAGGGCTCATATGGAGGTGATGAAGGATCAGGCCATTGTGGGAAATATAGGACACTTCGACCACGAGATCGATGTGGCGGGTGTGAAGGATCTCGAATGGGTCAACATTAAACCCCAGGTTGACCATATCGTCTTTCCAGACGGCAAGAGGGTCATACTCCTCTCGGAGGGGAGGCTCTTGAATCTCGGCAACGCGACGGGTCACCCGAGCTTCGTCATGTCCAATTCATTCACCAATCAGGTCATGGCCCAGATCGAACTCTGGACAAACCCGGACAAGTACGAGAAGAAGGTCTATGTGCTTCCCAAGCTCCTCGATGAGAAGGTGGCGAAACTCCACCTCAAGAAGGTAGGCGCAAGCCTCACCACTCTTACCGATGAACAGGCTAAGTATCTTGGGATAAGCGCCGAAGGGCCGTATAAACCCGACTACTACCGGTATTAGTAGATGTAGGCGGAAGGCTGAAGGCAAGCGATCCTGTTCTTCTTCTAATAGCCTTCCGCCTACAGTCTATTCACCTCATATATTTATTCAGCTTTATAAATCACTGGACCATCTTCGTTAAAGGAGAAGGTGACCTCCTTGCTTTCCTGTATCTTGACGATATCTCCCGGTGACAGCCTGAATATTTCCGAGATCATTCCTGGTGTAGCCGGGGGAAGGTTCCTCCGCTTATTCTTGTTTCTCTTTCCGAACCTCCAGTAGTTGTAGTATCCCCATGCACGCATAATTACAAATACCAGTACGACTGTAAGGCCCATCCTTCTTATGAGGCTGAAAAAATCGAGGTATCCGGTCTCTACTATGAGTGTCCGGTAGAAGGTCTGGATGCCTACCGTCCAGAGTATGATGTTAATGATCGGAAGTAGCAGCCAGAGCCAGAGGACCCATATAAAGGTAGTGACGCTCATCTCCGAGAGCTTTCGCCCCTTCGATTTGAGTTCTGGTTTATCTACTATGTATATATCTGGCATATCGGTGAACCCTTAACCAATAATGTCGTCAGTAGTATCGATCCCACGATCGGGACTCTCCCATCGTGCCGGCCCGCTTCTGCCTTCCAGAATACACTTTGGCAGCGCAACGAAAATCGTTAATGCGTTTATGATCCAGTAGACAAAGGGGTACCATATGACCCAGAAGAGGTACTTTACAATATTTTTCTCATACCTGTGATCCACGCATAGGCTCACCGCGAACTGGACCAGACAGGTAAAGGCGAGGACAGCCCCCGTCCATAGCGGTGGAATCGGCGGCGCCAGTTCAATGGGAACAATGGGGCGGAATAGTATCTGGATAAGCACAAGGAATATGAGCAGCCAGAATGAGTAGGCCCAGAAGAGGCTGAGGAGGTACTCAATATAGATGGGCCATAACCTGCGTTGTCTCCAGTCTAGCCAGACGGAGCGGTACTTGAGGAGCACCTCAAGGCCACCCTGGGCCCAGCGGAGGCGCTGTTTCCAGAGTCCACGCAGGGTTTCAGGAACCCGCACCCAGCAGGTCGCCCTCGGTTCGAATCGTATGTCCCAGAAGTCTGTTTCAAGTTTCCACGTTATGTCGATATCATCGGTGAGCATGTCATTGTCCCAGAAACGCACAGAGATGAGGGCCTGCTTGCGGAAGGCGGCGATGACCCCCGATACGGTGAGTACCTTGCCAAGTATTCGCTGGGATCTCTTGATGAGACCAATGATGGTAGCGTACTCGCCCGTCTGTATCTTGCTCAGGAGGGTGGTGCGGTTTAGGACACGGGGGTTGCCGGTGATGGCGCCTACACGGGGGTACTCCTCAAAGTGCCACGCCAGCCACTTGAGGGCGTTATGGTCCAGAAGGGCGTCGGCATCCATTGTCAGGATAAACTCTCCCATTGCGACGATGGAACCCATGTTAAGGGCGGCCCCTTTCCCCATGTTTTCCTTCATGTAGACAGCCCTTACCTTCTGATGCCTCTCAGCGAGACTGCGGATGATACCGGCCGTGTTATCACTGCTTCCGTCGTCAACAAGGATGATTTCATAGTCGGAGTAATCCAGCTCCAGGAGGTGGCTTACCGACTCCTCCAGGTATTGCCCCTCGTTGTGGCACGGAAGGACAATGGAGAAGGGTTGGCAGCTGTCAATCGAGGGCGGCTCCGTCACCTTACGCTCCAGTCTCCAGTAGAAGATTATCCCCCCGATCATCCATACAATGCTCATGAGGAGTGGGTAGAGAAAGATAAAGTCACTGATGCGCTGAACCACATATACGGTTATTTCGCTCATGGCATGAATGGGTAGTTCTCTGTTGACATCTCCAGGCCCATTGTTTCGATCCCCGGTCTCTCCAGAGCGGGGTTGTCAGGGTAGTAGGCTATATTCCGTGCCCCCGCTGCGAGGAGGTTGCGGATCTCTTCAAGAAGAAGGGCTTCATCACGCCACTTCTCACCTTTCCAGTCGTAGCTTGCGACCTTGAAGAGGCTCTTCTCGATACCGCCGCTCACTTCCTTGGCGCCATCTACCAACCCAGTCAGCCATGGGGAGGCCCTGTCGCCAACACCTGCCATCTGGGGGGATGGCGTCACAACTACCAGATCGTATGCCTGTAGGAAGAGTTTGTACTCCTGAGCAAAGGATGCTCTGCTTTCGGTCTCTATTTGTGCGGTAGAGCAGATATTTCGAGCGAAGCGAGCTTCATGGTTGTAGCTTCTGACACCATCCATAATAGATCTTGTAAAGTCAATGATGGCTTCCGTCTTGGCCCCCTCACGCTCTCTCTCTCTGGAAAGGCAGTCATCGTCCTGAAAGAGTACACCGTCGATCTGTGCGTGGGCGGCCAACTCCTCATAGAGGGTGCGGACGAGCCTCTTTGCCTCATCATCTGCCCTCAAGGGCCGATTGCGCTCACTGTCGGGCAGTTCGATGTTCAGGATAGGCATCCATGGGAAGACCTCCATATCGCGTATGACTATCTGGTGAACAATATGGCTGAAAATATCGGCCCTGACGGGCAAGACGCTGTTGGGAAAGTAGACGCTCTTAATAACGCCAGTGCGATCGGGATCGGCGAAGGCCTGTAGGAAGACAGTATTGACCTTCATGGCAACGAGACGGTCGATGAGTCTGTCGAGGTTCTTCCCTGTCTGTTTCGGGGAGCCATCGACATAGATGGCATCGAGATCCACCTGTACGGCGCGGATTGGTGGCGCATCGTATCCGCCGTGAAGGAGGGCGATGAAGTCGCCGATCGGTTCGTTGTAGACGAGATGGCGGCTGAGTGCGAAGAGGTTGCCACTATTCCCATAACCGTCCTCAAGTGAGAAGCTTGCGGCGTAACCGGCCTTGCGGGCCGCTTCGTCCCCAATCCGGGTAAACCTCCCGTAGGGCCATACGACTGCTCTTGGTTTCACGGCGAGTCTCTTTCTGAAAAGTTTCGCCTGCGCCTTAAAATCGGCATCGAGCCTGCCCCTGAACTCCTCTTCCGACTCGTAGGAGTTGGTCTCTTTATGGTAGGCGCGCACACGAGCGGCGGCTCCCACATTCCCCTGGGGTGTGTACTGTATGGAGTTGTGGAGTCCGTAGGTGTGGGATATGACCTCGACTAGAGGGCTCCCGTTTACCTCCCTGATCTGCTCCCAGCTCATGAGTGGCTCGGTGAGATTGTCCGGGGGATTATCGACGAAGTTGCCGATGATGGCCACCAGAGAGGGGTAGCCGTACTCCTTCAGGAGGGGCGCAACAAAGTTGTAGTACGATCTGTAGCCGTCATCGAAGGTGAGAAGGAGCGCCCGCTCAGGGAGCTGCGTCTTTCCCTCTCCGGCACTTATAATGTCGCCCAGCGACACGGGGTGATAGCCGTGAGTTTTCAAATATTCCATCTGCTCCGTAAAGAGGAGTTGGGAAATGCTCAATGGGTCGTTGGGAGATGGATGGAGGAGAACGGAGTGGTATGAGATAACGAGGAACTCTCCACGCTTCATCTCCGCTGCCGACGTCTGGCATGGGAGGTGTAGAGTTACGCAGAAGAGGAGAATAAGGGTCAGCCGCTTCATCATCAGAACCTCCCCGTATAGTTGAGAAAGAGGGTGTAGCTATTGACTTTTCCGCCGTCGTAAACATTCCTGGCAATAGCGCCACCGAGGAGGAGCGAGTGGTATTCGGAGAGTTCGTACTCGTGTTCATACTGTAGTGAGCCGATGATGTTGCTGGAGAAGCCTGACTGGTTGTAGATTCCCACCGTGGTATAGAGGCGGTGGAGGTGGGAGCTGTTCCTTGAGCGCCGGAGGATATGTTCCGTCATGTGGGTGACTGAGAGGCTGAAGTCGCTCTCTGGATTAAAGTAGGGGGCTGTGTTGCTTGAGCTTCTGGAGGTGTAGAGATCGAGCATGGCGCGCATCCTCCAATCCCCCTTTGCGAGGAGGCCCTGTTCATACCGTGCAAGCATTGCGTCCCTCCGGTTGTCATCGGAGAAACTCATGGTGGAGAGGGCGAGGGTGTAGCTCCGCCAGTCGCTCTCCCTGTAGGTTGCTTCAAAGGCGGTTTTTGAAGCATCGATGTTGAAGATCCTGGCCCGTGTAGGGACGTCGGTTGAGAAGGAGTCGTAAGAGAGTTCAAATCTCCAGTAGTCGTCTGGATGATAGTCGACGAGGGAGAAGGAGCCCAAGTCTCCACCGTCATCGTAGTTTACGGAAAAGTTTTGCTCCACCCTCCATGAGGTGTTGATGTGGTGTTCGGCGCCAAGGCCGGCGCGGCGCCAGTAGCTGTTCAGTTCATCGTTCCAGTTCCTATGCCAGAGGAGGAAGGCGTAGAGGCGCGTCTGGAGTGAGATGGGGTGGTAGACGGTTGTCTTTGCCGCGCTCTCCTTTGTGCCATCCTCCTCCCGTGTGAAAG
Organism: Thermodesulfobacteriota bacterium; assembly: GCA_046753505.1. Taxonomy (GTDB): domain Bacteria; phylum Desulfobacterota; class GWC2-55-46; order S146-70; family JAUXIU01; genus JBHHTR01. The sequence continues at coordinate 18,418 of JBHHTR010000011.1, forward strand.
AGAAGGCAAAGTTGATCTCATCCATCTCCTCCACCTCAAATTGGTGAACGAGCTCCTGTACGGCTCTATTCTCAGGCTGTTTTGCCAGGAGGGCTGCCGCTTCCTCACGGGCTGCCCTCTTGAAACCGACTTCATTGAGGGCGCCAAGTTTTCCGGTAAGGATATCAATATTTTCAGGATCCCTGCTCTCGGCGATAGAGAACTCTCTCAGAGCCTTTCTGGGCCATCCCCGCCAGAGCCAGGTGTGGGCCAGTGCGGATCGTATTTCACTGTTTGCGGGGGCCCTGTTGCGAAGCTGTGTAAAATGTTTCTCCCCCTCTGCCATTCTGCCCTGATCGACGAGGAACCACCCCCTGGACATGGCAACCTCAAGCTTGTTCCAGTTGGGCTTCACCACACCATCAACCCTGTAAACCTCCGGTTCTCCGCCATCGATGGCGTCAAGAAGCTCCTCCGCCCTGCTCCACTCGTGCAGAGCCTGTAGGGCGTGGAACTTTCCCATCCTGTTGTCGAAGGAGCCGGGCTCCTCTTCGAGGACCCGCTCGTAGAGCTCAAGGGCTATGTCGGGCTTGCCCAGAGCAAGGTACTCTCCCGCGACCGATCCGAGGAGCCATGTGGGAGGAGATATCCCCTCATCAATAAGTTCCTCGTATAACTCAACACCCCTCTCCCCTTCACCTCTCTCGATGAGGAGCGCTATATGGTCGAAGCGGGCCCTTATATTTGCGTCATCCTCCAGGAGCGGCGTGAGTATGGTCAACGCCTTTCCTGTCTCCTCCCAGTGGAGGTAGTCTATCGCCTGATCCCCCTTCAGGGTGTCGTGAAGCGCTCTCTCGTCAGGCAGATCACGGTTGGCTATCTCTATGGCCCCTGTCGTCATGCCAAGGTGGGACATTGCCTGAAGCCGGGATATCTGAGCAACCCGGTTATCCGGTGAGAGGGCAATAATCCGGTCGTACTCTCCTGCCGCGTTCCAGTATCTCCCGGCCTGCTCGTGGGCGAAGGCCCGTGCGAAGTGGAGCTCTACCTTCTCCTGGCCGCTCTTTGAGAGCCTGTCGAGGATCTCCATTGCACCTCTGTCGTCGCCATCAACGGCCAGGCAGTAGGCGAGCCCACGCTCTGCCGGGAGGTAGCCAGGATGTGTAGTGAGTATCTCGCGATAGAGTTCCTTGGCCTGCTCAATGCGACCTGTTTTGAAGTAGGCCCAGGCGATCCATGGGGTCGTTTTGTTTGTCAGGGATGCCGGGTTGAGGCCGCTCTCATCTATGGTTGAGACAGCCCTCTCGTACTCCCCGCCGAAGATAAGAGTGAGTATATAATGTGCAATGAGTTCGGTGCCGTTTGTCTTCCCATCGGCTACAATAGCAGAGTGGAGGGCATCCCTTGTCTCAATGGAGAGGGCGGCGAGGAGGCTGTTTCGCGGCTCGCTCTCCTGCTCGTCACCGCCGTCATGCCTCCTGTCAATGGCGCGGTAGAGCTCAACCATTTCAGTGGCAAGTCCTTTGGAGTGGAGGAGCGTCATTGCCTCCGCCGCGACTGGGACTGGGTCGGGGAGAGCCGTTAAAAGTCCTTCAAGACGCTTGTAGGCCGGGGGCCAGTCGTCTGTCATGATGGAGCTGAAGATGATCCCCTTCTCCGCCTCGATGCTCGAAGAGTCCTTGTCGAAGGCGGCACTGTAGAGTTGTAATGCCTCCTCGAACCTGCCCTCGTCGTAGTAGGCACGGCCCATATTTTCCAGCAGGTAGGGACGGCGCGGGAATGCTGGAGAGAGGGATTCATAGAGCCCTATCGCCTCACTCCCTCTCCCCTCCCATATGAGAAGAACCAGATAGTCGGATACAATCTCCGGCTGGAGCACTGGTTCCGAGACAAACGGGGAGAGGAGGTCGATGGCCTTGCCGTACTCCTCTCTGCCGATAAACTCCTTCGCCTTATTGTGGCTCGTGAGGGGGGCCAAGGCAGCTCGGTCATTCAGAATGTCCAGGGTCTTCTCACTCTTTACGAAAAGGATGAATGCATCGGGGTAGAGTGGTCGCAGCACAGGGAGATGCCTCTCTGCGTCGCTACGTTGTGAGAAATGTCCCACCCGGAGGGCAAAGAGGTTGTGAAACTCTATTACCCTCAGGTAGGGAAGGTCGTGGCCAATGGTTTTTTCTTTTATGAGTGCGAGCTGCGTTACTGCTCTGGGATGGTTTTTGTAGGTGACTGTCTGGATTGTATAAAAACCGTCTGAGGCAGAAGATGGCTGAGCGAAGAGGAGCATTATGGTAATAAAATATGTCAGTATTACCCCTCGATCTGTTATTTCCATTCTCTAACCTCATGTCAAACATATAAATTATATAAAATTCCTCACAACATAGCATATTTGTTAATTATTTGTCAAAAATTAGTACACTCTCTGTAAAGCCGAATATGGAGACGACCGGGTGAAGAGGGGCGTTGTTGCCGTTTTGTGGAGTGTATGGGGTTACTTCGCCATACAGACCCGGTTCCGTCCCGACTCCTTGGCGTCGTAGATGGCCCGGTCGGCCCGTTTAATCAGCTCCAGCAGTGTCTCTCCCTTGCGGTGAAGGGCAACGCCGGCGCTTATGGTTACAGAGAAGGATTGCTCCTCCTTGGTGAAGCGGAGCCTGCCTACCGCTTCGCGGACCCGTTCTGCCGCTATCGTACCGTTTGCTACCGACTCTACCGAGATAAAGAGACAGAACTCTTCTCCGCCGTAGCGGACGGGGATATCTACACTACGGGCATTCTCAAGCATAGTTCCCGCCACCTTCTTGAGAACTTCGTCACCGGTGGCGTGACCGTATGTGTCGTTGACTGCCTTGAAGTGGTCTACGTCGATCATCACCAGGGCAACGCCCGATGTGGCGTCCCGGTCGTGGATACCGAGAAGGCGTTCTACTGCGTCCTTCATGTAGAGCCGTGTGTAGAGTCCCGTGAGGGTGTCTCGTATGGATTGCTCGTAAATCTTGTCGCGGTCGCTCTCCAGGGTGCGATATATGGCTTCGCGCTCTACGGCTACGGAGAGGGGCATACGGAGTTGTCCCAGAATCTCGTTGATCTCGTCACTGATCTCGACCTCCTCTGAGAGAAGGAAGAGGGCAGCCGCCCGCCACTCATTATCGTCGGTCGAGTCGAGCGGAATGGCAAGGGCCCGGCACGTTCCCTCCGGTTGGCTGAGGGTCATCATCGTGTAAGACAGTTCTCCCTTCTCTCCATCTCCAAATATTGACGGAAAGAAGGCGGCATGAGGAACGGTCTCACCGTGATAATGGTTCTGCGGTGTAAAGTGGAGAAGCTCTTCATCGCCCCTCTGGAAGTAAAACTCCAGGGTGTCGATGGGTAGGATGCCCTGTGCAAGGGAGGAGAGGTGACGGGCGACGTCGCCAAACTCCCTGTAGAGTATCATTGCCTTCATCGAATCCCGGACTATCCGGTTCAGCTCCATGAGGCGCTCGATGTTGCTGTCGTTTTTGGCCATGAGGTAGAGACCGCACTCCAGCCCCTTGAGCTTTTCGATCATGAAGGTGACGAGGTGTTCCGGGATGATCGAACCGTGCTGTGGGGCGATCATCCGTATCGGTTCCTTTTCTATAGTAAGAAGTCCGTGGAGGAGGATGTCCCTGCTCGGCATATAGTGTTCATGAAAGGGGCGTATAGACTCGAAGTACGACTCATCTCTGGCAAAGAGTGAGAACTCCTCGGTGAAGCCGCCGAAGAGGTCGCTGGAGAAGAGTATCCCGCTCTCCTCATCAAAGGTGCAGAAGGCGCCGGGGAAGTGGAGGTAGGGGGTGAAGAGGAACCTGAGGCGCCGCCCCCCGATATCGAGTGTCCAGTCTTTACTGTCTATCTGCCACATGGGAAGCTTCAGATCGAGGTGCTTGAGTAAAGCAGCGGCGCGCCAGTGGGTGACCAGGACGGCGTCGTCCCGTGAGATCATGCTGTCTATGAGGGGGAGTGCGCCTGTGATGTCGGGGTCCTGGTGGTGGCATACGAAGTACCGTATCTTGGAGAAGGGTACGACTTCCTCTATCTTTCTGAGGGTTTGCCTGAAGGTCAGCGCCGAACCAGGGTCGAAGAGTAGAGACTGATCGCCGTTCTCGATGAGGTAGGCGTGACACTGGAATATATCGCCCGGTATCTGGTGGCCCACCCACCAGATACGGGGAGCGATCTCAATGGCGTGGTTGGTATCGGGTATGCTCTGTTTTACGGCGAGATGTGTCAATTGATATCCTCCCTAAATGTTCCCTGGTTGGTATAGCGGACAACGTGGTGTTGCCGCGCCTCTGTGTCGTACCAGCGCCGATGCTGGATGAGGTTGAGCAGAAGGCGTCACTCCTCACCAGATATATCGGTGATTATGACGCCCACCTTTAGACTTTGCCAGGATGATAGAGTATTTTTCTTGCAAAGGAGATAAATAATATTCTCACACAGAGGCGCAAAGGGCGCCAAGAAAAGCAGAACAAAGGAGTA
>JBHHTR010000012.1:0-22635 GCA_046753505.1 Thermodesulfobacteriota bacterium
CGCCGTCATACTTAATCTTTGCCCCCTCGAGTGAAGCGTCCTCAATTACGGCGGCAATGGGGGGGGCGCCTTTTTCATACACTACGGTGCACTTTTTACGCACCTGAACTCTACCTTCCCGCCTCCTGAGCAGTCTATTTTTACTTGCCGAGAGGTGTCCGCAACGTGAACATATCACCACATCCGCTCCCCAGAACTCTACCTTCACTGCAGTATTGGTCATGAGATTAACACTCCTCCTGTGAATTAATTGGCGTAACGGTATCAGCTAAATGTTATATCGGCCTGAAGCTGATTATCTTTACCGCTATCCAGCATTATTTATAAATTTTCGTGATCTTTGCTTTGCTGTGAGTTGTGCACAGGCAGGCACAGGCAGGCGATCATCGTTGCAATCTATGGGCAATTCATGAATAAAGCGGACTGAGAGTGATTGCCATCAATAAGGTGTATAATGGCGTCAAAATAAATATGTGACTTAAGTCACATATCATTAAAGGGCTATGGTAACTTCACATTTGCAGTGGAAGATGCTAAACTGTGCGAATTGGTGGTCGCCGTCACAATGAAATGTGGGGATGGCCTGATTAATTAATCCAGACCTTTCGCGACACATGGAAGCGTCCCTAATAGGAACATCAAAGGCCGGCATTCGGTCCGGTAATCTTTAGGAGGTCATCATGAAACGTATAAGCCGGGTATTTCTTGCTATCTTGCTCTGTACCCTCTTTGCTCACAGCGGCGTCCATGCTGGAAGCGCGCCTGTTAAGGGGAAAACTCTCATGGATGTGGCTGAACTTGCCGGAGATGGCAAGATCAACAAGGCGCTGAAGCTCGTGAAAAGGGCTGTACGGAGAGATCGCCTTAATATTCCTGCACGGGTGGCGCTTACGGCATTGGAGGATATTAAAAGTGGCGCTTCAGACAAGGAGGCTTCGCTGAGAGTGGTTAATGCTGCGGTTCTCCTTGCAAGGGATAAGGCGCAAGAGGCCGCTGATATGGCTGTCAATGATGAAACGTCATACCTGTTAGCGTATACGTTACGGGGGTACGCACGGACCGCCCTGGACCAGTACGGTAAGGCGGAGGACGACTTCACCAGAGCCGTAGCAGAGAGCCCCACGGCCCTTGCTTACCTCGGGAGGGGCGACGCCAGGAAGGCGCTCGGCCAGGGCGGCGAGGCTTTTGAAGATTATTCCAGGGCTATCGAGCTGAACCCGCGTCTGGCGATAGCCTACAACAAGAGGGCTGTTCTTCTTGGAGAGGGTGGCGATCTTGAGCGAGCTATGGAGGATCTCTCGCACGCTCTGAAGGTTGACAAACGTTTCGCCGTCGCCTATGCAAACAGGGGGCTTTTGTATCTTGAGAAGGGAGAGCTTGAACCGGCGTTGAAGGACTATGGAAAGGCTATTAAACTGAATCCGCTGGATACGTTCGCCTATGTCGGACGTGCCAGGGCCTACATCGCGAAGGATGACGCTGAGAGGGCCCTCAAGGAGCTTCGCAAGGCGATTGATATCAATCCCTGGATGAGAGAGGCCTACCTCACCAGAGCTGCTCTCTACTACGATCATGGTGATTACGGCCCCGCTTCGAACGACTACTTCTGGCTCATGAAGATCAACCCGTCGGATCTTGACGCCGTAGTTGGAAGGGCAAACACCGACCGTGAAGTTGGAGACTTTGAACGTGCCCTCTCCGGCTACAGGAGGGCGTTGGCCACTGACCCCGACTACGCCGACGCCTATTATCATAGGGGCATACTTTATTATAAAAAGGGTGATTATCAGGAGGCGATCAGGGATCTGGATCGCTACGTCGAGCTTAAACCCAACTCACATGACGGTTACTTCGAACGCGGCGTGGCCTATAAGGCCCTCAAAAATTTTAATCGCTCTCGCGTTGACTTCACACGGGCCATTGAACTCGACTCATCCAATGCCTATGCCTACAATAACAGAGGTTTTGTATATATGGTTGGTTTTAACGAGCCTGGCAAGGCCTGTACCGACTGGCAAACGGCCTGTACTCTTGGCGAGTGCGCCAATATCAACGAGGCGCGGGAGAGAGAGGTATGCAAGTAGTTCCGACACTCCCTCTCCCCACCTTTCGTTCCAATCTGTGGAGTGACTTGTCTCGCTGTGAAAGGTTCTGTAATAAGAGACGTTGTGTACATGTAGAACTATCCTGTGGTAGCGCTACCTCATAATGGCGCTATATGATGGTGAGGGAACGCAGGAGAGCGACAGGCAGTTGAGCCGTAGAAGAGCTGTCGTTCTCATTGGAATAGCTCTCATGGCGGGCAGTTTCCTTGTCTATCCTTTCTATATCGTCATCTCCCTCCTGACAATATCTCTCAAGACCAAGGCGACACTCACCATTATCGCATGTGCAACAAGTTGGGGGGTAAAGGGGGTGGGGGTGCTCTGCGCCGGTAAGGAGGCGTACCAGATGGTAAAGAGGCGGTTCAAAAAGCTCTTCTTCGGTTACGAGCAGTTTTAATCGACTAACCGCTCTTGTACCTGTTTGTTATGGCCATCCTTCTGTCTTTGCCAAAGGCCCGTGGGGTGATCTTGATTCCCGGTGGGGCCTGCCTCCTCTTGTATTCACTTCCGTCAACCATTCCAATGACCTTTCTCGTCAACTCCTTATCGAAGCCCATATTGACGATATCCGAAAGCCCCCTGTTCTCCTCCACATAGGCCTTGAGGATTCCGTCGAGGATATCGTATTCGGGCAGAGTGTCCTGGTCCCGCTGGTTGGGTTTCAGCTCGGCTGTCGGGGCCTTTGTCAATATTCTCTGAGGGATGACGGTCTCTCTTTTGATCCTGTTTATGTAGCGTGAAAGTTCATATACCATCATCTTGGGGATATCCTTGATGACTGCGAATCCTCCAGCCATGTCGCCGTAGAGGGTTGCATAGCCGACGCTCATTTCACTCTTGTTGCCAGTAGTCAGAACGAGCCAGCCAAACTTGTTAGAGAGGGCCATGAGGAGGTTGCCTCGTATCCGGGCCTGAAGATTCTCCTCTGCGACCCCCTTCTTCTCTCCCTTAAAGGGTTTGCTGAGGAGCTGCCCGTATGCCTTGAAGGTGTCGGTGATTGGAAGTGAAATTAATTCAATGCCCAGATTGTCGGCAAGGGAGCGGGCGTCCTCATCGCTTGCGCGTGACGTATGGTGTGAGGGCATAAAGACTCCGGTGACGTATTTTGCTCCCAATGCGTCAACAGCTATGGCGGCAACCAGCGCAGAGTCGATCCCACCACTCAGGCCGATAACGGTATGGCGGAAACCGTTTTTTCGCACATAGTCTTTTGTGCCAAGTATAAGCGCTCTATAGACCTCTTCCACAGTCTCCGGCGGTTCCGGTATCCGTTTCCTCGGCAAAGCTCTTCTTCTCTTTCTTTGTGCTGTCTCTGAGATGGTAACGGTTTCTATCCCCGGCCTGGATGGCATCTTTCTGGCGCTCTTGCCGGGAGAATCCTTGCACTCCATATCCGACACAATAAGCTCCTCTTTGAAGGATCGCCCTCTGGCTAACACGTTCCCGTTTGCATCTACGATCATCCCATGACCGTCAAAGACAAGTTCATCCTGGCCGCCTACCATGTTGTTATAGGCGGTAATCACACTGTTTGCTCTAGCCCTTTTTTTGACTATCTCCTCTCTAAGAGGGGGCTTCCCCACCTGATAGGGGGATGCGTTAATGTTCACTACGACCTCTGCTCCGTGAAGGGCCTGAGCGCGTACTGGACCCTCGTCATGCCAGATATCCTCGCAGATGCCGATACCGATGGTGATACCGTGAATGACCATATTCATCGGGGTTGTGCCGGTCTGGAAGTACCGCTTTTCGTCAAAGACGCCGTAATTCGGCAGGAACATCTTGTGATATACGGCTGCAACCCTCCTTCGGTGGATGACGGCGGCGCCGTTGAAGAGCCCTCCCTCGCTTCTATCCACAAAACCAACGATGGCGGTAATGCCCGTCACCCCTTTTGCGATCTCCTTGAGAGCTGTAAGGTTATCATCGATGAACTGTGGTTTAAGGAGGAGGTCCTCAGGGGGATAGCCGGTGACGGCAAGCTCCGGAAAGATAACAAGGTCCGCGTCCAATCCCTTTGCTCTCTCAATGTATCGGATAATCTTCCTGGAGTTCCCCTTAAGATCACCGACGGTAGGGTTTATCTGTGCCATGGCAAGTCTTAAGCTTAACATGGCCGTTAGCTTACCAGAAGCCTCGTGGGGTGTAAAGCAAGATGGCGGCGCAAAATAATCGTGGGATGAGATGGAGCGATTTCTTCCAGGGAAGGTCCGGCTTTGCAGGGGGAAATGTACTCACAAATCTGCCTGGGCCATCTCCATGTATGCCCTCTGAAGGAGGCGTGTCGTGGAGCCTCCCTCTCCATCACCGACACGATGGCCGTCAACAGCCACGACGGGTGCAATCTCTGCTATAGCATTTGACATAAATGCCTCGTCACTCTCCAGGAACTCTGTTACCGTAAGGGGAGACTCACGACACGCGATGCCGTCAGCAGGCGGGGTAGAGAGGATACCGTCTTTAACGGTGAAGATATTGCTGGTTGTCCCTTCGGTAATGAGACCGTTTCGCACAAATAATCCCTCATCTGCGCCGCGCCTGACTGCCTCCATCTTTGCCATGAGGCTGGGGAGGTAGTTGAGTGTCTTCATGTGGGGGAGGGGGGGGAGATATCCTTCTATGAACGATACCGAAATCCCCTTCCTTTGCCATAACTCGATCTTGCTCGTATCGACTCTCTTTGCCACGATAATGATGGTTGGCTCTATCTCTTCTGACGGCAGTAACCCTCCATGATCGGCGCCTCTGGTAACGGTGATACGGATGTAGGCGTCAGAGCTGTCGAGATGGTTGAGCTTGAGGAGTTTTGTGATCGTCTCTTCAAAGGCGGTCTCGGTAGTGAATGGAATGGCGAGTTCATCGAGGCCCCTGCGGAGCCTGGATATGTGCCTGTCGAGGGCAAAGGGGCGGCCATTGTAGGCCCGGATTGTCTCAAAGAGGCCGTCACCGTAGGTGAGTCCCCGGTCGAAGACGGAGATGGTGGCCCTGTTAGACGGGAGAAAGGCGCCGTTTACAAATACCCTGGCTTCGTCTGTGAGGTCATCTTCTGTTCTACTGCTGTTCATATCAAGCCTCTTTCAGAGGAGAAAAATAAAAGTGCGATTTTGTTCTCAATTGTTCAATGACTTGTCGCCACTGAAAATGACGATACATCCATGTGTCGCGGAAGGTCTGCATAAATCAAACCTTCCTTTGTTAGACCCTGTTACCAGTGAGCAAGCGTAGAAAGGCGTCTGCCTTTAAAAGGGTTTCATCATACTCTCTCTCCGGGACTGAGTCGGCAACGATGCCGCCGCCAACATTGATGTAGAGCCGATTCTCTGTAGTGATGGCTGTTCGTATGGCCATGGCCATATCCATATTGCCTGAGAGGTCTATGTAGCCGATAGCCCCGGTGTAGATGCCTCGTGGAGTCGGCTCGACCTCATCTATAATCTCCATGGCTCTGACCTTGGGCGCGCCGGTGATAGAGCCCCCGGGAAAAGAGACCCTAAGGCATTCGGCTGCTGTTACACCCTTGCGCAACCTCCCCTTGACTGTGGAGACCATGTGGTGCAGGTGGGGCAGCGTCTCTATCCGCATCGCCTCCTCTACGGTGACGCTACCTGTTTCACATATCCTGCCGAGATCGTTTCTCTCAAGGTCGATAATCATGATATGCTCTGCCAGCTCCTTCCTGTCCTCTCTTAGCGACTCCTGGATGGCCCGATCCTCATCCTCACCAACTCCCCTCGCCTTTGTCCCCTTGATGGGGCATGTCTCAATCTCTCTACCGCTAACCTTGAGAAATCGCTCTGGCGAGTTGGAGATAATCTGGTATGGACCGCAATCCATGAAGGAGCTGAAGGCAGCAGGATCATTGGATATGAGCATTGAATAGAGTGAGAAGGGATCGCCGCGCCACTCCAGAGAGAGGCGCTGGGAGAGATTGACCTGGTAGATGTCTCCGGCGGAGATATACCCCTTAACCTTCTCGAACCGTGCGAGATACTCCTTGCGGCTCATATTGGATGTGAAGGCGCAGTCGCCATGAAATGCCATGGTAGAGAGGGCTCCTTTCAGGGGAGGGGAGGAGAGAAGCGCCCTCAGATCGGCGCCATTGAGGGTCCCATCTGTTCTCTCAGACGAAACGACGTAGCCTCTCTGTTCAGTGTGATCATAAACGAATATGGTATCGTAGAGCCCCAGAAGGCAGTCGGCTGTTCCTAAATCAGAGGCTCTATAGAGGATGGACTCGATAAAGCTCTTGAGATCGTATGAGAGGTAGCCGACAAGGCCGCCGCTGAAGGGGAAGGGGCCCTCCTCCTCATGATTCGGCCCATACTCTGCCATTATTGTTGAAAGGGCGCTGAATGGGTCGGCAAAGGCGACACGTTGTGAGGAGAGTATGGCCTCTGTTGTGCCCTGCCTGGTCTCTATGCGGAGATATGGCGCGGCGCCAACGTAAGAGTACCTCCTCAGTAAGGGGACGACTCCCCCTGAAAGGAGAAAAGGGAAGGGGAGGTGGCGAATGGCGAGGAAAGCCTCCAGCGGTGTGACGTCGGCAATCTCTTCAATCTTCATAGAGATAAGGTATACTTTTTAGGGAGGACGGTCAAGTGATGGGGGTAGTGGTTGGAGATGGAGCAGGAGATCATGAAACTATTATTAAATCTTGATTAGGGGGTTTTTTTAAGTTGAGAAAATGTGGTATCATTATGGCAGTAACCGTTCGAAGCAAGTCTCCTGAGATAAGGAGTTAAAGAGAAAGGCTGGACAAACAGATTCTTTTGCAGTTAGATGGCCTGTCCTGTATGCGGAAATAAGGGCCGGATAGTGGCAAATTAAAGTATCGAGGAGGCGTAACCAAAATGGCCTATAAAATTGCAGATGGCTGTATCGTGTGTGGAACCTGTTTTCTTGAGTGCCCTGTGGCGGCGATAAGCGAGGGCGAAGAGAGCTATAGCATAGACCCGACGGTATGCGTAGAGTGCAAGGGATATTTTGACGAACCCAACTGTGCCAAGATCTGTCCCACCGAGATCTGTGTACCCCAAGACGAAAAATGAGGTAAGCAAGATGTGAGGGCCGCTCCATGCCGTTCTTGCCGTGGAGGCACAGCATCTGGAGTCGAGTTGAAGCGTGTTCTGTATAAGGGAACATCTTTAATGACGCGCCGTCACTGACAATGGTGATACATTCATGTATCGCGGAATGTCTGAATTCATCAGACCTTCCTTATTACAACTATCATAAGGAGATTGTAACGATGTCAAAGATAGCCCAAAGAGGTGTACTGTTACCATTATTGTTCTTAACCGTTTTCACTCTACTCGGCGCGGTTTCATCGGCGGTGTATGCACAGGGGGCTCCCAGTATTGAGGCCACTGTTGATATTACCCCTGAACTTAGGAGTAAGGCCGGAGCTAATCAGGTCGTCTTCATCTTTGCAAAGGCAGTCAAGGGGCCAAGGGCGCCCCTGGCCGTGGTCAAATTGAAGGTCAAGGATCTTCCCACAACTGTTATTCTCGATGATTCGAAGTCAATGGCGCCCATGTTCAGACTCTCCAGGTTCAAGAATGTAAGGGTCTCCGCCAGGGTTTCACAGAGTGGCCGACCAATAAAGGGGAGTGGAGACCTGGAAGGGGTTACTCCGGTTCTCCACCTTGTGCCGGGCAAACAGTCCGTCACCGTTACGATCAACCACATTATTCCCTGACGATGGGAAGGCAGGATGTCTAACCAGCATTATTTGTTAGCGCGTGGATGGTGTTTCTCGTACGGTGCACCCTCCAACAATCGCCGATAAATCCAACCTCTACGCCTGCCTGTGTCTCCGCACACAGACAGGCGCTTATCGTTACAATGTCTGGTCAATTTATGAATAGTGCGGGTGAAATCACAGTCTGGCCTATGTACGATTCGTTTCTGCATCCCTTTCGCCATTTTCAATTGACATGAGGTGGTAATCCGCCTATAGTGCCTGCACCCCGCATTATTCATTGCTGCGTCGCGGAAGGTATGAATAAAACAGACCTTTTCTACATAATTCGGACATTTCCCCATATTTCTCCGGGGAGCTTTCCATCACCTCCTGTATGTTAGAGTGAAATGAAAAAGCCTGTTGGCATATTCGACTCCGGTATCGGAGGGCTTACCGTCTTGAGGGAGATAAAGCGGCTCCTCCCCTTGGAGGATACTCTCTACCTTGGCGACACCGCCCGTGTGCCCTACGGGACAAAATCGAAAGAGACAGTCATACGGTATGCCGTGGAGAATGCCCGCTACCTGTTGAATAAGGATATTAAGCTCCTCGTTGTCGCCTGCAACACAGCATCGGCCTTTGCTCTTGAGATTCTCCGACAGACACTCTCTATTCCCGTTGTTGGTGTTATCGAGCCGGGAGCTGCCAGGGCGGTTGCGGTTGCCAGGACAAAGAGGGTCGGCGTTGTTGGCACAGCAGGCACGATAAGGAGCGGCGCATATTTTGATGCTATCAAGCGTCATGACCAGCAGGTTACAGTTTTTACAAAACCGTGCCCCCTCTTTGTGCCCCTTGCCGAGGAGGGGTGGACAGACAACAACGTAGCCCGTATGACGGCGGAGCTATATCTTAAGGAGCTCAAGGAGGAGTTGATCGACACCCTTGTGCTGGGATGCACCCACTACCCTCTCCTCAAGGAGGTTATCGGCGAGGTGATGGGGGAGAATGTCGTACTGGTTGACTCTGCCGAAGAGACCGCCGCTGAGGTGAGGAGGGCGCTGGAGGAGGAACAACTGCTTAATACGGATGGAGAAGTCGCCGGTCGTCATCTCTTCTATGTCACCGATTCTCCGGGAAGGTTCATTGCCGTCGGGAGGAGGTTTCTCGGCTCTCTCCTCGACCAGGTAAAGCTGGCGACGGTTGAGAGGTAGGATGGCGCAGAAAAGGGCAAAGAAGAGAGCCAAGAGAGGTTCGAGGTTTCCTTGGCTTGCAATTATAGCCGGCGTCGTAACCTTTTTACTCCTGGTCGCTCTCTTCATAAGGTATGGCGATGTGATATTTCCTCCTCCCCTTCCGACAAAGGCTTCCGCCGAGCGGACGGTGACGCTCTACTTTTCCGACCCGACAGGGCGTGGCCTCAGGAGTGAAACGAGAAGCGTCCGAAAGGGCGCCATTGAAGAGGAGGTGAGCGAGGTGATTGACGGCCTCATAGGGGGGCCGAAGGGGGCGCTCCTCCCGACTATCCCAGAGGGGACGCTCCTGCTGACGGTTGAGATCAAGGGGGATGTGGCCTACATAAACCTCTCGCGAAACTTTGTTGATAATCACTCCGGGGGGAGTTCGGGCGAGCTCCACACCATCTACTCACTGGTCAATACCATTGCTCTGAACTTCCGTCGTATCAAGGAGGTTCAGCTTCTCATCGAGGGGAGGAGAAGAGCAACCCTTGCGGGACATATTGAGATCGACTACCCGCTTACGCCCGACATGACTATGGTTAAGGGGTAGGCCGTACCATTGCTACCTCGAAGCAGGAACAACACCTTTCCCGATCATGTTTTTCCAAAATCATCCCTGAAATAGTCGCAGAGGGTAGTGACGGCGCAGGAGTCACACTTTGGTTTTCTTGCGTTGCACGTCTCTCTTCCGTGGAGAATTAAGGTGCGGGTTGTTGAAGTCCAGCGACTCTTCGGGATAATCTGCCGGAGGTCGCCCTCTATCTTGTCGGGGTTGCCTTCACGAGTGAGGCCCAGGCGGTTTGCAACCCTCTTAACGTGTGTATCAACAGCGATGGCCTCCTGCCCGAAGGCGTTGCCGAGGAGAACGTTGGCCGTCTTTCTCCCGACGCCGGGTAGGGTTGTGAGTGTCTCAACGGTATGGGGTACCTCCCCGCCGAACTCTGAAACTATCCTTGCGCAACATCCGATAATTGCCTTCGCCTTGTTCCTGTAAAAGCCGGTTGACCGTATCATCTCTTCAAGGCTCTCCTGGTTGGCAGCGGCATAATCGGCAGCCGTTCTGAATCGTTTGAAGAGGGGCGGGGTAACCTTATTGACGCGCTTATCGGTGCACTGGGCGGAGAGGATGGTAGCTATCAGGAGTTCGAGGGGGTTGGTGAAGTGGAGGGCTATGGCGGCCCCCCTGAACTCCTCCTCCAGTATGTCGAGGATGGATGAGGCGCGGCCCTTAAGGTTGGCAGCTATCGCCATCAATGGTAACTTATCTTCATCTGGTGGTTTACTCCGATAAGTTGTCCCCTCTCCATGGGTATCCAGATATTCTCGCCCGAGAGGGGTTCGCTGGAAAAGATGAGGTGATTGATGCTTCCACTGATGGTTGGGGCTTCACACTCTGGCGAGTAGCTGGGGCAGGTGGTCCTCTCCGAGCATCGCCGCTTGTATGTACTGCAGTAGAGCTGTTTGCCTCCCTGGTGGGCGATCATGGTATCGCCGTTTGTGAGGATAAAGGTTAAGTAGTTCTCATTCAGGCCAGAGCCGTTGTTTTCTGCGTAGTCGCCGATATGGGTGGTGATGGCATCTATCGACTCTTTGACCGATTCCGCCAGAGTCTCAATGGGACAATCCTTGATTTCAAGGTCGATTTTTGTTTGCAGGTGGGAGAGGAGGTAATAAAAGAGGACCTCACTGTCCGTTTCACCGAGGATGAAACGTTTTAATTCAGGCGCGACTTCTGCCAGCAGCTCATCTCTATAGGTGGCAAAATCTCTGATGTGTCCATTGTGAGCGAAGACCCACTGGCCGTATTGGAAGGGGTGGGTATTCAGGATGGTTTTCGTGCCCAGTGTGGCCCTGCGAATATGGGCAAGCACCGTCTGGGAGGAGACGACGCCCGATACCTTCTGAAAGATCTTGCAGTCTATGGCGGCGTGAGAGGTCTTGACGATATGAGGCGCCCCTGCAATATAGTAGGCCACTCCCCACCCGTCGGGGTGTTCGTTGCTTTGAAGGGCCAGCGCATTGTCGGCGCTCACCAGAGAGGAGTGCACCTGGGAGTGAATGACAGAGCGAAAACCGAATAATCTACACATCTATAGTCACGTCTATAACTTCCGCAATAACGCACATGTCTTCAGATGAAAATATCAGATCTGGCTGTTAATGAAAAGAGAAATATGATGGCGTCGTAAAAAGTCCGATCTGCTGCGTCGTAGCAATTTTTCAGACACTCGACATACCATATGTATGCCTTCCCATCTAAAAAACCACTCCCCCTTGTATATCGAAAATTTTACTGAGCCATCTCACAACTTTTTACGAGGCCGTCAAATATGAGCAGTGCCACAATTCCTCGGCGGCAGGGCGCCTTGCGGGATTCTCTCTCTCATGGGCTGGTGTGAGGCAGGGTGTGAGAAATCCATTGACCCGTGAAAAGAATCTCTGTTAGCATAGCGTGGGAGGGGAAGTAGCCCTCCCGCTTTTTATTATGGAATCGACAATACAAAAGATAGCAATACTGGCGCCCCCTATTCTCCTGGCGATTACCCTCCATGAGTACGGTCACGGGTGGATGGCAAACCGGTTGGGAGACCCTACGGCAAAGCTCATGGGAAGGCTTACCCTCAACCCGCTCCGTCACCTCGATCCGATGGGAACGCTCGCCTTCTTTCTTACCCAGATGATAGGGTGGGCAAAGCCGGTGCCAGTCAACCCTCGCCTCCTCAAAAACCCTAAGAGGGACATGATGTGGGTGGCCCTGGCCGGTCCTGTAATGAACCTCATCATTGCCACAGCGAGCGCTATCGTGCTGAAGGTGCTGACAGTGGTAGCGTCATTAAAGGGGACAGCCCTCATGCCGGTGATCGGCCCCCTCTTCTTTATGGCCCAGGCAAGTATCATGATAAATATCTCTCTTGCCCTCTTTAATATTATCCCCATTCCGCCCCTCGACGGTGGCAGGATCCTTGCCGGTCTCCTCCCCTACCGTCAGGCCGTTGTCTTTGCCCGCATAGAGCCGTACGGCTTTGTTATTCTCATCCTCCTTCTCATGAGCGGGATTGCCCAGGAGGTTATATCACCGATGCGTCACTTACTTACAGGCATACTCATGGGAGGCACCTTCTGATGGCAAAAAAACGGGTACTAAGCGGAATGAGGCCGTCGGGGAGGCTCCACCTCGGTCACCTCCACGGCGTTCTGGAGAATTGGCTGAGGCTTCAGGATGAGTACGACTGCTTCTTTTTTGTCGCCGACTGGCACGCCCTGACGAGTGAGTACGCTGATCCAGCCGGAATTAACGAGAGTGTGAGAGAGATGGTCCTCGACTGGCTCTCTGTGGGGATCGACCCCGACTCTTCTACTATCTTCCTCCAGTCCCACATCATGGAGCATGCCGAGCTCTACCTCCTCCTCTCTATGATTACCCCCCTGCCGTGGCTCGAGAGAAACCCGACATACAAGGAGCAGCTCACGGAGATAAAAGATAAGGATATCAGAACCTACGGCTTTCTCGGCTACCCCGTCCTTCAGACTGCCGACATCATCATCTATAAGGCCAACGCTGTTCCCGTCGGCATCGACCAGGCGCCCCATATCGAGCTTTCACGGGAGATTGTCCGCCGCTTTAATAACTTCTATGGTGAGGTCTTCCCGGAACCTGAGACGCTCCTCACGGAGACCTCCAAGATATTTGGCACCGATGGGAGAAAGATGAGCAAGAGTTATAATAACGCCATATTTCCCAACGACCCGCCGGCAGTGGTTGAGAAGAAGATGCTCACCATGATGACCGACCCCGCGCGGAAGAGGCGTACCGACAGCGGTAGTCCCGATATCTGCCCCCTCTTCCTCTCCTATCACACTATATATTCCGATGATGAGACTACTGCCTGGGTGAGAGAGGGTTGTACTACAGCGGGGATAGGGTGCATCGAGTGCAAGAAGTCGGTGATTCCGAAAGTGCTTGCAAGGCTCGAACCCATAAGAGAGAGGCGGGCAGAGCTTGAGGGAGAGAAGGGGCTCGTCGAAAATATACTCAGGGATGGGGAGGCGAGAGCAGCGACCGTTGCCGCCACGACGATGGAAGAGGTACGGCGGGCGATGAAGCTCTCTAGCTGAGAAGATGGACTACCGTGTAAAACTCGATATGTTCGAGGGGCCACTGGACCTCCTCCTACACCTGATTAA
Source organism: Thermodesulfobacteriota bacterium (assembly GCA_046753505.1). Taxonomy (GTDB): domain Bacteria; phylum Desulfobacterota; class GWC2-55-46; order S146-70; family JAUXIU01; genus JBHHTR01. Next base: position 13,212 of record JBHHTR010000012.1, read on the forward strand.
GAAGAATGAGGTGGACATCTACGACATACCCATCGCCGCCGTTACCGAACAGTACCTGGAATACATTGAGATGATAAAACAGTTCAACCTGGATATTGCCGGAGAGTTCCTCCTCATGGCCGCTACGCTGATCCATATAAAGAGCAGGATGCTCCTGCCGGTTACCGGTGAGCCCGAAGAGGGGGAGGAGGAGGGGGATCCCCGCGAGGAGTTGATCCGGAGGCTCATTGAATATCAGAGGTACAAGGACGCTGCTGCGGAGATTGGGGAGCGGAACCTGCTCGGACGGGACGTCTTCGTAAAGGGGATGACCCCACTGGAGGAGGTGGAGGCAGAGACAGAGGAGGCGCTGGTGAACCTCTCCATCTTTGATCTTATGGAGGCGTTGAAGGAGGTCTTCGACAGGACGCCGGGGACGGTCTCAATCAACCTCTCAGACGAGAAGTTAAGCGTTATTGATAAGATAAATGAGGTCATGGCGTTTCTGCGGGAGAGGACCAGCGCTGCATTTACCGCCCTCTTCTCCGGCGACATGGTCAAATCGGAGATTATCGTTACCTTTCTGGCCGTTCTTGAGCTTGTGAAGATGCGGATGATCCACATCTACCAGTCGGAGGAGGGCGGGATCACCGTCTATATCCCCGAAGAGGTCAGGGAGGGAAACGATGGTGAGGCAGAGTAGATGGGAGCACTGAAACCGCTCATAGAGGCGCTCATATTCGCGGCGGACAGGCCGATAAGTATCGACAGACTCATGAAAATCGTGGAGTGTGAGAGCCGCGATGAGGTTAAGAATGCCGTCAACGAGTTGATGACGGAGTACGCTGATGGCGGCAGGGGGCTTCTTATAAGCCTAGTTGCGGGCGGCTACCAGATGCGCACGAGGCCCGACTTTTCTCCGTGGATACGCAAGCTCATCAATATCCGGCTGGCCCGGTTGAGCAGGGCCGCCATGGAGACCGTCGCCATCATAGCCTACAGGCAGCCGATTACACGGGGAGAGGTGGAGGCGGTAAGGGGTGTTGACAGCGGAGGGGTTTTGAAGACACTTCTCGATAAGCGGCTCATAAAGAGCGTAGGGAAGAAGGATCTACCGGGGAAACCGTCGGTCTACGGCACAACAAGGGAGTTTCTCGAAGCATTCGAGTTGAAAGATCTCTCTGCGCTGCCCAACCTGCGGGAACTAGAGGAGGCGGAGGAGTCTGTTGGAGAGGTTACAGAAGGTGATAGCAAGGGCGGGGATAGCGTCGAGGAGGGGAGCGGAGGAGCTGATTCAACAGGGGAGGGTGACGGTGAACGGGGAGACGGTGACCCGTCTGGGGGTGACGATAGAGCCTGACAGTGATAGGGTTGCGGTAGACGGCGTTCCTCTTCCACGCAAGGTTTCCAAGGTATATATCCTGCTCAATAAACCGGTCGGTTTCATCACGGCCCTCTCCGATCCGGCCGGAAGGCCCGTTGTTGCCGATCTGGTGAAGAGGTATAATAAGAGGCTCTTTCCTGTGGGAAGACTCGACTTCGATGCCGAGGGGGCCCTCATCCTCACTAATGACGGCGAGCTCACAGACCAGCTCATCCATCCGAGATACAAGGTTCCAAAGAGGTATCACGCTAAGGTTAAGGGTGCGCCTGACCCTAAGGATATAAAGAGGCTTGAGAAGGGTGTCTACCTGGAAGACGGCAAGACACTGCCGGCCACTGTCCGTTTCATAAAGGGGCTCAAGGAGAACTCGTGGATTGAGCTGACCGTCTTTGAGGGGAGAAACAGGCTTATCAAGAGGATGTGTCTCGCCGTAGGACATCAGGTACAGAAGCTCAAGCGGGTGGAGTTTGCAGGCATAGGGATTGGTTCAATGAAACCCGGCGAGCACCGTTTCTTGACGAAGAGTGAGATAGAGCGCCTGAAGGGGTGGGATATGGAGTCAGACAGTAAGGGCGGCAGGAGACAGAGAGGCAACGGTAAGAGTCACAAAAGACATTGAAAAGCGGTAAGATAGCAGGCGCTCTTAATACAATATATAGCAAACTCTTTGCGGCATTCGGCCCCCAGGAGTGGTGGCCGGGAGAGAGCCCCTTCGAGGTTATAGTGGGGGCGATCCTCACTCAGAATACGTCGTGGAGGAATGTAGAGAGGGCGATCGATAACCTGAAGGGGGGCGACCTCCTCACGCCCTTCGCCATTCACGAGACAGTCGAGTCCGAGCTGGCCGAGCTTATAAGGCCGTCGGGCTACTACAATCTCAAGGCGAAGAGACTCAAGGTTTTTGTCAATCATCTTGTCGCCCGCTATGGTGGAGACCTCAACGCGATGTTTCGGGGAGATAGCGATGGGTTGCGGGATGAGCTTCTTGGACTCTACGGCATCGGGGAGGAGAGCGCCGACGCAATCCTCCTCTATGCCGGCAATCACCCTACCTTTGTAGTCGACGCCTACACGCGGAGAGTGCTGCTTCGTCATCAGATGATTGCCGATAACGCGAGCTACGAGGAGATACGGAGCCTCTTCATGAAAAACCTTGAACACGATGCCGGGCGCTTCAATGAGTACCACGCCCTCCTGGTGAGGGTGGGCAAGGAGTATTGCAGAGCGAGGGATCCCCTCTGTTGTGAGTGCCCCCTCATAGAGGGGCGGTAGAAAGGGATGATGGATAAAGTTGAACAGGTGACAGCGCCCTCTCAGGGCAAGATACGGGTTATGGCGCCCGAACTGGCAGGCAAGATTGCCGCCGGTGAGGTGGTGGAGAGGCCGTCGTCGGTCGTCAAGGAGCTTGTCGAGAACGCCATAGACGCCGGGGCAGGGAGGATCGCCATCCATATCAAGGATGGAGGCAAACTCTCCATCAAGATCGTTGATGACGGCGAGGGGATGACGAGGAGCGACGCCCTCATTGCCTTTGAGAGACATGCTACTAGCAAGATAATGTCGGAGGACGATCTCGAATCGTTGGTGACGATGGGTTTCAGGGGTGAGGCGCTGCCGAGCATCGCATCGGTTTCGGAGGTTGAGCTTTTAACAAAGGTCAGGGGGAGCGTGAGCGGTACCGTGGTGAAGGTGCGGGGCTCGAAGGTTGCAGAGGTTGCTGACCACGGCGCGGCTGACGGGACCTCCATCGAGGTGAATAACCTCTTCTTCAACACACCGGCGAGGCGGAAATTTCTGAGAAGCGCCATGACCGAGTTCGGCCATATCAAGGATGTTGTCGAGAGGATCGCTCTTGCCTGCCCCTCTATCGGTTTTCAGCTCTCTAATGGGCGCAACCTTGTCCTCAACTCTCCACCCACAGGGCGGGAAGAGAGGATCAGAGACGTCCTGAGCCGCTACAAGGAGATGGAGTTGATGCCGGTAGAGTTTAGTGGAGATCATCTTGAGATTTCCGGTGTTCTCTCAACGCCCGATCTCTCCCTCGCCACAACAAAGGGTTTTTATGTCTACGTCAATCAGCGCCTCGTCAGGGATAAGGGGATTAACAGGGCCATCATCAACGGGGTGAGGGGGCTCTTCATGGACGGTCGCTTTCCCGTCGCAATACTCTACATTGCCGTCTCTCCAGCCGACGTCGATATCAATGTCCACCCAGCTAAGAGCGAGGTGCGCTTCAGACTCCCCGTTGAGGTCTACCGGGAGATGAGCAGGGCTATCAGTGACGCCTTTCTCTCCGGCGCCCTCTCGAGGGGGAGCCAGTCGTCCGAAGGCAGGGAGGTGAGGGAGCTATCGGGGGAGTACGGTGGGAGTTACAGAGGCGGCTTCGAGAGGGGTGACAGTTTCAGGCCCCCAGGGAGCGGCTCCGGCGGCTATGGCGGCAATTCCGGCTATGGCGATTATGGAGCGCGTGACGGCGATGCGAGAGGGGTCAGAGGGGACTTGGATGAAGAACCCTCCGATGGGTTGCTACCCTTTGCGAATCGCTCTGGAGAAGCAAAAAACCCTCACTTCCTCGATATGGAGGTGGTGGGCCAGCTATGGGGTGAATACCTCATCTGCTCCAGAGAGGATGAGTTCTATATCATAGACCAGCACGCGGCGGCTGAGAGGGTCCTCTTTGAAAAGCTCAAGGGAGAGTATTACGCCGATGGCTGCGCCACCTCACAACTCCTCCTCGTTCCAGAGGTTATCGAGTTGTCGCCCGTTGAGCATGAGTTTTTCGCCAACCTCCTCTCCTTCCTGACACGCCTCGGTTTTACTATCGAGCCCTTTGGCGGAACCACCTTCATCATCAAGGCGATTCCCACGATACTCTCAGGGAAGAGGTGCCAGTCGCTCATCAAGGATCTGGTTGAGGAGATGGCGACCATCGGTGTAAGCTCGCGTGTCGAGGAGCGCATTGAGGAGGTCCTTCAGAGGATCGCCTGTCACGGCGTTATTCGGGGCCCCCGCGATCTTCCCAGGGAGGAGGCGAGGTCGCTCCTAGCGCAGATGTCGGAGACCGATCTTTCGAGCCACTGTCCTCACGGAAGGCCCTCGGTCAAGGTCTTCTCGAAGGGTGATCTTGAGGTCATGTTCAAGCGCAGATAGGCGTCTGCCTCTCTGCTGCGTGCGAGAGTGAGTCCCATGAAGGAGATAAGGGTTGTTGTTATCGTTGGCCCCACGGCCTCAGGCAAGTCGTCGATGGCCCTCGACCTTGCGGAGGAGTTCGACGGAGAGATCGTCACCGCCGATTCTATGCAGGTCTACCGGTTTATGGATATCGGGACGGCTAAGCCGACGGCGGAGGAGCGTAGAAGGGCGCCTCACCACCTTATCGATATGGTCTCTCCCGACGAGGTGTATACCGTCGCACACTATCGGGACGACGCTGCGGCGGTCATCGACGATATCCATTCGAGAGGGAGGCTTATCATCCTTGCCGGTGGGAGCGGCCTCTACATCAGGGCGTTGACGAAGGGCCTCCTTGATGCCCCCCCCGCAAACCCGGCGCTGCGTGAGGAGTTGGAGAAGATGGAGGAGCGGATGGGCAGGGGGTACCTCCATAATAAGCTCAGGGAGGTTGATCCGTCACTTGCCGATTCGATACACCCTCACAACAGGGTGAGGATCATACGGGCTCTTGAGGTCGCCACTCTCACGAAACAGCCCCTCTCGCGCCATCAGAATGAGCACGGCTTTGGCGAGAGACCGTACCGTCTCCTGACCATCGGCCTCACGATGGAGCGGAGCCTCCTCTATCGTCGTATTGAAGGGCGGGTCGATTCCATGATTGAAGACGGTCTGGAAGGGGAGGTGAGGGGCCTGCTGGAGATGGGGTGCTCTCCGTCATTGAAGTCCATGGGCGGTTTGGGGTATAAGGAGATGGCCCATTTCATTGGTGGAGGTTGTTCCAGGGAAGAGGCGATTGGAGAGATCAAGAAAAAGACTAGGAACTACGCCAAGAGACAGTTGACCTGGTTTCGGCGTGACGAGGATGTCGAATGGTTTACCGCAAGGGAGAGGGAGATAATCAGAGAGAGGGTGGAGGGGTTTTTACAATGAGGAGAGGGATTATTCTTTTGTCTCTGTTAGGACTGCTGCTCTACATGAGCACGGTTGTGTCTGCCCAGTCGGAGGGGGTCGTCACCGTAAGCGTCATAGGCGTCGCGTCCCTTTCGGAGAACGAGGCTGAGACAAAGAGCGACGCCATTGAGGACGCCTTCAAGAAGGCGGTGGCACAGGTTGTAGGGAGTCTCCTCTCCAGGGATGTGTTGGAGGAGGACAAGGGCTTTATCGAATGGAAGATCTACAGCAAGGCCAGGGAGTTTATTGCCAACTACGCCATGACCTCGGAGGCTAAGGTGGGTGAATCTGCCATCGGTGAGCCGGTCTACACCCTTCCCATTGAGGCGAAGATAGCCGTAGCTCCCCTGAAGGAGGCGTTGATTACGGCAGGCGTCCTGAAAGAGGTAGACAAGATCTACAAGGTCATCCTCACCATTCGTGATGTGTCGGAATACAGCGGTTTCAAGGCGTTGAAGGCGAGGATTGAGGGGATGGCGATGGTCAGGAGGACCTCCTACGTATCGTTTTACCGGAACCGCTTTGTGCTCCTCGCAGATGTGACAGGGAGCGCCGGGCTTCTGCGAGAGCGGCTCCTGGAGAAGTTTGCCGGAGAGTACGAAGTCGGCATGGTGGGTGAGAATACACTGCTGTTGCAAAAGAGAGTGATTGGAGTTGAGGAGTGAAGAGAGGGATTGCGGTAATAGTAACGTTCTGTGCGCTCCTGTTCGTGGTGACCGGGTGTGGCAACAAGGTTCACTCTAAGGTAGCGCCCCAGTTTCGTCAGAGTGTGGTCGGTACTATTGCCGTTGTTCCGGTGAGAGGCGATACGGGGAGTGAGGGGGGTAGAGAGCTCTTCAGGGGGGTGGTGATCGAGACCCTGAGCCGTTCAGGATACACCCTTATTTCGGCAGAGGAGGTCGATAAGCGGCTATCGTCATTGACGACAGGTGAGGAGATAGCCTCCGGCGGCGCGGGCAGAGAGGCGATCATCAGGGCCCTCGACGCCGATGGGGTCCTCTTTATTAACATCACAAAATGGGACGCCTCCCGTTTGCTTTACTATGCGTCCATAGAAATTGGGGTTATATTTGAGATCTACAGCAGGAGTGGCAAGGAGATGTGGAGGGCGGAGTATACCCTTGGTGACGCCGATCTCAATTCCGATAGCGACTATCTTAAGTTTTCAGTCCACGATACCTACGAACCTATGGTGGTTAATATTGTCGATAGAGTCCTCGCCACCCTTCCACTGCGTCCACGTATGACGTCCAGGAGAAAAGGGCTCTACGACTGGTTACCGTAACGAGAGGAGGCACACTATGAAGCGGATGCTTTTAAGTGGATGGCACGTTCTTATCATTATGACAGTGGCAACCCTTGCCGGAGGTATCACCGCTCAGGCGGCGGAGTACAAGATCGACCCAGACCACTCCTTTGTGGAGTTTCGGATACAACACCTCGGTTTCAGTTGGCTCTACGGCCGCTTCAATACCGTCTCCGGTGACTTCAGCCACGACCCGGTCCAACCAAAATCGAACCGGATAGCCGTGACCATTGATACTGGCAGCGTCGATACCCGTCACGCCGAGCGAGACAAACACCTGCGCAGCAAAGACTTCCTCGATGTCAAAAAATACCCGACGGCAACCTTCAAGAGCACCGGATATAGTGGCAGCACCGAAGAGGGCAACATGGAGGGCGCGCTTACACTTCACGGTGTGACCAGACCGATCACGATCAAGGTTAAGAAGGTCGGAGAGGGTAAGGACCCGTGGAAGGGGTACCGGGCAGGTTTTATCGGTACGATGACGCTGAAACGAAGCGACTTCGGTATCTCCTACAACCTCGGTCCGGCAAGCGAGACGATGGAGATGGAACTCAGTATCGAGGGGATAAGGAAGTAGAGAATATAGCCAACCTATTTCCGAGTCATGAGTGTAAGCAGGTCATAGATCGGCGCATCTGCCATGGGTTGTCGAAAGTTTGTCAGGGATATCTACTGCTGGGTGATGGCCATCCTCTCTATCGGTCTCATCTGGCTAGGCTGGCACATGGTCGGTCTCACCTTCTACGACCGGTGGTATCACGATGCGCTCATGCTCCACAAGTCCTTTGGAGTGATCGTCCTCCTGCTGGTTCTCATTAAAACGGGGTGGATGCTCTATACCGGAGTGACACAATCATCCTCCCCTGTAATTTCATTCAATAGAATATCTACTCACCCGGCCTTCTATCTGCTTATGGGGCTGATTACTATCTCCGGCTACCTCATCTCAACCTCTGCTGGAGCGTCCATCTCCATCTTCGGCATCTTCGGCATGCCGCCAATCGTAACGGTAGGCGATGGAACCCGTGCCATTGCCATTGGACTCCACTACTACCTCTCCTACGGTACGGCTCTACTGATTCTCCTTCATGCCCTCATAAGAGCGAAACCACATCTAACCCGCTTTACTAATGGATTGCCATGATGAAGGTTGATAAAGTGGTGCGCTCCAGGCGCCGCACCATCTCCATTGAGGTTCGGAGGGACGCCTCCCTTGTCGTTCGTGCCCCCTACACGGTTTCCAGCAGTGTGATTGAACGTTTCCTTCATGAGAAGAGGGGCTGGATTTCACGAAAGCAGGGGTTGGCGCGGGAGAGGGTGAGGGTAGAGAAGCAGTTTGTCGATGGGGAAGAGTTCCTCTATCTTGGGCGTTCCTATAAGCTTTCCATCGTAGAGAATGGGCAACAACCCATCTCCTTTGACGGGAGGTTCCTTCTGTCGAGAGAACATGCCGTGGAGGGACGGCGCCGTTTTATCGAGTGGTACCGTGGTGAGGCGAGGAGGCTACTGCCTGAGCGGGTAGAGCGCTTTGCCGCCGCAGCCGGGCTTTCATATCAGTGTGTAAGGATAACCAGCGCCTTGACTCGCTGGGGGTCGTGCGGTGTGAAGGGGAGCCTCAACTTCAGTTGGCGACTCATGATGCTGCCGCCCCACATCATTGACAGTATCGTCGTCCACGAGGTCGCCCACCTGGATGTGAGGAACCATTCGCAACGCTTCTGGAGGAGGGTGGAAGATATCTTCCCCGACTACCGGGAGTGCGACAGGTGGCTCAGAGAGAACGACCACCGCCTCTCACTTTGATAGACTAAAAAGGAAGAGGCTAAGGATCAGCCTGCCACTCCTCTTGATAAGGTTGCTAAAGAGCTTGATCTATAAATTAGGTTACGCACACCATTAACAAGGAAACTAGGTGCGGCTGCCGTTTCACTTGCAAGGTTCTTGCTTATTTCCCCCAAGATAGAGTTTTGAAAATCCTATAAATCCGTGAGCATCCGTCTCTTGAGTAGAGCCAGGCGGTGAGTTATGACTGGCATGTATCACCTGTTTCTCACGGTTCCGCCCTCCACTCCAAGAAACCCCTTAACCTCATCGAGTGAATCGCTCCTCCGGCACCGGGGGATGGAGTTTAGAAAGCGTGGACCGTACGATTTTGTCTTTACCCTTGGGTCGAGGATGGCGACAACTCCCCGGTCGTCCGTTCTTCTTATCAGTCTGCCAAAGCCCTGTCTGAAGAGGAGGATGGCCTGCGGCACCTGATAGCTGTTGAAGGGGTCTTTCCCCTCCTTGAGGAGCCGCTCGACTCTCGCCTCCACGACTGGATCGTCAGGGTTCTGGAAGGGGAGTTTCGTGATGATGACGCACTCCAGGTCGTTGCCTGGGATATCGATGCCCTGCCAGAAGGTTGTAGTCCCCAGCAGCACAGAATCGTTGCTCTCCTTGAAGAGGTTGATGAGGTGATAGCTGTCGTGCTCCCCCTGTCTGAGGGTGGTGATGCTAGTGAGTGACTGCAACGCTCCGTGGGCTTTCTTGAGTAGGTTGTGGCTGGTAAAGAGGGCCAGAGTTCTCCCCCCCGTTACCTCCAGGATCTCATGAATGCTCTTGAGTACATCACCTTCAAAGGTAGG
>JBHHTR010000013.1:0-22614 GCA_046753505.1 Thermodesulfobacteriota bacterium
TATGCGCCGCCCCATCGGCGGCCAGGAGATGGGACTGGACCTCCTCCTTCTTCTCCCGCCCCTTGTTGAGTACCTGTACATCCCTGCTCCCGTCGCGGTAGACGGTCACCCCTTTGCAGCCCAGCTTGTAGGCCAGCTGGTAGGCATTGTCAATATCTTCCGCCGTCGCCTCGTTGGAGAAGTTGACCGTCTTTGAGACGGCGTTGTCGGTATACTTCTGGAAGGCGGCCTGCATCCTGATATGCCACTCGGGGGTAATGTCGTGAGAGGTGACGAAGACCCTCCTCAGTTCATCGGAGATACCCTCTGTGTCGTGGAGACCTCCACTTCTGGCAACCTTCTCCATGAGCTCGGGGCTGTAGAAGCCCTCCTCCTTCGCGATCTCCGCAAAGACGGGGTTGGCATCGACCAGTTCGGCGCCGTCGAGAACGTTCCGTGTAAAGGCGAGGGCAAAGAGGGGTTCAACCCCCGATGAACAGCCAGCGATAATCGAGATGGTGCCCGTCGGGGCGATGGTCGTCACCGTTGCATTCCTCATCATCCTCTTACCGTCGAAGGTCGATCCCATGTAGTTGGGAAAGACCCCCCTAACGCCTGCAAGCTTTTCAGAGGCGTCGTGTCCCTTCTCCTGGATGAAGCCCATCACCCTCTCTGCCGTCTCTATGGCCTCATCCGAGTCGTAGGGAATGCCGAGGCGGATGAGCATGTCGGCAAAAGCCATGACACCAAGCCCTATCTTCCTGTTCCCCTTCGTCTGCTCATCTATCTCCTTTATCGGGTAGCGGTTCATGTCTATCACATTGTCGAGGAAGTGGACGGCCTCGCCCGTCACCCGCTCAAGCCGCTCCCAGTCGATCTCATAGCCGCCATTTCCGTCGCTCCTAATCATCTTGGTCAGGTTAATGGAGCCGAGGTTGCACGACTCGTATGGGAGGAGGGGCTGCTCGCCGCACGGGTTCGTAGACTCCATCTCCCCCATGTGGGGCGTTGGATTGTCCAGGTTGATCCTGTCAATAAAGACAATCCCCGGATCTCCGTTTTTCCATGCCATCTCCACCATCTTGTTGAAGACCTCTTTTGCGTGGAGCGACCCCGCCGGCTTACCACCCCTCGGGTTCTTCAGATCGTACTTCTCATCGGCCTCCACAGCCTCCATGAACTCCTCGGTTATGGCGACAGAGATGTTAAAGTTGTTGAGAGTGGCGTGGTCCTCTTTACAGGTGATAAAGTTCATGATATCGGGGTGATCAACGCGCAGGATCCCCATGTTGGCGCCCCGCCTGGTGCCGCCCTGCTTTATCGCCTCTGTTGCCGAATCGAAGACGGTCATGAAGGAGATTGGACCGGAGGAGATGCCCGATGTTGAGCCGACGATGTCGCCGGACGGTCTCAGCCTTGTAAAGGAGAAGCCCGTCCCCCCGCCCGATTTGTGAATAAGGGCGGTATGCTTTATCGTCTCGAAGATACTCTCCATCGAGTCCTCCACAGGAAGGACGAAACAGGCGGAGAGCTGCTGCAACTCCCGCCCCGCGTTCATGAGTGTCGGTGAATTGGGGAGAAACTCTAGGGAGGTCATCATGTTGTAGAATGTTGCCGCTGTATTATCCAGGTCGGCATCGGGGTCGTAGTTAAGTTCAGCCTGGGCAATGTTCTCTGCAACGCGCCGGAAGAGCTCCTCGGCCGTCTCTACGGGTCTTCCCTCAGGATCCTTCTTGAGGTACCTCTTTTCAAGAACCGTCAGAGCATTCTCCGTGAGGTGCGGGGGATTCATCGCCGTTTTCCTGGCCTCCTTTTCTGGTTTTCCTTCCGTGCCGTGCCCTTGAGAGAGAAGAGTGTCCTGTCCTAACGCCATTTCGCAGCCTCCTTTTAGCCTGTAGAGTGGTGATTAATCCCAGTGTGTGAAGTGTAACGAGCCCCCCGGCGGATGGTTTTCAACGCACGGCAGGGTAGAAAATATCAATGGTTTAAGTCTCTAATTTCACAGGGATAAATCCCCTATGTTGTGTGTGCGGCAATACTACAACACAACATGTTGTGTTGTCAAGGGAAAAGTGGAAAGAAATAGTGACGAGAAGATATTTCTTTTACAAAGAGTGATGGCGTCGTAAAAAGTCCGGTCCACTGGGTTGTATACCTAATGTCTTCCTTAGCCATCTCACGACTTTTTACAATCATATTCAGACCTCCCTTAAGCTCGTGACACCGCAAAAGTGTCACTTTTCTTGACAGCATTGTAGATTCATAACCTGCTGTCTTATATAGATTTTGCTGCTTTCATACCGTATCCGTCAAGATTCTGTCAGCAAAAGGTCCTCAAAAAGTGTCACTTTTCTTGTCACCACTATTTCTTACATAACTACTTGGATATTATAGCTATTTCCTCTATTTTATCATTTATTGCTCCCTTGAGGCCTTCACAACTGGTCTGAAAAGTGTAAGATTATTTGACATATTGTGGGCATATGAGCTTTGAATATAATCTTAGAGGGTACCCGGCAAAGTATTCTCCTTATATATCTACACGTTACAATGAGAGCCACCACTTTTTAGGCGCGATGGCACGGTAATTGCATTTCTACGAGCCATTGAAAGTGTAGGTTGAACAACTAGATTTATATTGCCAGAAAAGGGGTGTCTTATCATGAATATTACGATCTTTACCAACAGAGCTTCTCTCATACTGTCTGCTCTTGCGCTTATCCTCTGCTTATCACCACTATCGGCACAGGCGGTTCCGTTACATAATGATTATGGCAACTCATTTTTGGAACGTGCCCACCTTGATGCCACTACCTCTCACTATGAATATGGAGAAGCACTGGAGAGGGGCAAGATAAAGAGGGAGCTTGTCAATGAGATCAACGAACTGTCAGATGTTGATAAAGATATTTTGAAGCAGAAGCTGAAGACGGCCAACCACCACCATGAGGATACAAACTCAAGAACCAACTTCTTCAGCAATGACGACCATCACGACCATAGTTATCAGATAGATGTTTTTTCCGGCGCCGACGATTTCTACTATTTCCACCAACTCCCCCCTTCCGTCAACCCTGATGTGTCGTCTTCACCATACTTTAATGATTTTGATTTCAGGACGAGCCTGATAGAGTTTGAGTTCTTTCTTGAGGGGTGGACAACCAACAACCCGGGCGACTCCTCATTTGAGGTTCGTATCATGAATGGTGAAACATTTGGAACAGACAGCTCCAACAGGACTATTCTCACAACTGTCGGGAGTGATATCGGCACCCTTGGCGCCCTCACCTTCGGCGGCAGAGAGCATGACGGCATATACAGATTTGACTTCAGCTTTGAACAGTTCGGCCCAGATGACAGTTTAGGCACTTTCATCTCGCCAGAGATATACCAAGCAATATCAGACGGCATCCTTGGCATTCATATTGCCAGAACGAGCGGGAGTGGGAATCTCTTCCTTGAGGATTCTGAGGCCATCTTTGAGCAAGTGCCAGAGCCTGCCACCATACTCCTTCTCGGTTCCGGTCTCCTTGGCCTCGGCTGGTTCGGCAGGCAGAGAAGTAAGCACATAAAAGGTTAGAGCAACAAAAGCGGTTCTCAAGCCCACCGATATCATCCGTCGGTGGGCTTTTTTGTGGTCACCACAAACGATTGGAGCGAAAGCGCTGGAGCATCATCTCGTTTACGCGCTTGACTTCATTCGTCAAGCTGGCCCTACCGTTCTTTCGTGAAAACAACCCACTACTCCATCTGCTCTTTCCAGTGCCTTGAGTACACTTACTGACCCTCCTCTCCGCTCCCTCCTCTACCTCTCTCCTGTTCTCTGCGGCTTCGGGTAGCCCCTGAATATCTCCTCCGACCTCTTTAGCTCATCATCGGAGAGGGCGTAGTCCTCCAACTCTCCGGAAAAGAATTGATGATAGGCGCCGAGGTCCAGCAGACCGTGACCACTGAAGTTGGCGAGGATTACCCTCTCCTTACCTTCCTCCTTCGCCTTTTTCGCCTCTTCGACTACGCAGGCGAGGGCGTGATTAGTCTCCGGAGCAGGTATTGTCCCCTCCGTCCTGGCCCAGAGCACCCCCGCCTTATAGGCGTCGTTCTGGTGAACCGACCTCGGCTCTATGAGTCCCTCAACAACCAGTTCACTGACGGTCGGCGCCATGCCGTGATACCTGAGTCCCCCGGCATGTATGGGCGGTGGAACAAAGGCGTGACCGAGGCTGTGCATGGCGAGGAGAGGGGTATAGCCCGCCGTATCGCCGTGGTCGTAGACAAAGGGGGCCCTGGTCATGGTGGGACATGCCGCAGGCTCCATAGGATAGATGGCTATCTCTTTTCCGTTTATCTTGTCGTGAATAAAAGGGAAGGCGAGGCCAGCAAAATTGCTCCCCCCACCGGCGCAGCCGATAATAACATCGGGATAGTCGCCAACCTTCTCAAGCTGCTTCATCGCCTCAAGGCCGATAATCGTCTGATGGAGCATGACATGGTTTAAAACACTGCCCAGCGCGTAGCGGGTCTCGCCCGTCTCGTCACTCACTGCCGCCTCTACCGCCTCGCTGATGGCGATGCCGAGGCTTCCCGGTGTGTTGGGGTCACTCCCAAGTATCTGCCGACCGGCGTTCGTCCTGTCGCTGGGGCTGGGAATGCACTCCGCTCCCCACGCCTCCATCAACGTCTTGCGGTGCGGCTTCTGGTCAAAGCTGACCCGCACCATGTAGACCTCGCACTCGAGACCGAACTGACTACAGGCGAATGCAATAGCGCTCCCCCACTGCCCCGCGCCAGTCTCTGTCGTCAGCCTCTTTATGCCGAAGAGCTTATTGTAGTAGGCCTGGGCTACGGCGGTATTTGGCTTGTGACTCCCCGCCGGACTGACGCTCTCGTTCTTGATATATATCTTCGCCGGCGTGTCGAGGGCCTTCTCAAGGTTGTAGGCGCGTATCATAGGTGTGGAGCGCCACATGGAGAGGACATCCAAAACCTCTTCGGGAATATCGATCCACCGCTCGCTGCTCACCTCCTGTTCGATCAGATTCATGGGGAAGACGGGGGCAAGCGCCTCCGGACCGATGGGCTTTCCCTCTCCATCGAGTGGCGGGTTGAGTTTGATATCAGCCAGGATATTGTACCACTGGCGCGGCATCTCCTCATCGGTCAGGGTTATCTTCCGCTCTCGCATAGTTTCCTCCTTTATTGTTTTGGGGTGTCATACATGACGCTATCGTAAAAAGTCGTGAGATAGCTAAGTAAAAATTGCGATATACAAGGAGTAGTGGTTTTTCAGATGCGAAGGCATACATATGGTATGTCGAGTGTCTGAAAAATTGCTCGGCCCAGCAGATCGGACTTTTTACGACGCCATCATACATGACCTGTGTCAAGTGTAAGGGTATCGCGCCAGGTTGTCAATTCTCTTCTCTTCTGCGCCTGAGACACCGATCTTTCGAGAGTCTATCGGTCCGCCGAATCGGCTCCGGCAGCCGATATCGCCCCGTGCAGGCTAAGACATACTCTACGGCCCCATCAATATCGACAAGGTGACCCGGCGATACGAAGAGAGGACGAACATTGTCCCTCGACCTAACGACTGCACCGATTACCTCCCCCTTATAGATCAATGGGGAGTTGCTCCCCTTCTTAATGCCAGGTTCGCTGTAGCCGCCCACCAGCCTCGATTTTGCGCACCCGATGGAGGGGATGGCGAGGAGGACCCCGATGTGTGATGCAATACCGATACCCCGGGGATGGGCGATCCCCTGGCCGTCACACAGAAGAATATCGGGGAGAGCATCAAAGCCCCTCTATGGCCTCCATAAGGACAGGCCCCTCCCGTAATGAGAGGAGGCCCGGGATATAGGGCAAGGTGACCTCCCGTATCGATATACTGTCCCTCAGAGGGGTGAGGTCTGGATAGTGGTAGAGGGAGGCTATCCCTACAATCTTGTCATCGAAGAAGGCGGCATCGACACCGGCAATCAGTTCGGGGCGCTTCCTGAGGGGTTGTATCTCTATATCTATCTCTTGCTCTTTCTAAAGGCAATCTGTATATCCCCAGCTTTGAACGTATCTCGCAGACACTCAGATAGATCTAACCGTCTCATCAGACGCTGCTACGCCGCGCTTTACGCACATGGATCATAGTCCCCCAAAAAACATAAGCCCCAAGGCGTTGCCAAGGGGCTGGTTGCTGGACAAGAGACTTATGCAGGATTTTCTACAGATATATATCAATCAACTGCGCTTTTCTTACAGAGCCGACGACATACTCTCCATTGGAACCATAGAGTCCGGCTTGTGAGGCGTAAAGAGTGCTGGCAGTTGAGAAGGAAGACACCTGCGTCCTGTCTGCCTCCCACACACCATCACGATATTCAAGGGCAATGTAGGCACGTTCACTCACCACCTCACGGACAGCGCTGACAACTCGCTGCCGCGTAGAGGCGAAGCCGCCTGACACAGGGATATGCATGGCGGGGTATGTCGAGTTGACATAATTCATGATACCCGAGAGATCACTTTCTCTGCATCCAGATTACAACGCCATCCCACAACTTTTTACGAAGATATCAGTTACTGATTGAAGAAGAGCGCCTTGTTGACGTCAGTGATACCAATGATACCGACATACCTGCCGCCCTCTACCACCGGAATACGTCGCAGGTTTTTCAGGCCCATAGAGGAAGCGGCCTTGAGTATAGGGTCGTCAAGAGAGACCGATACGGGATTGGGGGTCATTATCTCCTCAGCCTTCATCTTCAGAACAGCCTGGTAGCCAACCTCCATCTCCTCGAAGTCACGGCTGTGTACACTGTCATGTATATAGTCCCCCAGATTCGGATACATGGGCAACATCACATCCCTCAGCGCTATCACACCGACAAGCTTTCCATCATCATCCACTACAGGTATCACTGCACAATCCCTGCTAATCATCTTCACTACAACGGAACGCACTGAATCAGAGCGACCGGCCACCGGCACCCCTCTGTCTACGATATCACGAACCAGCATTTTTCCTCCTATCCTTGAGTAGATTTATTGTTTGCAAATCAAACAGTGTTCATTAACCTGGAAGAGAGTCCGGCAAAGAGATTAATCCCGGTACAAAAAACCTTCACGTCGTTACAGGCAGAATTGATAAATGGCTGGGGGACTAGGATTCGAACCTAGACTAGCGGAGTCAGAGTCCGCCGTCCTGCCATTAGACGATCCCCCAATGCGCTGTTTATATGGCCTTTCTTCCGAGAGGAAGAGTGAAGTGTAATGTAAGGGATAGAAGAGGAATAGTCAAGCAATTTTCACTGCAATTCAAATGCATCCCTGATCTCTCCCTCTCCGCAGAAAGCGGTGAGGGAGAGACGATTTACCTATGCTATACTGGAATATTCGTCACACCTCTCGATGCAACCTCTCAGGCCTTGCCGGCCTTTTTTTGTAGTCAGCCAGGGCAGCATGGAGGGCGTCGGCGGCAAGGTTGGAGCAGTGCATCTTCAGCGGCGGCAACCCGTCGAGGGCCTCGGAGACAGCCTCATTGGTCACATTCTCGGCGTCGGCAAGAGACTTCCCCTTCACCAGTTCGGTCACCATTGAGCTTGTCGCAATGGCGGCGCCGCACCCGAATGTCTTGAACTTTATATCCGTAATGGTATCTTCGTCGACCTTTATGGTGAGCTTCATTATATCGCCACAGGCTGGGTTGCCAACCGTGCCGCTTCCGTTGGGAGCATCCACCTCCCCTACATTACGTGGATTATTGAAGTGTTCCATGACTTTTTCACTGTACATAACCTTTTCTCCTTATCTGTTAATGATGATGGCGTCGTAGCAATTTTTCAGACACTCGACATACCATATGTATGCCTTCGCACCTGAAAAACCACTACTCCTTGCATATCGAATGTTTTACTTAGCCATTCCACAACTTTTTACGTGACCATATCGTTCAGAATGTCTGAAGAGATCAGACACTCCTCAGTGTTTACCTACCGTCTCAAACTCTATCTCGGCCCTCTGGCCTGTTTCAGGCGAATAGAGGGGCGACATGCTCCTCAGCCGCTCTACAAGCTGTGGGAGTGACGCAATAACATAGTCAACCTCCTCCTCCGTATTCGACCTGCCGAGACTGAACCGCACCGATCCGTGAGAGTCCTCAAGGGAGACGCCCATCGCCACAAGAACATGTGACGGCTCAAGGGTGCCCGATGTGCAGGCTGAGCCCGATGAGGCGGCAACCCCCTTCATGTCGAGGTTCAGGAGGATAGACTCCCCCTCTACAAAGTCAAAGGCGATGTTGGCGGTATTGGGAAGCCTCTTCTCCAGATGACCGTTGACCCTCGTATGGGATACCTTCTCCAGAAGCCCCTTCTCCAGGCGGCTTCTCAATTTGAGGAGGTGTGTCGTCTCCTTCTCCATATCCCTCATGGCAATCTCGCACGCCTTTCCGAGGGCCACGATACTCGCTACATCCTCCGTGCCTGCCCGTCTGTTCCGCTCCTGGTGACCGCCGTTGATGAGCGGTTGAACCCTCACCCCCCGCTTCACGTAAACAGCGCCGATCCCCTTGGGACCGTACAACTTATGGCCTGAGAGGGTCAGTATATCTATATTCTCCCTCACCACATCTACAGGCACCTTGCCAACTCCCTGAACGGCATCGGTGTGGAAGGTAATCTTGTGCTCCCTCGCAATCCTACCGATCTCCTCCACCGGAAAGATGATGCCCGTCTCATTGTTGGCATACATGATGGTGATGAGTACCGTCTCCGGCCTGATAGCATCCCTTAACTGGTCGAGGTCGAGAAGACCCTCTCTATCGACATCTAGGTATGTCACATCGAAACCGTTCCTTGCCAGATGTTTACAGGTGCCGAGTATTGAAGGGTGCTCTACCTTCGTAGTGATGATGTGGTTGCCCTTCCCCCTCTTTGCCTCAAGGGTCCCCTTGATGGCGAAATTGTTACCCTCCGAACCGTTGCTGACAAAAATAATCTCAGAGGGGTCGGCGTTTATTATCTTAGCAACCTGTTCCCTGGCCTCATCTATCCCCTTCTTGGGGCCTCTCCCGGCCCAATGGATGCTCGACGGATTTCCCCACTCCTCTTTGAGATAGGGAAGCATTGCGTCCAGCACCTCAGGCAGGACAGGCGTCGTGGCGTTGTGGTCCATATAGATCCTGTTCAACTCAACCTCCTGTTATAAATGTTATCGTGTAAATCACTAATTATCACCTGGCCCAACACGGCTCAACTCCCTGGCCTCTCCGCTCAACTCCCCTATCGAGATAGAGTTGAGAAAATCACGTATCCTCTCGCCCAGCCCCTTCCATACCCGCTGTGTCGCGCACCTGTTTTCCCTCGTACACTTTGCCGCATCGCCATCAAGACAGGCGACAGGATTGAGCCCCTCTTCAACCAGCTCAATGACCTCTCCTACGGTAATATCGCCTGGAGCCCTCGTCAGTACGTACCCGCCGCCGGGCCCCTTTATACTCCGTACCACATCACCCCTGCGAAGCTTTGCAAAGAGCTGTTCGAGATAGGAGAGGGAGATATCCTCTTCATCCGATATATCCCTGAGCGTAACAGGCGCCCCATTAGTGTGGCACGCCAGGCTCACCATAGCCCTTACTGCGTACTGCCCTTTTTTAGATAGCCTCAAAGCTCCCCCGATGTTTTAACCCTGATGATGCCGCCTTTAACCTTGCTGCTCCATCGCTCCCGCCCCTTCTATCCCTATTATCTGAAGAGTGCTCTACAGGAACATCCGTAGAAGTTAGTATACCCTATAGATTTTGTCAAGTATTATTTGCGCGGATGTTACGAACACGTAAACTGCCCGGTATCGTAGCAGGAGAGTTGTCCTGTCTGCCGTGGTAGTGGCACAGGCAGACCGGTTTATGGTTATCCTCAGAAAGGGGAAGCCATGAGACGGAGAGAGTTGCTACAGAAAGTCAGGCTCATGTGCCTTGGGGATAGTTACGGGATGTGCGGCAGGCGGTTACATGGACGGGAGAAGAACTTTGCAGGCTTGGTTGGAAAACGTTTGACCCAGCCACCAGGCTGTGCCGTACGCCTCTTGATGGAGCAGAGTTGCGGAGCTTGTCTCGCAGTATAATAATTGCTACATGGGGTGGAAGGTAAAGGGCTCTTACTGGTAACAAACAAAATGGCCACCGGTCATAGTGACCAGCGGCCATGAGATCGACAATGCTTGAATGACTAGCCTCTCTGCCCCCTCCGCACAAGTCCCAGCCCGGCAAGTCCGCTTCCAAGGAGCAAAAGGGTGGATGGTTCCGGAACAGAGGATGTGCCGCCACCGCTGCCGCCGTTATAGTCGCTGAGTGGAGTAACTGTGAAGGCACTGGCAGCAAACTCCTGCATATCTACGCTGAATGTCTGATCGAAGATGTCAGGGCTTAACCAGGTATCAACATCATATGTAGATATGGGAAGCGAAACGATATCAATACCGAGTAACGGTTCCAGAAATTCATTAACCCCAAAATAGGATGCGTCCAGTAAACCACAGGCCAGATCGGCAAAGGGACAGTCGTAATATGCGTCATTGATGGCTTTGACCGCAGTATCAATATTGAAACTGAACTGTTCCAATGGGCCGATAGAGACATCTGGAATCCAGTTCAAAAAGTTTTGAAATTTCACCCCGAACTCGGCGACCTGTGCGTCAATGCCCGCATCAAAGACAACTTCGGTGAGGTTTGAAAATGTGCTGTCTGGCAAGGAGAATATGGGGGTTATCTCCACAGCTGAGTCCGGCATGACGAGTTCCAGGCTTTGTCCTACCTTGATCGTGTCAAACGTAGTGCCATTGCCCATATCGAAGCTGACCATCAGATCATTTGGGGTAAATTCAAATTTCTGGCGGAGGTCGAGGTCCAGATAAGTATCGACAGCAAATAGATCGTATGAGGCTAAAACAGGCATGAGAGGATCCAAGAAAGCCAGCCATCCTGACACCAGGCTGGGACCAATGTTGCCTGAAAGACCGGGGATATTGATGGCTTCTCCTGTTGCGGCTTCAATGATATTAGGCAGGGCGCCAACTACCATTTCATCGATATCCAGCGTTAACCTCAGGAGATCGTCGGAAACAGCAGTGCCGGTTCTATTGGGGGTCTGGTTAGCGGTGCTGATGCTGGTATCCGGCTGGTTCAGTGCGACTGTGCCATAGCCGATCACATCAACACCTTCCGCCAGATTTACAGAGTCGGTTACAGCCTCATTGAGTAACGTTACACTGTTATTTTCATAGCGCAGTCCTGGGATGTAATTGCCCTGATAAATTGCGTCGGCGGCAATATTTGTTTCTATCCCCAAGACGTTCGTGGTAACACCGGAGGCAGGGTTGATGCTGAATGAGGATTCTGCTGTCACGTCGTAGGGGGCACAAAATAGACAGGGAACATTGTGTATGTTGGTAGTGAGACTGTTATTGGTATCAAAGATAATATCCACACCCGCATCAACTCGGATTGGAGTTGTATTTAAGCTCTTGGTGGCCTTTGCCGGAGCGCTTGTCTGGATTGTAAACAGCTCTCCAGGACTTACGCTGTTCGCATCTGGATACTCAATTGTAATACCCTGAGCATTGTAACCCAGGTTGGCTGTCCCTGTATCAAAGGAGAGCCACGGCGACAATCCTACTGAGCCGTCCGTATGAGCAAGAGAGGACATTTGCACTCCAGCCGTCAAGCTAGTGTCCCACGGGAATGGCGGTAAAACAGCTGTCTCATTCCATTGAAATAGGGGCATGTCCTGCCGCCAATTGCCTACCGTCGAATTAAATTGCGAACCCCATATTGAATTATTGTTCGACTGAAAGGAGAAGTCTGCCTGAATTTGTGCCGCACTGCCAACATTGGCTATCGCCAATATGACTATACAGAGGCAGCCCACGATGCCCTTCGATAAGGCCAGTGAGTGGAAACTTCTTTTAACGGCTACGCGTAAAAAGATAACTATTGATTCCAAGCTTCTGTTCGTCACCTTTTTCTCCCATAATTGCTTCACTCTGCCACCTCCAATAATACTATATCGTGGAAAGCATAGCAGGCAGACCTTACAATTTTCTTACAATTGGACTGTTGTTTGGAGAAAATAGGCGATTTATTGGAAAAGCGGGGTAGATCAGGGTGGAGGGTGTAAATTTACGTGCTTTCACTGTCAGAGGAGTCAGCGGTGATCTCTCTCACCAGTTCGGCTATCTCCTCTTCCGGGTAGTTCTGATTCTGCAAGGTGGTCGTGAATTGCTTCAATACCTGTCGGGCCTCGATGACCGGGCTGTTGCGGTGAAGGTTGTAGAGAAGACGGACAAGGGAGTGATTGGTAGGCTCGTATCGCAACGCCTTTTCGGCTATTGTTATGGCCTCCCGGTTGCGGTCCGATTCGGCAAGGATTTCACACCACTTAAGGGTCAACTCCTGTAGATGACCGAAGAGCTTATCCCTGAAGTTGCGAATCTGATGCCCGCCCGTCACCTCTGGAACAAATCTGCCCTGCCACAGCCTATGGGCCTGTAAAAAAAGATTGCCTGCCTGCCAGAACTCCTGGAGGCGGGCATGACGGAGCCCCTCCTCGCTCTTTTCGATAAAATCGATTGCATCTATGCGGCAGTTATCGAGGAGGAGTATACCCTTTTGAAGCTTGCAATAGCTCTTGACGGAGAGGGGCTTTATGGCTTTATCGATACTCTTCCGCAGTCGAGAGAGGAGGGTATCGAAATTTACCCTGGCCTTTTCCTGAGAACTGTCGGGCCAGAGGAAAAGCTGTACCTGCTCCTGTCCAATCTTCATTCCAGGCGAGGAGACGAGGAGGCAGATCAAGGTTCGCTGGGTCGGCGTCAGATCCTCGGAAGCCAGGACCTCCTTATCGCCCAGCGCCAGCCTTAGACCGCCGAAGGTTTTAACTCTTAGCAGGGGGATTGTGCCGCCACTATCGGGCAGCGCCATCTCGATGCGCCCGGCGGCGAGTTTCCGGGCTGGCTCGATCCCATGCCTGACGGCGAGTTCGAGAATAGGCTGCATCGCGGCTGGCGTCCAGGCCCAGAAGTGGACATATGAATTCTGCCGCATGAGACGTAGTCCAACCTCCAGGTCACGGCAGGCCTCTTCACCGTTTCCCATCTGAATGTGGAGGGAGGCGCGGTGAAGGATGCCGCACGCATCTATGTACTCCGTGGGCAACTGCCTGGAGCACCCAATCCCCTCGCTCAACAGCTCCAGGGCGCTCTCATGGAGACCGCAGTGGCCATAGGTTAAGCCGGTGAGTATCTTGTTGAGGGCAATAAAGTAGTTCCCCTTTGCAACTTTTCGGAGTTTCACCGACTCTTCCACAATCTGAAGGGCTTCATCCTTGTGCCCCCGTGTGGCCAGGATGAATGCCTTGAACTGGAGCGCCTGACTGAGGAGGTGGGGACTTAATCCCTTATCTTTCTGAGAAATAAGCTGTTCGGTCAGCTCCATGGCCTCATCAGTGCGTCCCCGGTTAAGGGCGATATCGATCTCCCACAGGTAGCAGAAAGGTCCGGCAATGGACTGGGCAAATATCTTCCTGCCCATTATGGAGATAAGCTGGTCCCGCTGGTCAAAGTAGTTATCGAAATCGCCGTTGTGGAAGAGGAAATTGAACAACATTACCCTGATTCCCAGCGCATTGAATGTTCCAACCTCAAGGTTATGGATATAGGGGGCGGCCTGTTCAAGATACATGAAGGTCTGGGCCGTATTGCCGGCAAAGATCTGCTCGTACCCCTTGACCATGAGCAGGGCCGCCTGGAAGTTTACTATCTTATGTCTGTTTGCAAGAGAATATGCCAGGGTGGAAAACTGGCTCGCCCTGCCCATATCGCCAAGAAGTACACAAAAGCTGAGGGCCAGGCTCCGGGCCACAAGGATAGTCATGTAGACGGAGAGGGAGTCGGCAACCTCGTAAAACATCCTCTCGGCCCTTTCAAGATACTCCTCGCTCTCCTTGCAATATCCGGTAGTGCTGATGTGGATGGACATGAGGTGACTGAGGGTCAACAGTTCGCCCCTTTTGTCGCCTTGCCGTGAGAATATCTCTAGCGCCCTGTCCAGCAGATGTAGAATTCTCTGGGGCTCACTGTCCATGTTCGCCAGGACGGCAAAGAAGGGCGACCAACCGAGCTTTTTCCAGCGCTTCACCTGGGATCTTTCCAAGTATCGAGGCCAGGGTAGCGGTCTGGTTATTGGCGAAAAAGGTCATCCCCTCTTCGGCAAGGAGTTTTTCCATGGCCTCAAAATCTTCAGTTTTAAGGTAATACCTCAGGGCCTGGGCCGCTCTCTTCCGGGCCCGGCTGTGGGCGGCAGCCTTCCTGAAGAGCTCTCTGACAGATTCGGGCTCCAGCTCCCGCAGCGCCCTTTCACGGAGGAATGCCTGAAAGAGGTGGTGGAAACCGAAGATACGGTCAGACCGGTCGAGATGGCGAACAAAATAGTTGCCCTCGACGAGACGAAGCAGTTCAGCCCCGATGCCGTCCATACCCGTCACCTCTTCAGCCAGTTCGATAGAGACCTCATCCAGGAGGGCAAGGATGAGAAGGGGCCGTTGCAGCTCCTTTCTCAGCCTGGTAAATATCTCCTCACTGAAGTAGCTCACCATCTCCTTTCTCCCCCCCCTTGGGGGGCGGGAGTATGGGCCGCCCAACTACTGTCATCCGGATATGCCTCCAGGTGATGGCCAATCATGACGACCCCCATAGCCCAACCGTCTGTGGCCCGGTGTATGTTGGCCAGCGTACGCCGGGGGAGTAGTGTCTTGAGTATACTATTATAGAGTTCGACAACTTCACTCTCACTCATGGCAAGATCGTCGTTGTTCAGGAGTAGCGCCCTCATGCTGCTCTCTTTAAGACGCCCAGCGACGGTGAGTACCGGCTCTCGGGAGGAGAATATAAAGTGGATCCAGGGCGGGGCGGTCTCAAAGAGATGGTCTATGAAGGATAGGCTTGCATCGTGCCCTTTGAGGAGGTGCATATCATCAAAGACGATATAAAACTCGTCGGTCTGACAGGCCTTTAGATCGGCCATGAGAAGGTTTGCCAGCTTCGGCAGATCGAGTGGAGAGACCTCGCCGGTAGTGATTATTTTCTGCACCAGCGGGGAGGAGAAGTGTGGCAACACCCCCTCGATGGAGACCAGCAGGGCGTTGGTCCCCGTCCTCCGGTCCCACCTGGTACCAGGCGTAAGGGGTATTGATGCAGCTCAGGTATTGGATGATGAGGGTTGTTTTACCCTGTCCGGCCTGGGCCTCGACTACAATAGCCTGTTTAGTACGACCATCTTTCAGTAGCACCTCTTCAACCAGTTCACGGCGGAAGAGGCTCCGAGAGGTATCAAGGGTGGGAGGGTAAAACTTGTTGGCCGGGATTTCAGCCCCAAAGCCGGTCGAAGTGGTCACTGAAACGTTGCCCCATCAGAGAGGGCGTCGCCTCCCTTACCACGGGTGGCAGTGAAAGGATGCTACGTCCCAAGCTCATTAAGGAGAGCCTCGGCGGAGACGAGGTGTCTGGAGAGTTTTAGTCTCTCGGCGCTCATGCCGAGGGCGAGACCGACGAGCTGGGCAAGGTGGAATATAGGCAGGGAGAGTTGAGCGTCAATCTTTTTTTCCGCCAGTTTCTGGTAGCTGTCGAGGTTGATGTGACAGAAGGGGCAGGGTGTGACGAGGCAGACGCCTCCCTCGTTCTTGGCATCGAGGAGCCTCCTGCCAGTCATCTCAAGGGCCGTATCTTCTGAGACCAGGTCTACCTGGAAGCCGCAACACTTCGTCTTCCCCCTGTATTCCACAACATCGCCACCGAGGGTCATGATGATATCATCGAGTGAGGTGGGCTGTTCCGGATCGTCGAAGCCGAGGGCGTCGGACGGTCTTAGGGAGTGGCATCCGTAGAAGGGGGCCACCCTGAGCCCGTGGAGGGGCTTCACTATTTTTTTTGCAAGATTATCAAGGCCGTAATCCTCTATCAGAACCCATGAGAGGAGCTTGATGTTCGTCTTCCCGCTGTAGGTCAGGCCAACCTTCTGGAGCACCCCGTTGGTCTTCTCAAGCAGTTTTGGGTTACTCTTCAGATCCCTGTTAACCGTATTCATCACCATGAGGCACGTAGAGCAGATGGTCATTATATCCATCCCCATCTTCTCCGCCTGGGCAAATATTCTGGCATTCATCGTTACGGAGAGGTCGTAATCGTAGTCGGTGAGTAGCCCCGCTCCACAACAGTTGGCCGCCGGCATATCATGAAGCCCTATTCCAAGGAGTTCGGCCACCTCCCGTGTCGTCTCGTTTGCCTCCTTGGTCATCTCCTGAGAGGCGCATCCGGGATAGTAGGCGTACTGTAATGGCGATCCTGACCCTGTTACGCTCATCCTTTCCTCTCCCTCTCCCTCTTCTTCTTATCCTTACGCCCCTTCTCCACCTCTTTATAGATCGTCTTCACCTCTTTGATCCCCTTAATGACGGGGAAGATAATGGGTCTCGGCATCTTCCCGTGCATCTCCATTTTCAGACCGAAGGGTATCTTGCCGATGGAGCGGAGGAAACCGAGGGTCTTGAAGGTCATGGCGGCCTCATCGAGACGCCCTATCCTCTTCACCGAGTTGAACATTGCTTCGACATGTTTGGCGCCGTGATTATCGGTAACCCCCGCCTTCATCCCCTCTGCCCGAAGGCGCTCTATGGCCTGAAGGGGAGCGACCTCCTTGGGACAGTACTCGGTACAGTGCACGCACCGTACACAGTCCCACATGCCGTGCTCATCGCTGAGCTTCACCAGCCGCTTCTTCCTGTGCTTCTCCCGTGCGTCACCGACAAAGCGCCACGCCTTGGCGAGAGCGGCAGGGGCTAGGTAGTATCTGTCAATCTCAAGGGCGTTACATGCGGCGTTGCAGCTGCCGCACATGATGCACTTCTGGGCGCTGTCGATGGCGGCAGTATCCTCCTTAGTAAGCTTGACGGCCTCCCCTTCACCCTTCGCATTTGAGGTGAGGTAAGGGGTAATCCGCTCCATCTTCTTCCAGAAGGGGTCAAAATCGACAATCAGATCCTTGATGGCGGTATGGTTGGTCAGCGGCGCAATGACCATCCTGCCCCTCTTTCTGTACTCGACAAGGGCCTGGGTCTTGCAGGCAAGCTTGGGAAAGCCGTTAATCATCATCGCACAGGAGCCGCAGATTGCAGAGCGGCATGAGGAGCGGAAGGCGAGGGTTCCGTCGCGCCTCTCCCTTATCTGCCTCAGCGCCTCAAGAACTGTCATCCCCTCAACAATCATGACATCATAGGCCTGGTAGAACTGGTGAGATCCTCCCCCGCCACGACGGTCGGTGCGCTCTATTTTAAACTTGATAATCGGCATGGCTATCTACGGCAACAGTGTTAGTATCGCCTCTCCTCCGGCGCGTACTTCGTTACCGTCACATCACGGTACTCAATCCTCAAACCATCATCTCCACTGTAGGCGAGGGTATGCTTCATCCACTTCTCATCGTCCCGTCTGGTAAAGTCGAGCCGTGAGTGGGAGCCACGACTCTCCTCCCTATGCAGGGCGCTCACAAGGATGACCTCCGCAAGAGATAGGATATGCCCCAACTCCAGGGCCGCCAGCAGATCCATGTTGAATAGATCACCCCTGTCCATTACGGCAATTTTCCTGTACCGCTCTCTCAGGAGCTTCACCCGCTCCACCCCCTCAGTGAGCCTCTCCTTTGTCCTGAAGACGCCGCAACACTTCCGCATCACCGCCCCCAGTTCCTCGTTTATCTTGTACATCGGCTCTCCGTCAACAGAGCTCAGCAGGGTAGCCACCTCATGGGCCGCCTCCTTGAGCGCCTCATCGGGGAAGGGCACTAATACCGCCCCTGAGCAGAACTCCGCTACGGCCTGTCCGGTTCTTCTGCCGAAAACGATCGTATCGAGGAGGGAGTTTCCGCCCAGCCTGTTGGCCCCGTGGACACTGACACAGGCCGTTTCACCTGCCGCGTAGAGACCGACCACCTCGGTTGCCCCGGAGGTATCCGTCTTTATACCCCCCATTGAGTAGTGAGCGCCGGGCCTTACCGGTATGGGCTGCTCGATTGGGTCCACCCCCTCGAAAGAGATGGAGAGCTCCCGTATCTGGGGAAGCCGCTCCATGATCTTCTCCCTGCCGAGATGTCTCAGGTCGAGGAGGACGCAACCGTCCACATCCCTCCCGGCGTCGATCTCCATCTGTTCCGCACGGGAGACAACATCCCTGCTGGCAAGCTCCAAGGCGTTGGGGGCATATGTTTTCATGAACCGGTCGCCCTCTGAGTTGAGGAGGTACCCCCCCTCCCCTCTGCAACCCTCCGTCATCAGTATGCCGCTGTTCTTGAGCGTAGTGGGGTGGAACTGGACAAACTCCATATCCATGAGCGGGAGACCGGCGCTGAGGGCGAGGGCCATGCCGTCGCCTGTTGATGTGTAGGCGTTCGTCGTAATCCCGAAGACCCGCCCGTACCCGCCAGTCGCCAGAACAACAGCCCTGGCGTTAAGCCTGTGCAGTCTTCCAGAGCTGATATCGTAGACAACGGCCCCCATACAGACATTGTCACGAACAACCAGTGAGAGGAGATGCCACTCCTGATAGAGAGAGACATCGTGTTTCATCAACTGCTCGTACATGAGGTGGAGAAGGCCGTGGCCCGTCCTGTCGGCAAGGTAGCAGGTTCTGGGGTAGCCAGCGCCGCCGAAGGGTCTCTGGGCGATACGTCCCTCATCGTCGCGGTTGAAGATGGCCCCCATCCTCTCCAGCTCCATGATGTCGTGAGGGGCTTCACGGCACATCGTCTCTATCGCGTCCTGATCGCCGAGATAGTCGCTCCCCTTCACCGTGTCTTTGGCGTGAGCCTCCCACGAGTCGCTCTCCCTCAGGGCCGCATTGATCCCCCCCTGGGCGGCAACAGAGTGGCTCCGCACCGGGTGGACCTTGGAGACAACGGCCACATCCAGACCGCTCTCCGCAACCTCAATGGCGGCTCTCATGCCCGCCAAACCGGCGCCAACTATTACAACATCGTGGATAACCATAAAAGAATCCTTAGTTGTGAGTATTCAGGGAGATTTTCAGGTGAAGAGGCTGCAGGCTGAAGGCTGGAGTAAATCAAGACATTTCATACTTATGATCTCGCACTACAATTCTAACAGTCTTCAGCCTTCAGCCTGAGCACTTTCCGACAGTTAAGGAGGAAAGTGCTCCTTACGACCTACTTCAAAACCTCAGCAAGGGTCTTTCCAATCTCCGCAGTATTCGAGGTCACTCGGATACCGGCCGCCTCCATGGCCTCTATCTTCTCCTTGGCCGTCCCCTTCCCTCCGGCTATGATAGCGCCAGCGTGGCCCATCCTCTTCCCCTTCGGGGCCGTCACCCCTGCGATATAGCCTGCAACAGGCTTTGTCATTGAGTTTTTGACAAAGTCGGCGGCCTCCTCCTCGGCGGTGCCGCCGATCTCACCGATCATTACCACGGCGTGGGTATCGGGGTCATTCTCAAAGAGCTCCAGCACATCGATAAAGTTTGTCCCGTTGATGGGGTCGCCGCCGATGCCGACACAGGTCGACTGGCCTATGCCGAGGCGGGTCAGTTGATCCACCGCCTCATAGGTGAGGGTGCCGCTCCGTGAGACGACGCCGACGTTACCCTTCTTATGGATGTGGCCGGGCATGATCCCAATCTTGCACTCATCAGGGGTAATCACTCCGGGGCAATTCGGCCCTACAAGGCGCGAACCCTTCCCCTCCATGAAGCGCCTCACCTTTACCATATCGAGGACCGGTATCCCCTCGGTGATGCAGATGACAAGCTCAATCCCCGCGTCAACTGCCTCCATGATGGCGTCGGCGGTAAAGGGCGCCGGCACGTAGATAACGGTTGCGTTGGCCCCCGTCTCCGCCACGGCCCTGCCGACCGTATCAAAGACCGGCACTCCGTCCACATCGGTGCCCCCCTTCCCCGGAGTCACACCACCAACCATATTTGTGCCGTAGGCCACCATCTGGCCGGTGTGGAACCGCCCCTGCCCCCCTGTTATGCCCTGACAAATTACCTTTGTATCCTTATTAACGAGAATGCTCATGAACCCTCCATGAAGTATGCTGGATTTTCAGACAACGCCCTGATCTCCACCGGAGCAGACGCCCTATTTTTTAATTGTCGCGACCACCTTCTGTGCCGCCTCATCCATATTCTCAGCCATGATGATGTCGAGACCGGACTTGGCTATAATCTCCCTGCCGAGATCGACATTGGTGCCCTGGAGCCTGACGACGAGAGGAACATTGACGCCCACCTCCTTGGCCGCAGCAACCACTCCCTCAGCGATGATGTCGCACTTCATGATGCCGCCGAAGATATTGATGAGCACCGCCTTTACCCTATCGTCAGAGAGGAGTATCTTGAACGCCTCTGTCACCTGCTCCTTGGTTGCGCCACCTCCCACATCGAGGAAGTTGGCCGGAAAACCGCCATAGAGCTTGATGACGTCCATCGTGGCCATCGCCAGTCCGGCGCCGTTCACCATGCAGCCGATGCTGCCGTCGAGGGCAACGTAGTTGAGGCCGTGTCTGGATGCCTCTATCTCACGGGCATCCTCCTCATCGAGGTCACGCATCTCCTGAATATCCTTGTGACGGAAGAGGGCGTTGTCATCGAAACCCATCTTCGCGTCGAGGGCCATGATATCGCCGCTCTCAGTCACAACGAGGGGGTTGATCTCCGCCATGGAGGCGTCTGACTGGACGAAGGCGTTGTAGAGACCGATCATGAACTTCACCGCCTTGCCGACGGCCGCCTTGTCGATGCCGAGACCGAAGGCGAGGCTACGCGCCTGGTACGGCATGAGGCCCGTCGTGGGGTCTACGGCAATCTTGAGGATCTTTTCCGGGCTATTCGCAGCAACCTCCTCGATCTCGACTCCCCCCTCCTCTGACGCCATGACGACCACCCTCTGGGCCGCCCTGTCAATAACGATACCGAGGTAGAGTTCCCTGGCTATCCGGCACCCCTCCTCGACAAGAACCTTCTTTACCACCTTACCCTCGGGGCCGGTCTGATGGGTCACCAGCGTAGTGCCGAGTATGGCCTCCGCGCTCTCCCTGGCCTCTGCCACACTCTTTACGAGCTTCACCCCTCCAGCCTTGCCGCGACCGCCCGCATGGATTTGGGCCTTGACAACACAGACGTCGTTGTCGGCAAGAAACTCCTTTGCTCCGGCCTCGGCCTCGTCGAGGGTAAAGGCAATCCTTCCCTTAGGCACAACCACTCCGTTCCTGGCCAGAATCTCCTTTGCCTGGTACTCATGAATATTCAAGGTGACCTCCGTTATGATTAGTTTTTACAGGGGGTTGCCCTGCTCTGTTTGCGATAGACTGGAAAGATAGAACCGGACGTTCAAATGCCTTGCAAGATTATTACGATTCAGCTGGAATGTCAAGAGATACAAGCCCACTCAGGATCCCCCGGCAAAGCCGGGGGATCACCTGGAAACATCAACCTCCTTCTTACTTGACAATATCCAAGAGTTCAATCTCAAAGATCAGTGTCTGGCTGGGACCGATAGAGGGCGGCCCGTTCTTACCATAAGCAAGGTTTTCAGGGATATAGAACTCATACTTGGAGCCAACCTTCATCAACTGTACCGCCTCACCCCACCCTTTAATCACCTGTGAAACGGCAAACTCGGCGGGCTGATCGCGTTTGTAGGAGCTGTCAAATTCAGTGCCGTCAACAAGGGTGCCACGGTAGTGAACCTTGACTCTGTCGGAGGACGTCGGCTTGGCGCCATCACCCTTTGCAATCACCCTGTATTGCAGGCCGCTGGCGGTTACCTTCACCCCTTTTTTCTTTTTATTCGCCTCTAGATACGCCTCCCCCTTCTTCAGATTCTCTTCCGACATGGCGTTCAGGGCTGCCATCTGCTTTGCCTCCCCCTTGCTCTGGAGGTCAGTCATGAATTTCTGTATCTCCTGGGGCGACATCGCAATTTCATTCCCCCCCTTGAAATCGTTTAATCCACGCTCAATCAACTCGATATTCAAGCCAAGTTCACTGGTTTTGCTGAGCTGACCGAGTTGGACTCCAACTATATAGCTGAGTTTGTCCCCCTCACTCCACTCCTCGGCTGGCGTTTTGTTCTTGTCTACAGCCTGTGCGATAGTTGGCGCCATGCCGCATAACAGCAGAATAAATACAAATTGAAGCACTCCCTTTTTCATAACTCCTCCTTCTCCTGATCTCCGTTTTATAATCATACAGCTTGACAATATGAAACTCCCTAAAGCTAGGAATGCTACCAGAAAAATCATGGACGTACAATCACTTTTTATTTTTTTTCGTTTTTCTATCCACGTTGCATGTCGGATCACTTCAGGGGCGGCACACCCTCCAACAATAGTTGGTACATCCAATCTCTGGGCCTGCCTGTGCGTGTCCATACCTGTCTGCGTGCGACGCGCAGACAGGTGATTATAGCACCGTAGTTCATGGGCAATTCATAAATAAGTCAGGCTCTGTGCATTTATCACGGAAATACAGTAGTGTCCGGTAAAAACTCGGAAATTAGTGCATAAACGGGGCAATCATCTG
>JBHHTR010000014.1:0-22299 GCA_046753505.1 Thermodesulfobacteriota bacterium
GAATCAGTCAGCTTCACGAGGGCGGAGGAGACGCCCTTCCTCCATCCCGGCAAGTCGGCCAGAATAGTATTGGGAGGAGAAGAGGCGGGCTTTGTTGGCGAAGTGCACCCCACGATCCTCGATGACTTTGACATAGAGGGAGAGGCCTTCATTTTCGAGCTCTCTCTCGATATCCTTGCCCAATACTCAAGGCCATTCGTACATCATGGTTCGGTTCCCAGGTACCCTGCCGTAAAAAGGGACATCTCATTTGTTGTGGATCGTACTATTGACTACGAGGCAATTTCCAGCTATATCATGGGAATAGATGAAATAATTATTGAAGATGTTGAGCTGTTTGATGTATACTGTGGCGGCAATATTCCAGCCGACAAGATGAGCATGGCAATCCGGGTCGTCTACCGCTCAAAGGAGGAGACATTGACCGACGATAAGGTCAATCAACTGCACAGCACGATAGTGAATGAGTTGAGCGATCAGTTTAAACTGGAGGTCAGGGGAGGGGTAAGTACCCTGTAATAGTTTGAGATAGGAGGGGAAGATGACAAAAGCAGACATAGTGGACACCATATTTGAGCAGTTTGGTTATTCCAAGAAGGATGTGGCCGAGGTTGTTGATACCATTTTTGAGACGCTCAAAGAGACATTGGAGCAGCAGGAGAAGATTAAGATTGCCGGCTTTGGCAACTTTGCCGTGAGACAGAAGAGGGCTCGGAGGGGGAGAAACCCTCAAACCGGTGAAGAGATAACCATAGGACCGAGAAAGGTTATGACCTTCAAAGCCAGTCAGATCCTGAAGAGCGCCATCAACTCCTAGGAACGGCACGGCAGGTGGTTCCACTTTTGCCATAAAAATAGAGGGAATGACAAAAATACCCGACAGGCTCTACTTCAAGATCGGCGCTGTGAGCAAGATAGCCGACATCAAGCCGTATATCCTGAGGTACTGGGAGTCGGAGTTTGACATGATAAGACCCCAGAAGACGGGGTCGAACCAGAGGGTCTACCGCAGAAAAGATGTACAGCTCATCCTGGAGATAAAGAGGCTCATATACAAGGAGAAATTCACCCTTGAAGGGGCTAAAAAGCGGATAAGGGCGCTTCAAAAGGAAAAGGGCAGTCAGCTTGCCATGAGTTTCCCGGAGAAACAGTACAAGAAAGCGCTCAAAGAGATCAGAAAAGAGCTGTCGTCTATCAAAGAGATGATCCGGTAAGTGGAGAAGCTTTATTATTTGTAATGATTCAGCACTATAAGAGCTCTTCCTCTTTCGAAAAGGGGAGAAATTAATATAGCTGAATAGTTCCAATTTATGAACAAATAAACAGATTTTCGGGGCGTAGCGCAGCCTGGTAGCGCATCAGTCTGGGGGACTGGTGGTCGGAGGTTCGAATCCTCTCGCCCCGACCAAAATAGACAGTAAGAACAGTATGTTGCAAAGGGGTTGGCTTTCAAAGTCAGCCCCTTTTCTATGAGTATCGTAACTGGTGTACACCCAAGCCATATAAAAAAGCCGTCCTGCAATGGGAAGCAAAATAATAGCGTGTGACAAAAGTCACATCCATCCCTCTCACTATCGCGTATAAATACACTTCAACATAAAAGATCCCATTCGTCATGGAAGATAGATATGGATCAGGCTATTGACTATGACAGATAAAAAATCATGTTCCATTGCAGGAAAAGGGGGTAGGACCGTCAGGGAACTCCACCTGCAACGTTATTTTTTATCTGTACAGGAGGGGGGGAGAAAAAAGGAAAGACTCACAATATCGAGAGGTTACATTTTATATAGAAGTATGGCAGTAACAGGGCATACAGCTCTTTTATCATTAACACATTAGCAATAGAGGAGGCAACACATATGAAGAACTTTGCAATAGTAAGATTACTTACCACTACATTCTCGGTGCTTATTTTGATCGCCACCATGGTCGGTTACAGTTCTGCCAATTCGAGCGGGCACGATAATAAGAGTGCCGCCATATCAAAGCTGGAGACCATCAAGGAAAACCACATGGCCACCAAACGCCAGGAGGCGATAAAGGCTGATATCCACACCGATGTTACCACCACCGGCCACGCCAGCACATGGTTGACGAAGGTCAGTGCCAATGAGGTAAACATGGTCACCAACAGGTTTGAGGGTGTGGCCCAGGCAGAGATTGCCATCGATGGCAAGAGCTACTACGGCTCCTGCGAGGGGTGTGCGGAGAACATGACCAGCAACACCTCAACCCGCTTTGCCCGCGACCCCTACTCTAACAAGCTGGTTGATAAGGCTGAGGCTACCATCTTTACCGATTCTTCAGGCAGAGCATGGTACTTCGAGTCCGGGAACAGCCAGGCAAGCTTTGTAGAGCTTGCCAGCCAGGATACCGTTTACGGCTACTCAGAAGCAAAAAGTCACTAAATCCGTATAGAGAGAATAGAGATGTGAAGAGGGCGGGGAGCAATCCCCGCCCTCTTTTTTGTCTGACACAAATGTAACAGATACCTGCCCTCAGCGAAACAGACCGCAATCTTTTCTCCACGTAGTTGAACCCTTCAGGGTTCGCCGGTGCTTCTACGAAGGCTGAAGCCTTCGACCACAGGTACGACTACGGGACAACGGCCATGGTAAGGGGGCAGAATTAACGGGTTGTTCTCAAAGGTCTCAGAAGTGGCCTATCTTTGACGGGGCGTTGGAGCAGAGTTCGTTCAGATCAGCCAGGATGAGGTGGGCGTGATAGTCGTGCATGGCGGCGAGGAACTCGATTGACTCTGTCTTTGATCCGGGTATGGAGAAGCAACGCTTCCCCAGATGCTTCTTGATGATCCCTTCGGCGTCGGGAAACGCCTTGAGGAGGTCAAGGACAATGACCTTGTCAGTTATCGGCCCCTCTACTTCATGATGTCCACCAGCCATAAAACGTCTCCTTATAATATCAGTTTCTCAACGCCTTCATAGTAAAATTACAGAATATGACGGGTCTCTATGCGACAAAGACCTCAGCGATCCTCATCACCCAGTCGGTCACGGGTCCGGGGTATATACCGAGTATGACGGTAACAGCGTTTATCAGGTAGAGGAGCGCCGCGGCTGGCCCAGGCACCTTGATCTTATCTGTCACTACCGGATCGTGGAGATAGACCCTCTTGATTACAAGAAGGAAGTAGTACATGGAGATGACGGCCATTATCACACCAAGAGATGCGAGCCAGACAACACCCTCCTTCATTACCGCCGCGAAGATGTAGAGCTTTGCGATGAAGCCGCCGAGAGGCGGCACTCCGGCGAGTGAGAGGAGGCCGATAAAGAGGGTCACCGCAAGGAGGGGCGAACGTCTGCTAAGTCCGGCATAGGCCTCAATGCTGTCCGAGTCATCACTATTGGAAAAGATGATAATGGCTATGAAGGTGCCAGCAATGGCGAATATATAAGAGAGAAGGTAGAACATGATTGAACCGGCGCCAAAGCTCGATGCCGAGGCCACACCCATGAGGAGGTAACCGGCGGACCCGATACCGGCGTAGGCGATCATCCGCTTTATGTTCTTCTGGGGCATTGCCGCCAGGTTGCCGAAGATAAGGGTTGCCGCGGCAAGGGCGGCAATAAAGGGAATCCACTCACCCTTGACTCCCCCGAGGGCCGTGAAGAGAAACCTCAATAAGAGGATGAAACCAGCAGCCTTGGAACCAGCCGCAAGGAATGCAGTTGTGGGAGTCGGCGCACCCTGGTAGACATCGGGCGCCCAAACATGGAACGGTATGGAACCTATCTTGAAGGTCAGTCCAATGACCACCAGGAAGAGGCCGATTGCCAAGAAACCGTCGATACCGCCGCTGCCGTTGACTGCGGCGGCTATCTCGGAGAAGCCGGTCACCCCGGTGGCGCCGTAGATAAATGTGATTCCGTAAAGGAGAAATCCCGACGAGAGGGCGCCGGTAATCAGGTACTTGAGGCCACCCTCAACCGTATGAGACTCATCCTTTGTATAAGCGGCGAGGATGTAGAGGGTGATGGCCATAAATTCGAGGGAGACGTAGAGACTTATAAGGTCAACCACGGAGGAGAGCAGCATCATCCCTGAGACGGCAAACATGATGAGGGAGTAGTATTCACCCTTCCACGCCCTGATCCTCTCTTCGTAAAGGGTCGCCATAAAGAGGACGAATATGGCAGTTAAAAGAAAGATGATCTTGAAGAAGATGGCTACAGAGTCCTGGGTAAGCATCCCCACCATAGATGAGCCGTGGCTCTGCAGACAGAGAGAACACCCTGCTATGATG
Organism: Thermodesulfobacteriota bacterium; assembly: GCA_046753505.1. Classification (GTDB taxonomy): domain Bacteria; phylum Desulfobacterota; class GWC2-55-46; order S146-70; family JAUXIU01; genus JBHHTR01. Next base: position 4,271 of record JBHHTR010000014.1, read on the forward strand.
GAACCGAGGATGGCAAGGTAGCCGAGCCCCTTTCTCTCTCCCCCCTTCGCCATGAAGAGGTCGAGGACAAGGACGAGGATGGCGGTGCCGATGACGATAAACTCAGGGATGAGCCTGCCGATTCCTAACTGGCTTACTATGTTACCTACATTCGCATCCATATCAGAACCCCGGACCGGCAGCAATATGAGTCACCCCGTTTAGCTTATCTACGAGGGGAACAACACCACTGTTAATGATATCTATAAGAATGGAAGGATAGCACCCGACAACTAGGAGCACCACCATAAGGATAATGTAAGGAAAGCGCTCGACAAAGGTACGGGCGTCCCTGAGATGATTCCACTCAGGCATGGGTTCGCGGAAGAAGACATTCCTGATAGCCCGGAGCATATAGGTCGCCGTAATGATGATGCCGAAGACGGCTACGACCGCCTGGAGCGGATAGGTCATGAAGGCGGAGATAAAGATCATCAGCTCGGAGACAAAGTTGGCAAGACCGGGGAGTCCCGATGAGGCAAAGGCCATCAACGCAAAGGCAAAGGCGACAAAGGGCATCTGCTTTGCCAGCCCCGAAAAGTCGTAGGTCATTCGTGTATGGGCCTGGTCGTAGACAAAGCCGATAAGTGAGAAGGCAAGAGCTGTCATGATGCCGTGGGCAAACATGAGGAGGACAGCGCCGTTAACTCCTATATAACTAACAGTCGCTAAGCCGAGGAGAACGTACCCCATGTGGCTCGACGATGAGTAGCCGATCATGAACTTCATATCCTTCCTCGCCAGCGCTACCATGCCGCCGTAGAAGATATTAATCATACAGAGGGCTGCAACAATGGGCATCCAGAATTGGGTACCCTCCGGAAGAAGCCCCATGGCAATCCTGATAATCCCGTATGCCCCCAGCTTCATGAGAACGCCAGCGTGAAGCATGCTGACGGCCGATGGCGCTGCGGCGTGACCGATGGGCGACCACGAGTGGAACGGCGCCAGCGGCACCAGTGTGCCAAAGCCGATGAGAAGAGGCAGGAAGACCAGCTTCTGATACCCCACCGGGAAGACGATCTTGCCAAGCTCAAACATATCAAATGTATAGACCCCAGATATCGCGCCTGCCGTGAAGTAGATCGAGAGGAGCCCCAGGAGGGCGAAAAGACCGCCAAGACTCAGGTAGAGAGTCAGCTTCATTGAGGCGTATTCACGGTTGGCGCTCCCCCATATCCCTATGAGGGGGTACATGGGTATGACGGCCAGTTCATAGAAGAGGAAGAAGAAGAGAAGGTCGATAGAGGTAAAGACCCCGTAGACGCCGGCAACCAGAAGGAGAAGAAAGATGTAGTGCTCCTTGACCCGCTTCTTGACACCAACCCACGATACGAAGACGCCCGTAAAGATGACGAGAGAGGTGAGGAGTACCATGGCTACACTTATGCCGTCCACACCTACGTGGTAGGAGACGCCCAGGGACTTGATCCACTCAACCTTCTCAATAAACTGGAAACCGCCCTGGACCCTGTCAAAGGCACAGAGGAGGTAGAAGGAGAGGGCCAAGGGGATAGCGGTCGCCACAACGGCGATACCGTGTATGAGGTCTACACTCTCCTCCTTGACAAAGAGGAGGATCAATACCGCTATCGTCGGAGTCAGGATTATAGCCGTTATAATGGGAAAGTTTTCCATCTAACCTCCAAAGAGAGCGTCTCGAATCAAGCCCCTGTGCCATGCTGTTATACAATATTCGATAATTGTCATCACTTCCAGTTCCCTTCCATTTTGCGCAACTATAGCACTGCAAAGAAGAGGAGCAGTAGCAGCACCCCCCCTATCATGATAAAGGCGTAGTGTTGCACCTTGCCGGTCTGTGAGAGGCGAATCCCCTTGCCAAACTCCCTCGTGATATAGGCCAGCCCATTGACTCCACCCTTGATGATAATATCTACCTCAATATAGTTCACCAGCCGTCCAATCCCGTTGTAGATCTTTGCCACAACGATGGTGTCATAGAAGTGATCAAAGTAGAACTTGTTGATCAGCGCCTTATGAATACGGGGGAAAGAGACTACAAAACCTTGAGCGCTGACCGACTTTCTGGAGTAGAGCTGCCATCCAAAACCGATCCCGGCAAGGACAATAACCGTGGATAGAAGGGCCGTGAAGAGGCTGAAGTGCTCCGCGCCGTGATGGCCCGCTCCGTGGCCGCCCCCGATATATGTACCGAAGTTTGTCTCAAGCCACGGAAGCCCAATAAAACCGGAGAGTACTGCAAAGACGGTCAGGATCATGAGCGGTATCGTCATTGACGAAGGAGATTCGTGGGGGTGACCGTGATACCGTGCCTTGCCGAAGAAGGCGACAAAACAGAGCTTGGCCATGAAGATGGCCGTTATGAAGGCGGCGAGGAGGCCCATGAAAAAGAGGAGGTAGTGTCCCGAATTCAGCGCCGAAGAGAGGATTTCATCCTTACTCCAGAAGCCGCTGAATGGAAAAACACCCGACATGGCCGCTGCGCCAAGAATGAAGGTAACGGCCGTTATCTTCATCTTAGGATAGAGGTTCCCCATATCCCATATATCGTTCGAGTGGACAGCATGTATAACACTACCCGCAGCAAGGAAGAGGAGGGCCTTGAAGAAACCATGAGTCGTCAGATAGAACATACCGGCCGTGGTACTGCCTACGCCTACGGCCATGACCATGTAACCGAGAGATGAAAGGGTCGAGTAGGCGACAACTCGTTTGATATCGCTCTGGGCAAGGGCGATACAGGCAGCCATGAGGCACGTTATCCCTCCTACATAGGCAATCACTGTCAGCGCGGCAGGCGGTGCGGCGTGGAGGATGAAGGCGATACGGGCAAGCATGTAGACGCCTGCGGCAACCATCGTCGCGGCATGTATGAGAGCCGATACAGGTGTCGGCCCCTCCATGGCGTCGGGGAGCCAGACGTGGAGGGGGAACTGAGCCGATTTGCCCATGGCTCCACAGAAGAGGAGGAGAGCGCCCAGGAGCAGTGTATTCGGCGAGACGTGGCCCGCCGCAACCTGATGTTCAATCTCTCCGAAGTTGAATGTTCCCGTCGCCACAAAAATAACGAAGATACCGAGAATGAAGCCGAAGTCGCCTATCCTGTTGACCAGGAAGGCCTTCTTGGACGCATCGGCGGCAGACGGCTTCTCAAAGTAGTAGCCGATGAGGAGGTAGGAGGCGAGTCCCACAAGCTCCCAGAAGATAAATATCTGTATAAAGTTATTGGCAAGAACGATGCCTAACATGGAGAAAATGAAGAAGGAGAGACAGGCAAAAAAGCGTGAGAAGCCAGGCTCGCCGTGCATATAGCCCCGTGAGTAGATATGTATGAGCGAGCCGACAAAGGTTACGATAAAGATCATCAGTAGGCTCAGTGGATCGAGGAGAGTGCCCAGCTCCACATGGAGGCCGGGGATATGGAACCAGGTAACACTCTGCTCTATGGCGTGCATATGGGGATGGGCCAGGCCATGCAGAAAGTGTGGAATCGAGATGAGGAAGCATATCACAATGGCCGCTATAGAGATATAGGAACTCAGCGCCTTATTCCCCCTCGTTAAGAGGGTGATGATAACGGCCGAAGTAATGGGTATTATTAAGAGAAGCCAGGGGTTCATATTAGTGCCTCATCTCGTTAAGTTCATCGACATAGACGGTGCCCCGCCGTCTGTAAACTGCTACCAGTATGGCCAGCCCTATACCGACCTCAGCCGCCGCCACAGAGATGGAGAGGACAACCAGTACCCTTCCTGTCATCGACTGAAGGTAGTGGGAGAAGGCGACGAGGCTCAGATTCACCGAGTTGAATATGAGCTCAAGGGACATGAGGACAATTATGATGTTCCGCCTCATGAGAACGCCAGCAAGCCCTATGGCAAAGAGGAGGAGACTCAGAATCAGATAGAATGAAAGTGGTATCATAGCCTACTCCTCCCCCTTCTCTTTCATGGCAAGTATAACCGCCCCTACCAGCGCGACAAGGAGCAACAGCGACACCACCTCAAAGGGGAAGAGGTACTTGGTAAAGAGGAGTGTTCCGATTACCTCCGTATCGAGAGCCAGGGCCTGCTCGGTATAGGGGCCAATGGGGGCGGTAAGTTTCCCAGTTAATATGAGGTATCCTACCTCAAGGACAAAACCGACGATCACTACGAGAACCAGCGGAGAGCCGTGGAAGATACGCTCTTTCATATCCTCCCGTCCGAGGTTTAGGATGAGGACGGCAAAGAGGAAGAGGACAACGACGGCCCCCACATAGATAAAGACCTGCATCACCGCCAGGAAGGGGGACCTCAAGAGGATGAAGAGGGCCGCCACCTGGAGGAAACAGATGATGAGGGAGAGTGCGCTATGGACGGGGCTCCTGAAGGTTACCACCCCGACAGCGGAGGCAATCGCTATGACTGCAAATATGAGAAAAAATATCAGTTCCATAAGATTCCTTTAAACACCCTCTCAGACAGACATGGCGCTACCACCACCGCTTCCACTTGCCAAGGTTGAGTTTAACTCTAATCCCCTTTTCGTTCCGTTCAAATTTAGCCTTCGCCACAACGCCGCCCTCAAAATCCTGGGGTATCTCCTGGGGCGCAAGAAGTTCATCCTTCTCCTTGATAGCGTCTTCCAGGGTGAAGCAGGAAAGTTCATAATGTCTCCCCATCCTGAGGGCCGTCGTGGGACATGCGTCCTCACAGAGACCACAGAACATGCACCGCGTTAGATCTACCTTCCATACCTTTGCGATACGGTCGGCTATCCCCTTGCCCGTGTCATCCTCCATGGGGATTACCGTAATGCACTGGGTGGGACAGGAGCGGGAACAGAGTTCACACCCCACGCACAGCTCCCTCCCCTCTTTATCCCTGTTCAGGGTATGCTGTCCCCTGAACCGCTCGTAGGGAACCCACTTCTCCTCATCGGGATACTTCATGGTGAAGCTCCGGGAGAGGTTATTCTTGAGCGTTAGGGACATCCCCTTGATAAGGTCGATGAAAAAGACCTTCTTTATCAACCGCCCAAAGGGGGTGTCGACGTCTTGATTCTCTATAGCCATAGTATCAGTAATCCGGTAACGAGGAGGTTGACCAGGCTCACCGGAATGAGGATCTTCCACCCTATTGTCATAAGTTGATCAAAACGGTACCGTGGGAAGGTGAACCGTATCCACATGAAGATATAGATAAAGACAGCCACCTTGGCGACAAACCAGAAGACCGACGGTATGGGAAACGGTATGTTGAAGGGGGCGTTCCAGCCGCCGAAGAAGAGGAGAACGGCCAGGACCGAAACGGTGACCATCGCAACATACTCGGCAAGCATGAAGAAGGAGAACCTCATGGCGCTGTACTCAACATGAAAGCCTGCTGCAAGGCTGCCCTCGTCTTCAGTAAGGTCAAAGGGAACCCTGTTAATCTCGGCGAGGGCCGCGATGAAGTAGATGGCAAACCAGACCGGACCAACTGGCAGGAAGAGGATGTTCCAGTCCAGGATCGTCCCCGCCTGGGCCTCCACAATGTCTACAAGGCTAAGAGAGCTGGCCATCATCACCACACCTATAGCGGCAAAACTGAGGGCTATCTCGTAGCTTATCATCTGGGCCGCCGAGCGCAGTCCACCGAGAAAGGCGTACTTACTGTTCGACGCCCATCCGCCAAAGATGAGACCGTAGACGGCGAGACCTCCCACAGCGAGCACATATAGGATGCCCACATTCATATCGGAGGCGTACATGGTAACCTCCTGATTGATGTAGGGGATGACAAAATTACCGCCAATCGGTATGGTGGCAAAGACGGCAATGGCCGGCACCAGCGAGATTAGGGGCGCCAGTGCAAAGAGGAACCTGTCGGCCTTCTCCGGTATGATGTCTTCCTTGAAGAAGAGCTTGATCGTATCGGCAAATGGCTGGAGCAGACCGTGGAAACCTACCCTGTAGGGTCCAAGGCGTAGCTGTATGTGGCCGGCAACCTTCCTCTCAATCCAGGTGAGGGGTATGGGCAGCCCGAAGAGAACCATGATGATCACCATCACCTTTATGAAGATGATGAGAACCTCTATGAGTGTCGCCGTATCTGGAAGCATCTCAACCAATTATTTCACTACTCCTCATTCGCCCATCCCAAGATCAGGATGGTGCAGATTAAACTTCTCTATCCCCTTTTTCTTCCCCACATGTAGCTGACCATCTCAAGATACCGTGTATTCATGCCTCGAACAATCGAGTGGATATGGAAGACGAGACTCTTGAGCATCTTGTATATCAACCGTGGGTTATCGTCAACCAGTTTCTCAAAATCTGCCTTGGTAATCACATATGTTTCGAGGTCGGTCATGGCAACGATGGTGGCCGTCCTGGCCCTCCCGTCGAGGAAACTCATCTCTCCGAAAATATCGCCGTCCTTCATCAGCACCAGGGTTAGCCGTTCGCCGTCGGGGGCGGTCTTGCACGCCTTAACCTCGCCCTTCCTTATGACGTAGAGGGAATCGCCGTCCTCGCTCTCCTTGAAGACAACATCGCCCGTCTTAAACTCCTGCTTCTTGAGCGAGCCCGAAATGACAGCCAGCTCGTTGTCATTGAGATCGTCAAAGAACGACATGCCTCGCAGTATCTTTGGATCAGTCATAATGCCCCTCAAGAGTTATTAGTTGTGACGGCCGGCTCTTCCGACCTTTACCCTGGGGATCCCCTCCCCAACCTTAAAGAATCTATTCACTGGAAGGCTGTCGAAGTTCTCAGGGATAAATATGACGCCCTTCCGTGAACCCTTTACAACCTTGACCTTAACGTCCATCTTGTGATGAAGCCCCTCGACGGAGATCTGATCTCCATCCTTTACCCCGACTCTCTCCGCATCCTCCTCGCAGATCTCGGCAGAGCCGACTCCAAGGAGTGACATGAGGATGGCCGATTGCTGGGAGAACCTGCCAGAGTGGAGGAGATGATTACCCGTTATCAGCATAAATGGGAAGTCATGGCCCCCTGCCTCCGCCATCTCACCAGCCGCCTCGCCACCCTCCCCCGCCACGGAAGAGGCCTTCAATGCATAGCCGCTATCCTTCACCAGCTCCCCAGTTCCGTTAAGGTTGTCGCTATCAATCCCAGCGTAGAGGGGGGATACACTCCCTATCTCCTCAAAAATATCTCGGCTGCTCCGGTAGCGGAAGGATGGATCGAGTATTCTCCCGATATCGGCGATGATCTGCCAGTCAGGCCGGGCATCACCGGGGGAGTCGGTCAGTTTATTGAGCCGCTGCACCCTCCCCTCCTGGTTGGTAAAGGTCCCCTCCTTCTCGGCAAAGCTGGCGCCGGGAAGGACAACGTCGGCCATCTCTGTCGTCTCCGTCATAAAGAGATCCTGGACAACGAGGAAATCAACCTCTTTAAGGGCCTCCCTTGCAAACTTCTTGTCTGGAAAGAGGGCTACAATGTCCTCTCCGATCACATAGAGGGCGTCAATCTTACCTTTAGATGCGGCGTCCATCATGTCTCCACACCCGGCGCCGACCTCTGGAATTTCGTGACCTGCCTTCGACGCGACGGCGCTCCGTCCATCTTCATCACATGCCGAACGGTAACCCGGCAGCAGTGACGGGGCAACCCCCATATCCCACGCGCCTCTCTGGTTACACCTGTCGAGGAGGGGCAGTAGTTTGACCTCCCTCCCCGCCGCCTCTATGAGGCCGGTCAAAAGAGTGAGATACTCCATACGGGAACCGAGCCGCAAGAGGTCGGTCCCGATCATTAGGGAGATGGTTTTACCCGTTATGAGTGTCATGGCAGCCCTCTTCATCTCCTCTTCGGCAAGGCCCGTCGAGTCGGCGAGAACCTTCCATGAGAGGAAATCGGTCACTTCCCGGCACCGCTTCACCCTCTCATCATCACCTGGAATCTTGACAGAGCCATCGTCTATCTCACACAACGCCTTTGCAATGGCGATAAAGAGCCCCTCCTCACCGCCGGGAAGGGTCCGAAGTGTCGCCGTTGCTGAGCTGTCGAGTTTCAAACGGCGTGGAGAGGAGATGACGATAGAAACCCTCTTCTCCGATGAGAGCCGCCTCAAAAGATAGTCGGTAACGGGCGTCTCGTCGGAGATGGCCGAGCCTGCGATGAGGATAGAGTCGGCTGTGGCCGCCTCAAGGATGGACGTGCCGCCCCTCGACAACTCCATTGCCGCCGCAAACCCCTCAACGGCCCCTTCGCTCCACCGTGAGTCTGAATCGATATTGCCGCTCTTAAGGACGCCCCTCATGAGTTTCTGGAAGAGATAGAGCTCCTCATTGGTGAGTCTCCCGGAGGCTATGCCGCCGATCCTCGACCCATCCGCCCCCTTGAGCCTGTCCTCGATGAGTGAGAGCGCCTCGTCCCACGTGGCGTCACGGAACCTTCCACCCTCCTTTATGAGGGGTGTTGTCAACCTGTTCGGATTGTTTGTAAAGTCAAATCCAAAGCGGCCACGGGCACAGAGGGTCTCGTTGTTGACGCCTGTCTCCTCCTTCGAGACAACCCTCAGAACTTCTCCATCCCTCTCCTGTACCGTCATCTGGCATCCAGTACCGCAGTAGGAGCAGACCGTCTCGGCGCCCGTCAGATCCCAGGGGCGCGACTTGTACCGGTAGGGGAGGCGCATGAAGCAGCCGACGGGACAGACCTCAATGCAGTTCCCGCAGTGGTCGCAGTCGAGCTCTCCCTTGCCGAAACTCGTCTCCTCCTGATGAAGCCCCCTCCCGACGGCCCCCAGCGCGTTTACCCCGACTACCTCACTGCATACCCTTACGCACCTCATGCACTGGACACACCTGTTGGAGTTCTTGACGATAACAGGGCTCAGGATGTAATCCTTCTCGTGGAAGCGATTCCTCTTCTCGGTGATGCTCCCCTCACGTGGGCCGTGGCGATGGACCATATCCTGTAGTTCACACTCTCCCCCCTTGTCACAGACGGGGCAGTCGAGGGCGTGGTTAGAGAGGAGGAACTCAAGCATAGAGGCTCTCGTGGAGATGATGTTTTCCGTCTCGGTGTTGACCACCATATCCTGCATCACAGGGGTGACGCACGAGGGCTGGAGCTTTCTCTGTCCCTCAATCTCGACGAGACACATCCTGCACGAGCCGAGGGGCGAGAGTCTCCCGTAGTAGCAGAAGGTTGGTATGTCGTAACCAGCCTTACGGGCCGCATGGAGGATGAGCGTTCCATCCTCTACGGTCATCTCCTGTCCATTTATTGTGAATGTAACCATTACCTTATCACCTTATATTCTGACGGCACTGTTGCAACGCCGCTCAGTTTTGCACCATACATTTTTTGTTCCTGACGTGGTACTCAAACTCCTCGCGGAAGTGCTTCAACGACCCCCGAAGGGCCATGACGGCGCCGTCTCCGAGGGGACAGAAGGTTCTGCCAAAGATATTGGTACAGACCCTATCAAGGAGTTCGATATCCCCCTCACGACCCTCTCCGTGCTCAACCCTCTTCAGCACATCCGTCATCCACGAGGTACCCTCCCTGCACGGGGTACACTTGCCACACGACTCGTGGCTGAAAAATTTATTGATAATATAGGAGACCTTCACCATGCACGTCGTTTCGTCCATGACTATGACAGCCCCGGAGCCAAGCATGCTCCCCTTTTCAGCTATAGAGTTAAAGTCCATGGGGGTATCGAGATCCTCCTCGATCAGCATGGGCGCCGTGACGCCGCCGGGGATGACGGCCTTGAACTTCTTCCCACCCTTCATCCCCCCGGCGTGGTTGTCGATAAGGTCTCGTATGGTCGTACCCATTGGGAGTTCGTAGACGCCAGGCTTGTTTATGTGACCGCTGATGCAGAAGAGCTTTGTGCCGGGGCTCTTCTCAGGGCCGATTGAGGCAAACCACTTGGGCCCCTTTTTCACAATGGCCGGAATAGCGGCAAGGGTCTCGACATTGTTGATAACCGTCGGCTTCTGGTAGAGCCCCTTGATGGCCGGGAATGGCGGCTTGATCCTCGGCTGGCCACGGAACCCCTCATTCGATTCCAGCAAAGCCGTCTCCTCGCCACAGATGTAGGCGCCAAAGCCTCGGTGGACGTAGATATCGAGATTGAAACCGCTGCCGCAGATATTCTCTCCGAGATACCCCTTCGCGTTCGCCTCCTCAATGGCGGCTTCCAGGCGCCGCGCGGCAAACTCAAACTCCCCCCTGATGTAGATATATGCCTTGGAGGCGCCTATGGCGTGACAGGCGATGGCCATCCCCTCCAGAAGAAGGTGGGGGTCCTTCTCCAGTATCACCCGATCCTTGAATGTCCCCGGCTCCCCCTCATCGGCGTTGCAGCAGAGGTACTTCTGGAGCGTCGGATCCTTCGGTATAAAGGACCACTTGAGGCCTGCAGGGAAACCAGCGCCTCCCCTCCCCCTGAGTCCCGAATCCTTCACCATCTGGATGAGGGTGTCGCTATCAAGCTTGAGCGCCTCCTGGAACGCGCTGTACCCCCCGCTCTCAAGGTAGACCCCTATCGTGTGGGAGTCCGGTTTATCTACATTCTTTGTCAGTATCTTTTCAAACATAATATTTTACGTTGAGGTTGCCCCTCACTGAAGCCCTCCAAGGATATCCTTCACCCTCTCTTCCGTCAGATCCTCGTAGTAGTCGAGGTTGACCATCATCATCGGCGCCGTGCCGCAAGAACCGAGGCACTCCACCGTTGAGAGGGTAAATTTCTTGTCGGGAGTCGTCTCGCCCACCTTTATATTGAGCATCCTTTCGATATAATCGATGATATGCTCGGCGCCCAGAAGCGAGCACGGCAGATTGGCGCAGACCTGTACATGATAACGCCCCACCGGCTTCAGGTTGTACATGGAGTAGAAGGCGGCAACCTCATGAAGCTTGATCGGCTCTATCTCGAGGATGTCGGCTATCTCTTCCATGGCCTCCCTCGTGAGGTAATTATCGGGGTCGTCCATCTGGGCAAAACGGAGCGCCGACATACATACAGACTGTTTGTTAGGGTAGCAGGTCATCGCCTGCTTTATCTTCGCTATGGTCTTCTCTTCAAGCATATCTAATAATTACAATTTTTCAGCAGTTAAGCGCCCTAAAGAGACACTACTTATCGGCCTCTCCGAAGACGGGATCGAGGCTGGAGACGATGGCAATAACATCTGCCAGATACTCACCCCTGCACATGTGGTCCACACTCTGAAGGTTCACAAAGGATGGCGCCCGTATCTTAAGCCTGAAAGGCTTTTCCGAACCGTCGCTCTTGATGTAGAAACCAAGCTCCCCCTTGGGCGACTCGATAGAGCTGTAGGCCTCGCCTTCGGGAACCTTGAAGCTGGCCGATACATACTTAAAGTGGTGTATGAGGGCCTCCATATCCTTATAGACGTTCCCCTTCTTGGGCGGAACTATCTCAGGCATATCGACATTAAAGGGGCCGTCGGGAAGATCCTTCAGGGCCTGTTTAATGATACTTGCAGACTGCTTCATCTCCTCCATACGCACCCTGTAACGGTCGTAGCAGTCTCCCTTTTCACCCGTCGGGATATCGAACTTCAACCGGTCATAGACGAGGTACGGCTCGTCCTTCCTGATATCCCACTTGACACCGCTCCCTCGAAGAGACGGACCGCTTAGACCGAGATTGATGGCATCCTCTGCTGATATGACGCCAACGTTCTTATTCCTCTCAAGCCATATTCTGTTCTGGTTGAGGAGCTGCTCATAATCGGCAATCCTCTTGGGCAGGATATCGACGAAATCGTTACACTTGTCCTTGAAGGTAGGCTGAAGATCGAAGCGCACACCCCCTATCCGCATATAGTTCGTCGTCATTCTCGCGCCGCACAGCATTTCGAGGAGGTCGAGAACCATCTCACGCTCCCTGAAGGCGTAGAGGAGGACAGTCATAGCGCCGAGGTCGAGGGCCCAAGCGCCGACGCCGAGGAGATGGCCGCCAATTCGAGATAACTCAGCGGCTATAACACGAATATATTTGGCCCTATCCGGCAGTTCAATCTCCAAGAGCTTCTCTACCGACTGGACATAGGCGAGGTTATTGCTCATCCCCGCCATATAGTCGAGGCGATCCGTATAGGGGACAAATTGTGGGTAGAAAAGGTTCTCGGCGATCTTCTCCGTCCCACGGTGAAGGTAGCCAATATCGGGTGTCGCTTTGACAATCTTCTCGCCCTGCATGTCGAGAAAAAGGTGTAGAACTCCGTGGGTAGACGGGTGCTGAGGCCCCATGTGGAGGGTTATCTCTTTTGTATCTATTGTGCCCGTCTTTTCACTCATGGCTTCTTCTCTTCACCAAAGGGGTTGTACTCATCCTTGTAGCCACGGAGGGGGTAATCCTTCCTGAGAGGATGTCCCTCCCAACTGCTGGGGAGGTAGACCCGGGTCATATTAGGGTGGCCGTCGAAAGTAATACCGATCATATCGTAGGCCTCCCTCTCGGCCCAGTCGGCAGACTTCCAGACCGAGGTTACTGTTGGAACAGACTCCCCTTCATCCACCTTGACCTTCAGACGGAGCCGATGTTTTTTGGGGATTGAGTAGAGGTGATAGATCACCTCAAAACGGGGCGCGCCACTGTTATTATCTGTGGCGTGCAAATCGGAGAGGAAATTGAAATGGTACTGGGAGTCATCCCTCAGGTAGGCGCATATATCGGGCAACTTCGCCCCGTCGATGGTGTGTGTCACCTCGCCTTGAGAGACCTCTGTTTCCAGAATAGAGTCGCCAAACCTTGTCTTTAACGCATCGACCAGGAGCACTTCATTCAACAACCTTTTGACCGCCATCAACCGCTCCTCGCGTACCGCTCAAAGACAGAGGGCATTTCGTTCTTTATCTTCTCCTGTAACTGCATGAAACCGTAGAGAAGGGCGTCGGGCCGGGGCGGACAACCGGGGATATAGACATCTACTGGAACAACAAGGTCGGTGCCCTGAACAACGCTGTAGGTATTGTACGGTCCTCCGGCAGAGGCGCATCCCCCCATGGCGATGACCCATCTTGGCTCCGCCATCTGGTCGTAGAGGAGCTTTACGGCGGGGGCGATCTTCTTCGTCATCGTTCCGGCAACTACCATGACGTCAGACTGACGAGGCGACGCCCTGAAGACGATACCGAACCTGTCCGTATCGTACCGTGAGCAACCGGCTGCTATCATCTCTATGGCGCAGCAGGCAAGACCGAAGGTCATGGGCCAGATAGCGGAGCGCCTGCCCCAACTAACGACACCGTCTACGACGCCATCTATCTTCGAAGCCTTCGTAAAGTTGGCAACCTTGCTGCCCGTAAAATTTATGATAGTCTCAAGGGTGGTAAACTGGGCGTACCCCCCTGATGGATCTTCCTCTAAACCCATTCCAGCGCTCCCTTCACCCAGGCATAGATTAACCCCAATGCCAGGACAGCGATAAAGATAAACATCTCGACAAAGGCAAAGATACCTATCTTGTTAAGTACCACCGCCCATGGAAAGAGGAAGATGGTCTCTACATCAAAAATTATAAAGAGGATAGCAATAACGAAGAAGTGTACCCTGAAGTGCCCAGCATCAGCCTCGCCTATTGGCACCATACCGCACTCCCAGGGTGAGAGCTTGGCCTTGTATGGGTTCTTCGGGCTCAACATGGCGTTGATAAAGAGTACCCAAAGGGCCATTGCCGTCGTGATGGCAATTATTAATAATACTGGCAGATATGTAAGAAGCATTCTCTCTGAATTCCCTCATCATTATAACGTTAGAGGTTCACGAACTCACGTATCAGGATACTTGCCTTTACTCTCTTGCTGTCGAGCATTTACAGGGAAAGTGAACTTAAAACAATCACTCTATTTTGTCAAGGGGAATCTTGATTTTTTTGGATACTGTATACAGAAATGCCGTCATATCCCGTCAGCACACCCGGAGAGGGCGCGGAAAAGGTCAACAACCAGACGCCCCTGTCGAAACATAGTAAACCGTGAGGAGTAGTTCAAAGAGGCATAAAAAAACCGCCCTTCAGTAAAAAGGCGGTGGGTAATCTCGTCTTAAGGAGTAGTCTTTACATTAAGGGAGTGCGGAATCTGTCATCTCTTGCCGGGAGCCTTCATCAGCCGCTGCCTCTTCCTTTTTTTATCCTTTACCCCCTGCACCATATCTTCCTGCTCCCTCTTGTACTCCTCCAGTAGGTAGAGAGCCTCATCCTCCACATCCTGCTCCATGAGACCGGCCATGGAGCTGCTCAGGCTTACAATATCCCACTTAGGAGGGTGGAGCCTTGCCTCATCCAGCACCTTATTTATTACCCATGCCCGGTTGATCTCAATTTTATGCGAGCTGTAGAAGCCGAGCACTGCCTTGAGTTCATTGTGGAGATATCCCAGATAATCATCAATGAGGGAGGAGACGCTCAAGCCGCTCTTCGCCTCTTTCAAGTGGGCCATCAAACTTGCATAGACATCACCGTCAACGGTAAAAGACTTAATCTGCTTCGCCTGCTTCGCTTTCATAATATCCACTATATAGTAAATATTATTCAGCGTCAAGAGGGAACCGCAACCCTGATCCACCGCCTATCCTATGAAAGCAATTGATGTTCCAAAGAATACAGGCTTTGATCTTCATACTGCGGGTGAAACTAAAATCATCAAAAAAGCTGTAGTGTCAATCGGTTATGAAATTAGGCGGTGTATTTGGGGCAAGAGGGCAGCATAGAAAAACAAATGTAATCTGAGAGTGACCCGGCATGTAAGATTGTTGGGGACAAGCCAGGCAGAAATAGACGGAAGAATATATTGAGGAGAGCGTGGTGAGAGATTCGACCATAGAAGAAACAATCTGTAGGCAGAAGCCTTGTAAAACATTGCAACCTGCTGTTTTAAGGGAGGTCGGATTTATTCAGACATTCCGCGATACTTGGATGTACCGCCATTGTCTGTGATGGCGAGTCATTTACGGCGGCCTCCAACGACTTTTTACGGGGGCGTCAACAATGAATATGCAATAATTGGTGCCCGAGGGGGGAATCGGTCTACGCTGCGGAGACTTCCTGTCGCCTCGCTCCGACCCGGGCCATTGGCGCTTACGGCGGCCTCCTTGCCGCCTCTTCCTCGCTCATCGCTCGGCGCGCAAAGGGCGTTCGATCCCCCAATAACGAATTTGCAATTTATTGGTGCCCGAGGGGGGAATCGAACCCCCACGGCCTTGCGGCCTCGGGATTTTAAGTTCTATTTGCATCATTTCCCACACCTTCCCAAAACATCACATTACCCTTGACTTTACATACACTTACCTGCTATTATCCTTCCCATAGATTCCCTCAAAAACCCCCTGTTTCAGCTATAAAATAGGGAGAGAATAGGGAGAGAATAGGGCAACTAGGCACACGGAGTATTAAAAAGGTGCCCCGATAAAATAGGGAGAGAATCGAGCAACTAGGTACACGGAGTACTTGAAAGGGGGCAAGATGGGTAATAAATGGAAGTCGAGCGGTTCAAGGGGTGTGAGGTTTTACGAACACCCTTCACGTAAAAATGGCGTAAGGCGAGATAGATATTTTGCTATCCGCTTTATGGTTAGTGGCAAGCAGATAGAAGAGGGCCTTGGCTGGGCCTCACAAGGGTGGACAGAGAAGAAGGCGGCACTTGTACGGGCGGAACTCTTGGAGGCTCAGCGGCGCGGTGAAGGCCCCCGAACGCTTAAAGAAAAGCGCACACTACAGAAGCAGACAGAAGAGTTGCGGCTTGCGGAGGGCCTCACACTGTCCGAGTTTTGGGAGAGTGATTACATTCACACCTTGAAGGCCCGTGTAAAAACTACCTCCTGGGAAAAAGAGGAGATGCACTACCGCAAGAGGATTTCCCCTATCATGGGACACAAGGCATTGAAGGCCATTACTACCGTTGACGTTGATACCCTCCTCGACCGTATGAGGGAGGTAGGGCTTGCACCACGCACACAGGAATATGCCGTCGGCACCCTTCACAGGATATGGAAACACGCAGCCCGGCGTAAACTGGTTAAAGCGGGTGATAATCCGGCTATAGGCGTTTCAATCAAAAAAACCAATAACACAAGACTACGCGTGTTGACCCCCTTGGAGTTACAGCAGATTCTTGAATATTTGAGCATCCTCGACAGGGCGGCCCATGACATTACCCTCTTTTGTGCCTTTACCGGGTGCAGGTTTTCCGAGGCGGCGCACCTTACATGGGAGCATGTGAACCTTGACCGGGCAACGGCTCAGTTTGTGGATACAAAGAACAAAGAGACGCGCACAGTCTTTTTGGTTGATGAAATACTCGCAGTTCTGGACAGAATCGGCACAGGCGGCACAGGGGAACACGTTTTTAAGATGAAGGACGGCGGGCCTTACCGGTACACCCCGAAGCCATTTAAGACGGCTGTAAAGCATCTCGGACTGAATGAAGGCCGAGGCCCCCGCGACCGTGCAATGTTTCACACATTGAGACACACGGCGGCGACACACGCGGCCCGGCGCGGGGTGCCAGTAAAAGACATGCAGATTGCCTTTGGCTGGAAGACGCCCTCCATGGTATTCAGATATGCTAAAGGCGATGAAGACACGCAGAGGAGGGCCATGCAGGGTGTGGCACAATCCCTGAAAGCCGAGCAGGCTAAGGTAATACCGATGAAGGGAGGGCGGCATGAGTAAGTCCGTGCGTAACGAAAAAAACAGACTGAGGCTTGCAATATTAAAACAGCGTGCCGATTACCGTGCCTTCTGGGATGAGTGCGGAGAGAAGATGACTAAAGCAGTCGAGCAATGTTTTGATTTAGGTGAATTCTCGCGAACAAGGGAATATTTACGATTCAGCATGGATTGTACTGAGAAGTTGCGACGCTTTAATATAGTCAATCCCTTCCCTCTAGCAGGGGGGGTTAGAGGCGAGATGCTGGCTGCACTGGCCGCACTGAATCCATACGGTGAGAAAATACCCAAGCAAATTCCTTTTAAATTTTTAGACGACAAAGCAGCAATCTGGCAGGTCGTGAGACACAAACCGGGCGACCCGTGGGAACCATGCGAACACTCAAGTTTCTGTTTCAGCCGCGACGAACCTGTCAGGCTGAACCCGTCAGAGCGCCTTTTAAAGGTTGACCTATCCCGGAAAAAAAGTGAATTAATCGCGGAATTTACCACCTTCCTCGACAGGGTTGAATGTAGCAGAGACACTTTTTTGTGTAACGAACCAGAGGGAGATGAAGACGAATTAGCGGGTTTTACGGATGACATGAGAGACAATTATAGGCAATGGGAGCAGGACAACTCCCGTTACCGTAACGAATGTTGGAAGCATCTTGAAATATGGAAAATGAGGCGGCAAAGGAAAAGCTTTTCTACCATAGCCAGTGAACTGAAAATGAAAATACCAGCGGCGAAAAAAGGTTTTGCTCATGCTTTCGAGCTTATCGAAGGGCGAAAATATGACCCAGTTTCTTTTAAACAATACAAGGAGGTGCATAAAAACGAACTTAAACGAACCTGCAACGATTGTCCCGAACGCCCTACCTGTACAGAATTGTGCCCGGATGCTCTGCAATACAGTGAACAAGAACATGCAGCACAGCAACACTTTCTCTCCAACAAACCGCTTCTTTCTTGATTCCTTAAAAATAAGCACCGCACCTTATTTTCACTTTCCCATAGGTAAGGGAGTTATTCCTTAATACCTGAGGAGGGAAGACAAATGTCATACAATTTCCAGGCCCTGGCAGACCGCTGGCCGTCGCCGATTGTGGCGCGTGGCGACGTTAAAGAATTTAGCGGCGGCGTTCTCAATTCTAAAACCCTCGCAAACCTTGACAGCATTGGCGAAGGCCCTCCACGGGGACGGATGGGGCGCAAAGTCTTCTATGAGGTGGCGGCACTTTGCCAGTGGATGGAAAAACGGGCGCAGGCGCGGGGCGCGTGATGCAAACCGAAGAGCACTTTAATATCGGCGATGAGCTGGAGGAGATGGACAGGCGGCAAGACGACGGTAGGGAAACTGGGACAGCAGAAGCAGA
>JBHHTR010000015.1:0-21978 GCA_046753505.1 Thermodesulfobacteriota bacterium
CTACCGCCCCCTTCTTCAGGTCGTCGTACTCCACTTGAATCGAAAGCTTTTGAGCCGTCTCTTCGAGGGTTGTCAGGAGGGTATCGTCCTTCATGACGGCCATTGTCACCTTATCGCCAAGGTGTGTCAAGGGCAAAACAGCCCATGAGGGGGACAAAGAGAAGGGTGAGAGAAGGGAGGAACCCTACTTGCCGAGGGAGCGCTTCAACGAAAGGAGCCAATTCTTCTCAAGGTCGTCATAGGAGGTGTAGATAACCGAAGAGAGGGCCTCCTCCAGGCTACTCCCCTTCCCAAGCTCCTCCAGGATGTACCGTATGGCGGTGACGCCAAACTCGCGCACCAGATACTCTGTCGCCGACAGACTCAGCAGGTAGGCCACCGTTGCATCCTCCCGGTTCATGCCGAGGAAGGAACCCTCAAGGCTCCTGAGCGATATCGTGTTTTGTCCCGAAAGGATTTTTCTCAAGTGAGGGGCATATCTCTCCTGACGCTTCCCCTCCTCAAACTGGGCGATCCCTTCGTTCAGCCACATGGGCGCCCTCCCTCTGGAAAGGTGGTGTACTACCGCATGGGTATATTCGTGGAAGAGCACCTCCTCGAGGAGATCGGTCTTCGCCGTAATCCCTCCTGCCGGAATCTTGATGGCGCCGTCGAAGATGGCCCCTGCCCACGAGGGGCTCCTAGTTATGTCTCGAAACCGCTCCTTGCCATAGAGAAATGCTTCTATCTTCTCATCGAGGTAGTAGTCAAAATCACCCCCCACACTGAGATAGGCCTCCTCCAGGAGGATAGCGATGGTGTGACCGGCAACGGCGTTCACGCCGCCACGATAGTGTATGATAACGTGATTCCCCTCACTCTCCCTCATCTCCTCTGCAAAGGCGGGCGGGGAGAGAGATGGAGAAGAGAGCACGAGGAAAAGCGCGCAGAGCAGTGTGTTGGAGAGAGAAGAGCGACCCACCAACCTACTCACCACCCTCGCCTTCTACCGGCAGGGCCAGTTTAATTCTCACTACCTGCCCCTCGTCACCAAAGCTGTCAAGGGGCTTGCCGTTCAAAACACCCTCCACACCGCCGGCGTTACCTATGAGCAGTGAAAACCTCATCTTCGCCTTCCATGCTACCACTTCACCCGCCCCAAGAGAGACCTCAAATGGCGGTTCCGCGTCGATCTCAACCCGCATCCACGTCGGTTTCTTTGCCGTCATCTGGAGCGTTAACTCCTGGAAGGTGAGCGGTGTTACATCCACACTGTCCAGAGGAGGGGCTTGAGCAGGGGAAGGCAGAGAGGGCGATGGGATCCCCTTTGCAGGGGAGGAAGCGGAAACGGGTAGAGCAGATTTTGTCTCAACACCACTCAAAGATGGCGGGTGAGAAGGGGTGTAGAAATAAATGATGGCTACAAGGACAATAAGAAGAGAGATGGCGACGGGAATAATAATCTTTGCCTGCCAGTATCTATCTATACCCTCACTTTCCCAGGCGCCGCTCTTCTTTCCGTCATCTAGGAAAAAGGCAAGCCCCCTGGAGGCTTCGGCAAGGCCCTTGCCGTCATGGCCACCGCTCCTCTTTTTACCGCCTTGCCTGTCATCATCCTCCTTCTCACGCAGATATGCGTCGTAACGGAGCGCTGCATCATCCCCGTCAATGCCGATACACCTGCTGTATGAGCGAATGAAGCCCTTGACAAAAGGGTAGGCCGGGAGAGCATTGAAGTCGTTATCCTCAAGGGCTTTCAGCGCCTTTACTGAGATCTTCGTCTCCAGGGCGATATTCTCCAGAGTGACCCCTCTGATCTCCCGCTCCCTCTTGAGGTAATCTCCTGGTTCTTCCATCGTACACCTCTAAGACTATCCGCCTCACCTGGCAGAGGTGAGGCGGCATGAGCATTGACACTTTCCGGTGTCCGGCGCCCTGGGGATCGCCGTACATCACGTACAGTCAATCCAACTGGGGCAGAGCTGTTCCACAGTGGAAGGGGCGTCACTTCACTTCCAACCGACATCGCCATAGTGGAGGAAGAGGCTACCTTAATAGATCGAGGTAGCCCTGCGAAGAGATTGCCATCTCCCCATCCGGCGCAAGCCGTATCACCTCGGTGAAGGCCTGCCTGGCCTGTTTCGGCTTCTTCAGCTTGAGATAGGTGAGACCGAGGTTGTAGTGGCCATCAATATGGTCTGGAATAAAGCGGACAAGGGTGGTAAATGCCTCTTGAGCCTCACCGTAGCGATCGAGCCTCATATATGCCAGACCGAGATTGTAGTAGGCCAGAGTATAGTTTGCATTTGCCTTGATACCCCGCTCAAAATCTGCGGCGGCCTCCCTGTACTCCGCCTTCTCGTAGTACCCCCTGCCACGATTGAGGTAGGCGAAGGCGGGTGTGTTGTAAAATATATTTCCAAGGGCCTCGTTGGCCTCACTGATGGCCTTATCCCATTGCCCCTCCTGAAGATATACTGCGCTCAGGTTGGTATGGGCGTCGGAGAAATCCTCTTTAATCTCAATGGCCTGTTTGAAGTGGTCAATCGCGTCATCATTCAACTCTCTGGCAAAGAAGGCAAGCCCCAGGGCGTTGTGATAGGTGGCGTCATTGGGATACTTCTCCACAGCCGACGTCAGCTCTTTAAGAGCCGCCGGAATATTTCCGTCATTGAGATGGACGACGCCGATACCGTAATGAACGGACGCCTCCTCCTTCAGTTGCATCTTTGACGGTCCACATGAGACAAGACCGATAAGAAGTAGAAAGATTAGAAGAGAGGTATATCTCATGATTCAGACAGGCTCCATGTGGAAGGGTTTGGAAGGACGCTGCCCGCCTCCATCAGAAGGGGAGATCCTCCAGACTCTCAAAGTGTGTAAGACGCTTGAACTCGCCGTACCTCCCCTTGATCTCCTCATTTGTGAGACCCTTGAGCCGCTCAAGGCTGAAGTCCTCCACATTGAAGGAGGCCATTACGCTTCCGAGGATGATTGCCTGACGGATACCGTCCTCGTCGAGTTTCTCCGTATTAGCAAGATACCCCATAAAACCGCCTGCAAAGGAGTCGCCGGCCCCGGTGGGGTCGAAGATATCCTCCAGTGGGTAGGCGGGGGCGGAAAAGACCGAGTTTCCAGTGAACATGAGGGCGCCGTACTCCCCTCTCTTCACAATCAACGTCGTAGGCCCGTTGTCGAGTATCTTCCGCGACGCCTTGGTCAGGTTAGATTCTCCGGTAAACTCTCTCGCCTCACCCTCATTGATGACAAAGATGTCCGTCTTTTTGAGGAGCCTCTTCAGGGCGTCCGGCTTGCCCTCAATCCAGAAGTTCATCGTATCGCAGGCAACTAGCTTCGGGTTGCGTACCTGCTCAACCACCTTCAACTGAAGCTCAGGGTCAATGTTGGCAAGAAAGACATACTCGGCATCCCTGTAGGCATCGGGGATGACGGGGTCAAAAGACTCAAAGACATTCAGGTGGGTCTCCAGGGTATGGGCCTGGCTCAGGTCGTATTCGTAGCGCCCCTTCCAGCGAAAGGTCTTCCCCTCAACCTTCTGAAGACCGTCAATATTTATGCCCCTTGACTTCAGGAAATCGAGATGGCTGTCGGGGAAATCCTCTCCCACAACGGCCACCAGGTTGATGTCGGCAAAGTAACTGGCCGCCGTTGAAAAATATGTCCCCGAACCGCCGAGAACATCCTCCGCCTTGCCGAAGGGGGTCTCAACCGAATCAAAGGCGACTGAACCTACAACTAGAATGCTCATTTATTCCTCCATAGTAACGTCCGTATTTGTCCTGATTTTTCCAGCAGTTGTAAAACATATAATTTCTATCAGCATAGGGGGCATATTGTCAAGAGATAAGCCGGAATGTCGGCAGGGAGCGGTAACCATCCATAGCCGCCTGAGAAGGGCCGGTCTATTTGAGGAAAGGATGGCTCTGTGCTATATATATGAGCCATGAAACTTCTGAGGCGTTATGTCAGGTTGGTCAATACCTTAAACGAGAGGATCGGGTTTCTCGTATCGTGGCTTACTACCGCCATGGTTGCGGTTGTCTGTTACGATGTCTTTACGCGATATCTCCTCAAGCAGAGCAGTGTGGCGGTTCAGGAACTTGAGTGGCACCTCTTTGCCGTCATCTTCCTCCTCGGCGCGGCCTACACACTGAAACACGACCGCCATGTCCGGGTCGATATCATTTACACTAGGCTGACCGAGAGGCAACAGGCCTGGATCAACCTCATCGGGACACTCCTCTTCCTCATCCCCTTTGCGCTCCTTGTAATATGGAGTTCCAAAAACTTTGTAATCAACTCCTTTACCTTTGGTGAATCGTCACCCAACCCCGGAGGGCTTCCGGCACGATACCTGCTGAAGGCGTGCATACCCCTCGGCTTTATCCTGGTGCTTCTTCAGGCCCTCTCCCTCGCCTTCTCATCACTGATGGTCATAGTGGGGAAAAAAGGTTGAATTAGTTCTATTTGTTTGGTTAGTTGAATTCGTTTGGAGGGACAATGCCTACAGTTAGAAGGTTTGAGGATCTGGAGTGCTGGCAAGAGGCGAGGAAGCTGGTCAAGCTGATCTATGCCTTTACAAAACAACACGGTTTTGAAAAAGACTGTGCTTTAAGGGACCAAATCCAAAGAAGCGCTATCTCGATAATGTCTAATATTGCCGAGGGGTTTCACAGAAAGAGCAATAAGGACTTTATGAAGTTTCTTGATTATTCACGCTCCTCAATAGCCGAAACTCTCAGTCACTGTTTTGTAGCCCTTGATCAAAATTATATTGATAACACGGAAATGCAACGAGCAAGACAACATTTAGAAGTGTGTTGGAAGAAGATCAACAGTTTTATTGCATATCTCAATAAATGTAACCGTTAAGGCTCTTTTATTAGTTCCGAACATATCTAACCAATAGAACCAATGAAACAAGTTCAACCAATCAAACTAATAGAACCAACAAACGAATCGAACCGATTTTACTATGCCTGAATACATGCCCCTCCTCCTCTTCGGATCGCTCTTCATCCTCCTCATGTTTGGCTTCCCCGTGGCATTTACACTTGGCGGGGTCTCCCTCGTCTTCGGCTACCTCACCTTCGGCTTCAACCTCTTCAACCTCCTCCCACTCAGGATATGGGGGGTGATGACCAACTACGTACTTATCGCCGTGCCGCTCTTTATCTACATGGGGGTTATGCTTGAAAAATCGGGCCTCGCCGAGGAGCTCCTCGAAACGATGGGGCTCCTCTTCGGACGGTTGAGCGGGGGGCTCGCCTTCTCCGTGCTGGTCGTCGGCGCCCTCCTTGCCGCCTCAACGGGCATCGTCGGGGCGACGGTGGTCACCATGGGGCTCCTGAGCCTCCCGACAATGCTCAAGAGGGGGTACCGTCCACGCCTTGCCACCGGAACCGTAGCCGCCGCCGGAACGCTGGGGCAGATTATCCCACCGAGCATCGTTCTCGTCCTCCTCGGGAGCATCCTGAACGTCTCTATAGGCGAGATATTCATGGGGGCAGTCGTTCCGGGGCTCATCCTGATCGCACTCTACTTTATCTGGATAGTCATCGTAGCCATCAGGCGTCCCGACCTTGCGCCGCCTCTGCCGGAGGAGGAGCTTAAACTATTCAGGGAGAAGGGGATGGCGAGGCGGGTTCTCAGGGCCCTCATCCTCCCTCTCACTCTCATCGTCGCCGTGCTGGGTTCCATCTTTGCCGGTATTGCCTCCCCCACTGAAGCGGCGGCAGTGGGGGCCCTCGGGGCAACTATCCTCACTGTCAGTCAGGGAAAACTGACCTATACGAGACTGAAGGCAGTCATGGCTGACACGACCCACCTCACCTGTATGGTCTTCATCATCCTCGTCGGCGCCACCGCCTTTGGACTAGTATTCCGGGGGATGGGGGGCGACCGCTACCTCACCGACCTCGTGATGGAGGCGCACCTCGGCCCCGGCGGCTTCCTCGCCCTCGTCATGGCGGTCATCTTTGTGGCCGGTTTCTTCATAGATTTTATAGAAATTACCTTCATCATCGTCCCCGTCGTCGCCCCTATCTTTACGCACATGGGGATCGACCTCCTCTGGGTCGGTATCCTAATCGCCATCAACCTCCAGACCTCGTTCCTCACCCCACCATTCGGCTTCTCCCTCTTCTACCTCAAGGGGGTTGCGCCAAAGGAGGTCACTACGGGAGATATCTATAGGGGGAGCAGCCCCTTCGTTGCTATCCAGATCATCGTCCTGATTATTGTTATCCTCTTCCCCGCAACGGTAACCTGGCTGCCGGAGGCGCTGGGGAGGTAGGGTTTTATTGTGGTAAGGATAGTGAAAAGGGAGGTGGGGGAGAGGAAGGAGCCCATCCTCCTCTCCCCACGCTGGTAGATTAGGAGGGTAGTTCAATTTACCAGCGGAAGTCACTCTAAAATCGACATTATCTTATTACAATATATGAAAAGGATCTGCGGTGACTTATGTTACCTGTATGGGGTCAGATGACTAAGGAGTTGAAGCGACAAGTGAGGTGACGTTCATTTTACAGTGAGAGTTAAAACTTTTCGGCTTTGTGGCTCTGTGCGAAGATGGTTTTTATCCCGACAACTCCAAGAGCTTTAACCACAATGAGACGAAGCGCCACGAAGAAGTTATGAAGAAGGATGGAAATTCTCAAGGTGCAAAGAGAGCAGCGTTGCGACAGAACACGGAGGGAAAGATTTTATCCGCAGATGACGCAGATTACACGGATGTCTCTACTCTGCCCCCTCTCCCCACCGGGGAGAGGGCTGGGGTGAGGGGGATATATCATCGAAACCTGCACGGTTCTTTACAAACCAAATATTTACCATGAAGCGCAGTACATGAAGAAGTGGGGGATAGTAAAAGGGGGTTATCGTAGTAGACGACAACGATTTCAAACCAGAGACCTCACACGAAGCACACAGAGAGCACGGAGACAAGCAGGAGACGGCTCGGCACTGATGGGAATGAGCAAGCAGGTTACACAGGGAGACGCCTTGATCTAACATTCTTAATCATCTCTGTGACTTCGTGCGACCTGTGAGAACGGTTTTGTCCCAACCACTTGCATGAGTGTTAACCACGAAGAAGTTCTGAACACGGAGGGAAAGATTTTATCCGCAGATGACGCAGATTACAGAGATGTTTTTATCTGCGAAATCTGCGGTTAATCAGTTGTCTTCTTTCGCTAGAGACGGGTAAATCTACACAAGATATCTCACACAAAGGTCACGAAGAAAGGCAGGACAGATTATCACGGATTTAAGTAACACGAGTGGGTATAGGCTTGTTCTACAATCCTTAATAATCTCTGTGGCTTCGTGCGACCTGTGAGGATGCCTTTATCTCAACAGCCTCCGTGAGTTTTAACCATGAAGCGCATGAAGTTCATGAAGAAGTGACGGAACACGGATGGCACTGGTAACGTTCTTGGGGTAAATTATTGGGAGAAGGCGCACAGGTGTGAGACGTGATCCACAGATAACACAGATGAGTTTATCTGCGAAAATCTGCGAAATCTGCGGTTAAACAGTTGTCTTCCTTCGATGGAGACGAATAAATCTACACCATATATCTCACACGGAGGACACGGAGAAAGGCAGGACAGATGATCACGGATTAAAGTAACACGAGTGGGTATAGGCATGTTCTACAATCCTTAATCATCTCTGTGGCTTAGTGCGACCTGTGAGGATAGTTTTATCCCAATGATTTTCATGAGATTTAACCACGAAGGATCGGAAACCGTAGTCACCACCGGACGGCGAGGAGGCCGCTATTAACACCGCCAATTACAAGCAACAGGAAGAGTACCCCCGACAACTCGCTCTGGAAACCGAAGACGTCGCCCGTGACCCCACCGAGGCGCCTTCTGAAGAAGGATACCCATAGCCAGGCGATAATGGTAAGGGGGACAAGTAGGGCGATGGCGGCTATTCCAAGCAATATCCCCAGCGCTAGCGCCGTGAAGGCTGAGGCAACTGTCAACTGTATGGGGCCGGTATGGTCGGTAAAGGCCCTCCCAAGTCCGCTCCCCTCCCGCGCGTAGCGCCCCCAGAACGCCATGGGGACCATGGACCACCTGCTGACGACGGGGAGGAGGAAGAGCGCCCCGTACCGTATCGAGGGGTGAAGTTCTTTTATTAAAATGAATTGGAGGAGCAGGAGCAGGATGAGCGCGACGACCCCTATCGACCCCGTCCGGGGGTCCTTCATTATCGTCAGCCGCTCCTCCCGTGTTGTCCCCCCGGCAAGGCCGTCCACCGTGTCGGCAAAGCCGTCGAGATGAAACCCGCCGTTGGTAAGGACGACGATGATGAGGCTGAGGGCGCTTACCACCTCCCATGAGAAGAGGTGTGAGAGGAGGAGGGCTGAACCGGCAACAATCCCCCCCTGAAGAGCGCCCACGACGGGGAAGTAGGCGCTGGATTGACCGATCTCTCGCCCGTCAAGATCCTCCCCGGAAGAGGGAATGGGGAGGATTGTTAAAAACTGGAAGGCGGCGATGAGGCTTCTCATGCCCCGCCGTGTGCCGCCCCTTCATCCTCCCCTTCTCCCTCTTCTGAAACCCCGGCCTCACCAAAGGTTGCCATCTCATTGTATATCTTTACCCCCGCCTCGATGAGCGATATGCCAAGGGCCGCACCTGTCCCCTCGCCGAGCCTCATGTTCAGATTCAGTATGGGGGTGAGCTTCATCTTCTCAAGCATAACCCACTGTCCCCGCTCAACGGAGGTATGGGCGGCGAAGATATAGTCGGTGACCTCCGGCTTCAGGGAGCAGGCGATGGCTGCGCCTGCCGTCGATATGAAGCCGTCGATGACAACGGGGATGCGCCGCGCCGCGCCGCCGAGGATGAGTCCCGCAATGCCGCCAATCTCTGCGCCGCCAACCTTTGCGAGAATGTCTATCGCATCGTTGGAATCGGGGGTGTTGGTTCTGACGGCCTCTTCGATAACCGCCGCCTTGTTTCTGAACGCCTGGTCGTCTATCCCCGTCCCCCTGCCGGTCACCTCCTCCACCGCTCTTCCCGTGAAGAGGGAGGCGATGGCGCTTGACGGCGTCGTATTGGCGATACCCATATCGCCCGTGCCGAAGATGGAATACCCCTTCTCTCCATACTCCTCGGCCAGAGCGATGCCAACCTCGATAGAGCTGACCGCCTCATCCCGCGTCATTGCCGGTCCCCTGCGAATGTTCCCTGTCCCCCTCACAACCTTACGCCGGACAAGCCCTGCCGCCTCTTCAAAATCACTCTCAACGCCAATATCGACGACAACCACCTCGGCCCCCACGTGGCGGGCGAGTACATTGATCCCCGCCCCGCCATTCAGAAAATTCAACACCATCTGGGCGGTAACCTCCTTGGGGAAGGCTGAGACCCCCTCGTCGGCCACACCGTGGTCACCGGCGAAGGTGAAGACGGCCTTCTTTGTGAGGAGAGGCTCCATCCTCCCCGTAATGGCGACGACCCTGGCAGCGAACTCCTCAAGACTTCCCAGACTCCCCTGTGGCTTGGTAAGGTTGTCGAGTCGCTCTTGGGCCTTCCGGTAAAGTGCGTCATCGGTGGGGGTGATTGATTGCAAAATCTCTTCAAGCTTTGTCATGTTCTTCCTCCAATGTTACTGCTGTTTTTTTTAATTTGATATGGTTTTAACAAGGTGTGGGATGGCTAAGTAAACATTTCAATATGCTCAATATAGAAGGAGTAGTGAATTTTCAGGTGCGAAGCCATACATCTGGTATGTCGAGTGTCTGAAAAATTGCCCGGCCCAGTAGAGCGGACTTTTCACGATGCCATCTACTTTATCCTCATCTCTATTCCGCTCACCAGCAGATAGAGCTCATCCGCCGCCGCTGCTATCCGTTGATTGGCAATCCCGGCAATATCCCGGAAGTGGCGTGCAATCGAATTCTCCGGCACTATACCCATGCCCACCTCGTTGGAGACAACGATGACGGTGGCGTCAGACAACTTGCAGGCGGCTATGAGTGAATCGACCTCCTTCGTGATTGCCGATAGAGCTTCCCCCCTACTATTCTCTCCACCCTCGGTCGACTCCCTGTGGAGAAGGTTTGAGAGCCAGAGAGTCAGGCAGTCGAGGAGGATCACTCCATAACCCTCTTTCCTTCTGACTACGTCCGCTATGGCAAGGGGCTCCTCAACGGTGCTCCAGTGGCCGCCCCGCTCCCGCCTGTGCTTCTCAATACGCCCTGCCATCTCTTCATCCAGCGCCTCCGCCGTAGCAATGAAGAGCTGCTCTCCGGGGAGTGACTCGGCCTTTTTCAGGGCGAAAGTGCTCTTACCGCTCCGCGCCCCGCCTGTGATCAGAATCAGCTGGCCAGTATCCACTATCGACGTCCGATCCACTCCAGCTTCAAAACTCTATGCCCTTCCTCGCCTTGATACCGTTATCGAAGGGGTGCTTTATCTTGAGCATCTCCGTCACATAATCGGCCATCCTGACAAGCTCTACCGGTGCATCCCTGCCGGTGAGGACAACCTCAAGCCCCTCCGGCCTCTCTCGCAGAAACTCCTCCATCTCCTCGACGGCTATCCACCCTCCGCTCACGACACAGTTCATCTCATCGAGGACCAGGAGGTCGATGGCCCCTGCGGCAATCTTATCTCTCACCATCCTGAAGGTATCTTCAATGGAGCTCCTGAGAGCTGCTGCGTCGGTTCTATCTTTGGTGAACATCGGGTGCCTGACGTTTGACCGGATGAGTTCGATCTGTGAGATACGGTTCCTGAATATCTCCTTTTCACCCGACGGTACGGCGTCCTCCTTGAAAAACTGAACAAAGAGAACCCTCTTCCCCTGTCCCGCCGCCCGTACAGCCAGACCGATGGCAGCCGTCGTCTTCCCCTTCCCTTCGCCGGTGTATATCTGGATTAACCCTCTCTTCATCACTCCATCTCCTCTGTATCCTGTTTCATCAACCCGTAGTTTTCAGCAAGAAGAGAGTAGCAAGTTCCCTTCCAGCTAATCAAGGATAAATTACTCAGAGGTTAGATGATATTGCTGGCAGCAACGGTGGCGTGACGTGCATCACGGCGTCAATGCACCATCTCTTTCATACTGGTGACCGGTCGAAGGGAGTAGAGCACGTATTTGCCTTTACAAAAGGGGGAAATCATGGATAAGAGCATCGCCTGCAGGATTCCTATTTCAACGCCGATCAATATCTCCGTAGGCGCCAACACCTATGTGGGAGGACTGAGGAATATCAGCACGAGCGGGATATTCCTCCACACCATGGAAAAACTGAAACCGGGTACCAGAACCCATCTCAGGTTTACCCTCCCCGGGGAGAACAGGGTATTCGATACCGAGGGGATTGTTAAGTGGTCAACAGTCGCTGAAAAGGTAAGCAGCTACTTTACCGGCACTGGAATAGAGTTTACCTCTATCGCTGTGGCAGACCGGGCGCTAATCGAAAAGTTTGTCGCATCGTTGGCAAAGAGCAAGGGGCCTCTCCTGTAACCGGGCAGAGTGGCCTGAATAAGGCAGTCGGCACGACCGCCCCCCCTACTCAGAAAATATTTCCTCAAAAAATCTCTTCATCTCCTCCCACGACAGCTTATCAGCCTTCTCATTGTATCTGAGGGGCATATTAAACCGTTCGGCAAACCTGTCCGCATCGGGGTTGGTAAAGCTGTGCATGGCCCCTGGGTAGACGATAAAATGGTAGTCTACACGGGCAGCCTTCATCTCTCTCTTGAATGCCTCAATCTGTTCTGGTGTGGTGAACCTGTCTTCAGCGCCGTGGAGGACGAGTACCTTCGCCTTTACGCTCCCCGGCGCCGATGTATGACTGGAGTCGAGGCTGCCGTGAAAGCTTGCAACCCCTCTCAGGTCGGCCCCGCTACGTGCCATGTGGAGGACAACGCCGCCGCCTAAACAGTAGCCGATAGCGGCAAGCCGCTTCTTAGGGTCAGTCGCGGGGTGACGCTTCAGGATAGCCAGGGCCGCGTTAAAACGCGCCTCGCCTCTATCCATATTCTCAAGAACCTCGTTCATGAAACGTGTCGCATCATCGGGGTGATCGGCCCTCTTGCCGCTTCCGTACATATCGACGGCGATGGCAATGTATCCCAGCTTGGCCAGCATCCTCGCCCGCCGTCTGGCATACTCGTTGTGACCCCACCACTCGTGGACAACCAGCACGCCGGGCCGTTTCCCCTTTATGCTCCCATCGTAGGCCAGATACCCCGTCAGCTTAACACCATCGGCGGCATACTCGACCTCTTCAGTATGGATGTTGTTGCTTCCCGCGACCGCCGAACCACTACCATAGGCGCTGACGGAAAAGAAGTAGCAGAGAACAGAGGCTTACGTATCTCATAATTCCCCCTTTCACAGGTTTAGAGTCCCGCCACTCCGTCAGGCGTCACTGTCCAGCTTTGTCTCAACGCTCCGTACCTTATCGGCCATCGTCTGCTCCCTGTCGGTGCGGGTGCCAACCTTGATGGTTGTGGAGACCCGTGGGGCCCCTATCTCGTGTACCACCTCGTGACACCGCTTAAAAGCGGCGAAGACCTCATCCCACTCCCCCTCGACATTGGTGCCGTAACCGTGGAGGCTTGCCTCCAGCCCCGCATCCCTGATGACCCGTTCACAGGCCGCCACATATTTTGAGAGGGAGACGCCTACTCCTATCGGTATCACACAGATATCTGCAACCACCTTCATAACCGTTGTCTCCTTACTGGTTGGTATTGCTGCCGAACCAATCTCGCAATCTGGCAATCCGTCTATGGATTGCTTAGCAGCCCGCTAGAGGCTGTTGAGGATGTTCTTGAAGCAGATGGCCGCCGCTGTGTCGCCGCTTATCTCCAGCCTCCGTGAAAAGAAGACCGTATCGGGGTCCTCCTTTCCCATGAGGAGGCGGAAGAGTACCGGAGTCTCTCCGCCCATGATGACGTCTGGCTTACCGCCATAGTGGGGGGTCACCTTAATATCTTTATCCTTGATGTGCATGTAGAAGCTCTTCTTCACATCCTGTGCGTCAAAGAAGAAAACCTTGCCGTCGAGCCCCTTCAGCTTCTCCCTGAAAGCGGGGTGGCTGTCCACGATGGTTGCAATGAAGACACCCGCCCCCACGGCGTCAATCCAGTTCGGAATGAAGCGCACCGGAACTCTGAGGGCCTTGAACACCCTCTCCTTCAACTCAGCCTTATACTTCGCCACGTGTTCGCCTTTTTCGTTCATCATACCTTTATCCCGATATGGACCGCCGCGACGCCGTTGAAGAGGTTGTGGTACCTTACCTTGAAGAGGCCCGCATCCTCCATCATCCCCTTGAAGGTCTCCTGGTCGGGAAACTTCCTGATAGACTCGGGGAGGTAGGTGTAGGCTCCCCGATTGCCGGTGATGAGGCTCCCCACCTCGGGCATGACCTTGAAGGAATAGAAGTCGTAGAGTCTGCTCATGAGCCTCGAAGTGGGGTGGGAAAACTCAAGGCAGATGACACGCCCCCCCGGTTTCACCACCCGCATCATCTCGCTGATGGCCCTCTCGATGTGTGTCACATTCCGAATGCCAAAACCGATGGTGGCGCAGTGGAAGGTATTGTCGTCGAAACCGATCTCCTCGGCGTCGCCCTGGATATAGGAGATGTTTTTCAGAAATCCCATGTCGATGGAGCGATCCCTGCCGACCTCGATCATCTCCATGTTGATGTCGTAGACAACGACCTGCCCTTTGCTGCCTACCCTCCGCGCCATCAGGCGGGCCAGATCGCCCGTCCCACCCGCCACGTCCAGCGCGAAGTCACCCTGATTAAGCCCCGTCCTCTCGGCGACAAAACGCTTCCAGATTCTGTGAGTGCCGAAGCTCATCAGGTCGTTCATGAGATCGTACTTACCGGCCACCGCAGTGAAGATATCCGCCACCCGCCCCTTCTTCTCCTCCTCGGGTATAACCTTGTTACCGAAATGTGTCGTCTTCATCTGAAACCTCTCTCGATTTTCGTTAAATCCCGCAATACCATCTCGCTGGAAAGTCAGGACGAAGCGCTGTCAGCAAATTCTTTGCAGAATGTAGCTCGTGAAGCCCCACACTCAATGTGGAAGTGAGCAGCGGCGGAAACGACTTCCCGTGATATTTTGTAGCCAGAGTGCTTTCTGGGCCTGTTGTTAATAATGGACTCCACCCTTGCCGCTTGTTTGTCCATTACTGTACCGAAGTCTGTGCCATTTGGGAAGTACCTTCTATGCCGTATTATTCATGAATTGCCCATGAATTGTAACGATGATCGCGCAGAGGTTGGATTTACCAGCTATTTTTGGCAGACGTGCCGTGCCAATGGGTCTCGGTGGTCGGGGGTCAGTAAATCCCGATCTCCGATCCCTGTCAACCGATCCCTGTAGTTTAGCGAGAACGCGAGCACATTTGTGAATAATGCGGGCAAATCAGTCCGCTTGCCTGCTCATTCGTTCCTCTCTGCCATGAGGCATAAGGACGGGCGCAGTAGCGCCGTGTGTGTTGGTGGAACATGTGTATTTGTGGATCAGGTGTGTTGGGGGAACTTGACCTTTAAAAATATTCCTGTTATAAATGTAGGGCAGAGGCAGCCCACTTAGAGCCCTCTACTTTCCAACTTTGCAAATCACATGAGCAGGCAGTTCGGTTTGCGGAATTCGATTGTTGCCAACAGAACAAGGAAGCAAATAACTATTTATGACCTATCTCTCACCCATTGCGCCCTCTCGGGGCGACCATTTTTCGTACTGTCATTTATTTTTCTCAAGAGTCCAGGGATATATGGAGGCGCCCCCTCCAATCTCTGGTAAAGGTAACTACTAAAGATAGTAGAGGAGGAACCAACCATGCAAAACCCTTTACAAATTTCTACCAGGAACATCTCTCTCTCCGAAGTGGCTGAGAACACCATCAGGGAGAGGGCGGAAAAGCTCGACCAGTATTACAACAGGATCATGAGTTGCCGAGTCATGGTTGAAACGCAACACAAAAAACAGCACAAGGGAATCATGTACCACGTAAGGCTCGATATTACCGTTCCAGGGCACGAGATCGTTGTGAAGCGTCCAAGCCATAATGATCTCTATGTGGCGATCAAGGAGAGTTTTGATACGGCCAAACGGCAGCTAGAAAACTTTGCCCGCAAGCAGCGTGGGGAGGTAAAGAACCATGTGGCGCCGCCACAGGGAAGAGTGGCCAAGATATTCCATGAGGAGGGGTACGGCTTCCTCGAGGGGGAGGAGAGTTACGAGGTCTATTTCCATCGTAATGCCGTTCTGGATGATGCATTCAGCAACTGTGAAGTCGGAACCCTCGTACGCTACACAGAGGAGATGGGAGAGAATGGACCACAGGCAAGTACGGTTACGATGCTTCGTGGAGGGCAGCAGTAAGAGATTACCGGCAAGTCGGTA
Source organism: Thermodesulfobacteriota bacterium (assembly GCA_046753505.1). Lineage (GTDB taxonomy): Bacteria > Desulfobacterota > GWC2-55-46 > S146-70 > JAUXIU01 > JBHHTR01. Next base: position 15,408 of record JBHHTR010000015.1, read on the forward strand.
AGGCCGGTTCATATTCAGAGCTAAGGAATGTCTGAATAATCAGACATTCCGCGATGTATATTCAGAAACAAATTGATAGATATTCCCTAAATAGAAGACCCGCCACTCTTGGCGGGTCTTCGCAATTAACCCGCTTTGTTGATGAATTGCCCGTGCATTGTAATTATGATCGCCTGTCAGCGTCTGCCTGTGCGTCCCACGCAGACAGGTGCGGACACGCACAGGCAGACGTGCCGTACCAATGGATACGGCCAAGTTCGAACAAGCGCCTTGGTGTATTCAAGATCAAGGTAGGGAAAGATCACATTTGTGATTAAGGCGGGTTGTAAAGGGTTCCTCCAGGTGGTAGGGCATACTATGTATATGTTGTTCCCCGGCACACCTTCTCTACAAAAGTATCCACGTCATCCATTGCCGTGAATGTCGAATGAAACTGGGCATTAAAATAAAACTCGCCATTATCCTCTCCGTGATACTTACCGTCACCGCCCTCTTGATTGGCGGCATTATGGTGAACCAGCAGAGGAGTTCTCTCGAAACGCAGATGAGGACACTGGGCGGCACCATCACCGATGAGTTTGCAAGCGACAGCAAGATACCCCTCCTGGAGAAGGATCACCTCGCCATGAACCTCCTTGTACAAAATATCCTCAAATATCCTGGAATACTCGACGCCTTCATCCTCAATGAGAACCTCTCTATCGAGGGACATGCTGAGTTGAAGGAGGTTGGCACAGAGTATTACGGAGATAGAGAGCGTCTGGTAAAGGCAGATGAGGCGGCCCCCTGGCTTATAAAGGAGGATCCAAAGGCCCTCACTTTCGCGGCTCCCATTGTTTTCAGGGATACGAGGGTGGGATATACGGTCATCTCCTTTTCCAGGGAGTTTATTCGAGAGAAGGTTCACGATGCCATCACCACTGTTATTATCATCACCTTCCTTGTTATTGTAGCGGGGTGGATTGTATCGATCCCCATCGCGGCGGGGCTGTTACGGCCCGTTTTCAGGCTCCTTAAGGGGACACGGGAGATAGCGATAGGACATTTCGGATACCGCATTCCCCCTATAAAGAGCAATGATGAGGTCGGCAACCTGGTTGACTCCTTCAACCAGATGGCGTCGGAACTTCAGAAGAAGGAGATCGTGACGGGCGCCCTCAACCGCTATGTAAGCAAGGAGGTTGCCGATGAGATACTCGCACGTCCTGAGGATATCCGTCTCGGTGGTGATAACCGGAGGGTCACGGTCATATTTACCGACATACGGAAATTTACCTCCCTCTCCATACAGATGCCGCCAAAAGAGATTGTGGAACTGCTCAACCGCTACTTTACCATGGTGACAGCGGTTATCTTCCGCTTTGGTGGAACTGTCGATAAGTTCATTGGAGATGCCGTTATGAGCGTTTTCGGCTCTCCCATCGCTCGTGACGATCACCTTGAACAGGGAGTCAAGGCGGCAGTGGCCATGATCGCACTTCTTAAGAAGGTAAATATGGTAAGGAGCGATAAGGGATTTGTGAGGCTCCTCATGGGCGTTGGCCTCGATTCCGGTGTTGTGATTGTCGGCAATATGGGGTCAAAGACGCGTATGGAGTACACCGCAATAGGCGACACCGTGAACATGGCGTCACGCCTCGCTGACCTGGCTGGCGGGGGGAAGATACTCCTAAGCGAGGAGGTATACAATCGTATTGCTGACAACGTGGTTGCAAATAAGCTAGAGGGAAGGCAGGTGAAGGGAATTGACAGGCAGCTCATTTTGTACCATATTATAGACCTTAAGGGGGCGTGGAAGAATGAGGTCGATGAGGTTGTGGAGAGTGTCTTTATGGAGATGGCCAAAAAGGGCATCGTATGCTAGTCTTCTTCTGATGCTGGCCGCCATCCTCCCGGTGGGTGGGTGTACTCCATTAAGCCAGGTAAAGGTTCAGCAAAGCGCCAGATATGTAAAGCTCCAGACCTCTCCCACCTACATCGGTGCCTCCCCTTATGAGAGGGCCCTCCTCCTCTATGAGAAGGGTTTCCTCTCTGATGCGGAAAAGCAGGCGCTGAAGGTGGTGAAAGGCGACGACAACCACCGGGAGGCACAGAGCCTCCTCAAAAAGATAGATAAACTCTCCTTCTGGCTCTCCAGTGAACATATCGAGATGGGAAAGCTCTATGAAAAGGCGGGCGTCTACAGCTCGGCGATAGACGAGTTTACCATCGCCCTCACCCTTAACCCTGCAAATAGCAAGATAGAGAAGCGGCTAAGTGCCCTTAAAGCCGGGGATCTGGCGTACCTCGAGGAGGAAAGGAGAGCCTTCCTTAAGGCCAGGCGAAAGAAGGAGGAGCATGTAAGGAACGCTGAGAAGAGAAGGAAGCGGGCAAAGAGGAGGGCGGTAAAAGAGAAGTTACAGGCCACTCCCGAGGCCCTTGCCCTCGAACACTACCGGAAGGGGGTGGCACACCTCGATGCCGACAAACTGGCGCCAGCCATCGAGGAACTGGAGGCTGTTACCAGGATTATCCCCTCCTACCGTGACGCTGAAGCACTCCTCGATGAGGTGCGGAAGCGGCGGGATCGGGAGGTAGATGTCTACTTGAAGAAGGGTATCTCCTATTTTCAGGAGGAGGAGTTGGAAAGGGCAATCGAGGCGTGGGATATGGCGCTCGAACTTGACCCCGCCAACGAAACGGCCCTGGATTACAAGAGCAGGGCCGAAAGGGTTATGGAGCGGTTACAGGAGATCATTGAGGGGGAGGAGCAGTGAATTGACAGGACGGCGTCAGGCCGGGTTCGACTCTTCGCCATCGTCGTCATCCTTGTGAAAGGTGCTCTTGAGTACATCTGTCTTGTCGCCGACAAACCCTCTCACCCTACCCACACCCTCTTCAACCCGGTCTCTTGCGATATCGTATCCATCCTTCATGATTTCGCCAAAATCATCGGCCTCTTCCCGCAGGCGTTTCCTCGCCTCATCGCCAGGCAGCGGGGTATAGACCAGCGCCAGGACAGCGCCAACGATACCGCCGAGAATCAAGGCCAGCAACACACTGATAGAACAGCCACCTCTATTAGACATTCAGAATTACCTCCACACTACCTCTTTCTAGTCAAAAACCTGAAACCAAGGGTAAGGGCTATCAGTATAGAGACCATGGTTACGAAGGGGCGTTTCAATTTCGTAACCACGGGGTCGATAAGATCAACGGCCCTTGTTATGCCCTCCTTGACAAGGAACTTTTTCAACGCCTCCCCGACCTCCCCTGCCTGGCCTCCAGTCTTCTCGATAATTTGATTTACGCTCACCACCGTATCCTTGCTTTTCTGTGTGAGTTCTTCTGCCGCTCTGAGGGTCTGCCTCAACTGGAAGACCACCGGAATCATGTAGATTACCAGCACCACAAAGCCGAGGGCTATGAGTAGAAGGGCTATTTCACTGAGCGTTACGGTAAAAGACATGGCTCCTCTTTTCTTTTAAAGGTTATGGTTTCTCTGCGCGCGTAAAGTATAGCGATATGATTGGAGGAATGTCAAGCTGATATCGAGCATTCTTGACTTTTATCATAGCGGTGTGGCCTGGCAAGCTGTATAGTAGCCGCAAATAATGTTATGCCCAACAGGGCGGCAGTCGGAGAGGAGTGTTTTTATGGAAAAGATTGATCTCAAGGAGCGCATAGCTTTTACACCGGAGAAGAAGAACTCTTTTGTCGTTTTTGATTCCGATCAGGCGCGGCTTGCCCTCTTCTGTTCCGAGCCGGGACAGGGTGTGGAGGGGTGTTGCAGCACCTCACGGGTGATGATGACCGTTCTGGAGGGCGAGGGAACCTTCACCACAAAGGACGGGGAGATCGACGGCGGGCCAGGTTCCGTCATCATATGGGAGCCGGGCGAGACCCACGGCTACAAGGCGAAGAGCCGACTGGTATTCCTGGCAACGATTGCCCCGAGACCGTGACGCCGGAAGCGGGGGGAGCTATCCTAACGCCACTGCCCGTTTCTCAAGCTCGTTGATCCTGTCCCTCAACTCCGCCGCCCGTTCAAACTCAGTCTTCTTGGCGGCGGCCTTCATCTCTCTTTGCAGGGACTTGATGAGACCGGGCAACTCGTGGGACGGTATGTAGTCGGTCTCATCCTCAGCCACAACCGGCACATTGTAGTAGTCGGCCTCATAGATGGAAGAGAGTATATCCTTGATGCTGCTCTTTATCCCTGCCGGCGTAATGCCGTGCTCCCTGTTGTAGGCGGCCTGAATCTTCCGCCGCCTCTCGGTCTCACCGATTGCCCTCTCCATTGATCCGGTTCTCTTGTCGGCGTACATGATGACCATTCCGTTCACATTTCTCGCAGCCCTCCCGCAGGTCTGGATGAGGGCCCCCTCGGAGCGGAGAAACCCCTCCTTATCGGCGTCGAGGATGGCCACCAGTGAGACCTCCGGCAGGTCAAGCCCCTCCCTCAGCAGATTGATGCCGATGAGAATATCGAACTTGCCAAGCCGCAGGTCCCGCAGTATCTCAATACGCTCCAGTGTATCTATGTCGGAGTGGAGATACTTTACCCGCAAATTCAGATCGGCGTAATAGTTGGTCAAATCTTCGGCCATCCTCTTCGTCAGGGTCGTCACGAGAACCCGCTCACCAAGCTCCACCCTCTTCCTCAGCTCTCCGAGAAGATCATCAACCTGAGTGCCCGCCCCCCTCACCTCGATAGCGGGATCCATGAGGCCCGTGGGACGAATGATCTGCTCAACGACGACACCGCCGCTCTTCTTCAGTTCATACTTGCCGGGCGTAGCAGAGACGTAGATGGCCCGGTGCACCCTCTCCTCAAACTCCTCGAACCGCAAGGGGCGGTTGTCGAGGGCGGAGGGGAGCCTGAAGCCGTACTCAACGAGGGTCCCCTTCCTCGACCGGTCGCCGTGGTACATACCCCCAATCTGGGGGATGGCGATATGGCTCTCATCGACAACGAGGAGGAAATCGTCGGGGAAGTAGTCGATGAGGGTATAGGGTGGCTCACCGGCCTGCCTCCCCGCAAGGTGGCGGGAGTAGTTCTCGATCCCAGAGCAGAAGCCCATCTCCTCCATCATCTCCAGGTCGTACATCGTCCGCTGCTCAAGGCGCTGGGCCTCGACAAGTTTATCCAAATTCTTGAGGGCCTGCAACCGCTCCCGCAACTCTACCCGTATATCCTCTATGGCCCGTTTCATATTCTCCCGTGTCGTGACGTAGTGGCTCGCCGGGTGTATGAGCACCCTGTTGATCCCCCTCCGCACCACCCCCCTCACAGGGTCAACCTCGGAGATGGCCTCGACCGTATCGCCGAAGAACTCGACCCGCACCGCCGTATCCCCCTCATAGGCGGGAAAGAGCTCTACCACGTCGCCACGAACCCTGAAGGTTCCACGGTGGAAGTCGTAGTCGTTCCGCTTGTACTGCATCTCCACGAGCCGCTTGAGGACGTCGTCCCTGTTAATATCCATCCCCCTCTCAAGGTAGAGGTGGATCTTGCTGTAGTCGGCTGGAGAACCGATACCGTAGATACAGGAGACGGAGGCGACAATGATAACGTCCTCCCGCGTCAGGAGGGCGTGGGTTGCCGAGTGGCGGAGCTTGTCTATCTCATCATTAATCGAAGCATCCTTCTCAATGAAGGTATCGACCGTCGGGAGGTACGCCTCCGGCTGGTAGTAGTCGTAGTAAGAGACAAAGTACTCGACGGCATTCTCCGGGAAGAGCTCCTTGAACTCACCATAGAGCTGGGCCGCAAGGGTCTTGTTCGGAGCGAGAATAAGGGTAGGGCGGCTGTTCTGAGCAATGACATTTGCCACAGTAAAGGTCTTCCCCGAACCGGTCACACCGAGGAGAACCTGCTCCCCGATACCCCCGTTAAGCCCCTCTACAAGCTCCTTGATGCCTTGTGGCTGGTCGCCTCTGGGGACGAAATCGGTTGTCAGCTTGAATTCTGTCATTGCTTCGGCCATTTATAGTCACTCATCTCAGTCAATAAATTTATCGCAATCTCTATGGCAAAAGGATAGAGAATATCCACCTTCAAGTCAACTCTATCGTGGCGGCGCAAGGGAAAAGGGTACTATTGCAGTAGAGAACAACGATAGCAAACCAGAGACCTCACACGAAGCACACAAAGATCACTGAGAAAAGCAGGAGACTAAGAAAAGCGAAGAAGCTCTGAACACGGAGGGAAAGATTTTATCCGCAGATGACGCAGATTACACGGATGTCTCTACTCTGCCCCCTCTCCCCACCGGGGAGAGGGCTGGGGTGAGGGGGATATATCATCGAAACCTGCACGGTTCTTTACAAACCAAATATTTACCATGAAGGTCATGAAGGCCATGAAGAAAGACCAGCCACGGATTTACACGGATCGGCACGGATGGCATTGATGTTTTAAAGAACTTCCCTATCTTTCACAGAGGCACAGAGTCACGGAGAAAGCCTGCCACGGATTCGTAGTGAGATTCCTTTACCTTGGAAGCCTTCGTGATCTCCGTGTGATCGGTGACGAACGAATAATCCGTGCCAATCCGTGTTCATCCGTGGCTGAAAAAGATTGGTCGTT
>JBHHTR010000016.1:0-20876 GCA_046753505.1 Thermodesulfobacteriota bacterium
GTCATGACACCACCCAGGGTCTCGATGCCGAGGGAGAGGGGCGTCACGTCCAGGAGCACCACATCCTTCACATCACCGGCGAGAACTCCGGCCTGTATGGCTGCGCCGATAGCGACCACCTCATCGGGATTGACGCCCTGGTGGGGCTCCTTACCGAAGAACTCCTTCACAAACTTCTGGATGGCCGGCATACGGGTCATTCCCCCGACCAGAACCACCTCACTGATGTCGGACGCCTTGAAACCGGAGTCCTTAAGAGCCAATTCGCATGGTTTGTGACTCCTCTCAATCAGATCAGCCACAAGCTGCTCAAACTTTGCCCTCGACAGTCTCACAACCAGATGCTTCGGCCCTGTGGCGTCGGCTGTAATGAATGGCAGGTTGATCTCCGTCTCCGCCACCGAGGAGAGTTCTATCTTAGCCTTCTCCGCCGCCTCTTTGAGACGCTGAATGGCCATCCTGTCCTTAGAGAGGTCTATGCCGTTCTCCTTCTTGAACTCCTCAACAAGCCAGTCGATGATGCGCTGGTCGAAGTTGTCTCCCCCAAGGTGGGTATCGCCATTGGTCGCCTTCACCTCAAAAACGCCATCTCCCACATCGAGGATGGAGACGTCAAAGGTACCGCCGCCGAAGTCGTAGACAACGATCCTCTCCTCCTGCTTCTTGTCAAGACCGTAAGCGAGGGATGAGGCGGTAGGCTCGTTTATGATGCGCTTGACGTCAAAACCGGCAATCGTTCCGGCGTCCTTGGTTGCCTGGCGCTGGCTGTCATTAAAGTAGGCCGGTACCGTTATCACCGCCTCGGTGACCGGTTCGCCAAGATACGCCTCGGCAGCCCTCTTCAGCTTTTGAAGGGTAAATGCCGATATCTCTGGCGGAGTGTACTTCTTCTTCATATTGGCAACATCAATTGCCACTCTCCCCTGGTCGTCCTTCACAACCCTGTAGGGAACCATCTTCATCTCCTCCGTTACCTCGTCACTGGTTCTCCCCATGAGTCTCTTGACCGAGAAGATAGTATCCTCCGGGTTCGTCACGGCCTGCCTCTTTGCTACCTGACCCACGAGGGACTCCCCGTCCTTTGTAAAGGCCACGATCGAAGGGGTAATCCTGCTCCCCTCTTCATTAACGATCACCTTCGGCTCTCCCCCCTCCATGACTGCTACCACAGAGTTTGTCGTGCCGAGATCAATTCCTACAATCTTTCCCATCTTTTTCTCCTCCTAATAGATTTGGGACATCAGAACAGTCCCTTTGAAATTCAAAGTTATCACCAAAAGAGTTTCAATAAATGTAGGCACGGCACCACTCGATGTCAAGGCTGTATGCTATTTTCATCGTTTTATTTCCAAAAGAGAGAATAGACCAGAATCCCCTTGACATGACCGGAGCAATTTAGTAGTATTTCACCGCTTTTAGCGAATACACTAATACATATTTGACTAAATAATAGTTCAACAATAAAAGGAGGAAATAGTTACTATGAAAAGGCATAACGTACGGTACTTTTTGGCAACAGCCATAGTGGCGCTCAGTGCATCCCCTGTGCTCGCCGAGACAGCTGAAGCTGCCAGTGGCGGGGGTAACGCCTCATTCTTCACCGCTGTTGCTGTCGCCGCTGCAATCGGCATGGCAATCGCCGCCGCCGGCACCGGTCTTGGTCAGGGCAACGCGATTCGTGGCGCTGTTGAGGGTATCGCGCGGAACCCTGGCGCATCGGGTAAGATCCTCTCCACACTGCTCATCGGTCTGGCCATGATTGAGTCCCTCGCCATCTATGCCCTGGTCATTGCTCTCATCCTCCTCTTCGCCAACCCCTTCATTCAGTATCTGGGTTAGGAGCAGGCGATTCGGAAGCTAGTATGAGACGTTAGCCAGCCAGTTCTCGAAAACTAATAGTAATTGAACGAATAAAAAAAACCGCCACGTTTGTGGCGGTTTTTTTATGTCAGCTACCCGGTGTACTACAACAGTGCAATCTCTGCCAGGTTGCACTGTCGAATATCTACTCGGCCCAGCAAATAGGAAAGGGGATGGCAATAATCCCATCCCATCATCTCATCCTTCGCCTTCACACAAAAAAAGGCGCTTACGCGCCTGTAATCTTAACAATATCTCCGCTCGTCAGAGCAGCGAAAGGCCTTTCCCTTAATCCTCCTGTATCAGTGAAACGTAGGAGAAGAGTTTAAGGAAGATCTCAAGGCCCAGAATAGTCCCGGCTAATCCGCCCAGGACGATAGAGATACCGGTCCAGTTAGCCACGATAGTCTCACTCCCGTCGGTAAAGACAGGGACAATCATAAGGTATCTGTTTATCCATATCCCCACGCATATGAGAACAGCCACAACGGTCATTGGCGCCATGGCATTCTTGACACGTTTCGTGAGGAGGGAGAAGAAGGGCACAACAAATAGACATACACACATGATGGCAAAGAGCCAGGCAAAGTACCCCCTGTTCTGCCAGAAGAGGGGTTCCGTCAGGATGGGACGGTCGCCGTACCAGGTGACAATGTGTTGAGAGTAGAACATGTACAACCAGAGAAGCGTGAAGGCCATGAGGAGGGTCGCCATAGAGTGGAGGTTCGACCTGTCCATGATTATCCTCACAACAATTGTCCTGTCATCCCCCTCGTGTGTCCGTGGAGAGAGGAAGAGTAGAGAGAGGAGATAGAGGAAAGCGGCGCATGCGAAGAGGTTACCAACCCAGTAGTAGGCGGGGAAGATAACACTCTCCCAGTGAGGGATGATCGTCATACCGAAATCCCAAGCAGTAACGGAGTTGGTCAATACATAGAAGAACATGACGAGTCCAGCGTAGAGGTTGAGACGTTTTGTCAAGTCAAAAGAGACCGATTTCTTGCTCTCCTCCACACGGGCCAGTCGGAAGTAGATGTAGCTCATCCCGTAGAAGAGGGCCATGGTTATGACCGATCTCCAGAAGAAGAATGTCTTATCGAGCCACGGACTGTCGTGATGGAATGCCCCTATCTGCACCTGGGCCTCTACCGGGTTTGCCCAGTAGAAGAGGAGATCGGTGCCGCCAAAATAGATAACAAGGAAGAGCACAAAGGCCCACGGTATGGAGCAGAGGGTCAGGATCTCACCGAGACGTGAAAAGTACCGCCCCCATCCGGACTTGGAGATCCTCATGATCGCCGAGAAGACGATCCCCGACTGTGTAATGCCGAGATAGTAGACAAAGTTGACCGCCACCATAGCCCAGAGGGTGGTGGGGTCGGTGGTTGTCATTACAGCATAGCCGAAGGCGATAAAGCTGTTTATGAGTACAATTACCAGCGCCCAGAAAAACACAGGAGACTCCTTTACTGCTTGATAAGGTTAGCCCGATTGAAGAGGCGTAAACGCCCCTTCCCGTTACTTCGTACTGCCTAATACATCCTTTATATAATTCACTATATGCCACCGATCCTCAGGGTTTATCGAATCCCTGTAGTACGGCATTATTGCGAGACCACCGTAGGTAATGGTGTAGTAAATATCACCGTCGCTCTTTCCCTGCACATACTCCTCGGTGAGGTTCGTCGGTGGCACATACTTTTTGCCCACCGGCCCGTCACCATGCCCCGTCTCTCCGTGACAGACGGCGCAGTAGGTATTGTACATGCGCTTCCCCCGTGCCAGCGAAGCTTCATCTGAAGTAAAGGGGTTTTTAGCGCTTCCGGCACTCTCCCGGTCCTTGATAATGAGGGGCGGCTTGCTGTACCGCACGATACCAACCGGTGTAGGCGGCGGGGAATCCTCCTGGGCCTTGAAAGAGGGCTGGTCAAACTGGTCCCACGACCACGGCATCGACCACCCCGTGCCGGTCAGAGCAATAGTCGCAAAAAAGAATGCCGCACAGAAGGAGAGGGTTACTGCCGCCGAAACGGTTTTACCAGTACCAACATTACCTACTCTCAGGTTACTCTTCAACACGTTTCACCTCGTCAGCCCCCAACTCCTTAAGGAGCCCCTCGACTGCCTCCATACTCCCCTGCATGGTCGCGACTTGCAGCCCGAAACGATCAATATTGACCTTCTCATCATACACCTTCTTCCTGAAGGAGGGAAGACGTGTCAGCAGAAGAAAACCTATGAGGGTCGCAAAGACGCCGCAGAGGATTGTCGCCTCATAAGAGACGATCAAGGTCGGCGTCACCGGGAAGATGGCCCTCCCCCCGCGAGGGAGTACATAGAGCGCCGCAGTGCCGAGGGCGAAGACGGTGCCCATAACAAAGCCCATCACTCCCCCGAAGAAGGTGAAATACTTCAAGTAGTTATGTCCCTCACCGATAACCTCGTCAATCTCATGGTTGATTGGTACGGGGGAGAATATGGTGATCTCTCCGTAACCTCTGGCCTTCAGGCTACTCGCGGCATTACGGAGGTCATTGACATAGGGAAAGAAACCCATCACCGATTGCGCCATCTAATGCTCCTTTCCACCCGGTATACCCAGATCCTCTTTTACCTCATAGATCGAGACACTGGGCCATATCTTGATAAAAACCAGAAAGAGGAGTACAAAAAACATGAATGAACCGATCGTCATGGAGATCTCAACGATACTCGGAACATAGTCGTGCCACATATAGGGGAGAAACTTTCGTGGGAGAGAGGTCGCAACGATAAGATAACGCTCAATCCACATCCCCATTGTAATCCCGATAGAGACAATGACGGTAATTTTGATAGACGTTCTGAACCGCTCCCATATATAGAGAAGGGGCATAAATGTGTTTACAAATATCATAAGCCAGTACATATACGAATAGGGAGTGGTCACCATCCGGTACCAGAGGCTCTCAATCTCATAGGAGGTATTTGCATAGATCCCTGTATAGAATTCAAGGATATTGATATAGCTCCAGAGTAGGGAGCAGGCCAGAAGAAGCAGACCAAGCTTGTCGAAGTGAAGTTTGGTGATATACTTCTCCATCTTCAACACCCTCCTGAGTATAGCCATGAGGATAACGATCCCCGCCGTGCCGGAGTAGATGGCCCCTACCACAAAGTAGGGGGCAAAGATGGTCTTGTTGAGAGCGGGAACCTTCGACAGGGCGAAGTCCCACGAAACGATGCTGTGGACAGAGACGGCCAGTGGAATGATCAGAACGGCAAAGAATGTATAGGCCCGCATAAGCCAGCGCCACTCCGAATCGGTTCCACGCCACCCAAGTGCAAGGGCTCCGTAGAAATCCTTCCTCCACCCCGTTACCCTGTCTCTTACCGCCGCCAGGTCAGGAATGGAGCCGAAGTAGAGAAAGATCATACTCGATGTCATATAGGTGCTGATGGCAAGGACGTCAAACATGAGTGGAGACTGGAAGCTCGTCCATATCTCCCGCTGTGTCGGGTACGGCATGGTCCAGTAGAAGTTCCATGGCCGCCCCATATGGACAAAGACAAAGATTGCGGCTGTCAGAACGGAGAAGAATGTCATCGCCTCGGCGCTCCGGTAGATGGATCTTCGCCAAGGTGTCTTGGTAATAAAGAGTATCGCCGAGAGGAGGGTGCCCGAATGGCTGATACCGATCCAGAAGACAAAGTTTGCCAGGTAGATTCCCCAGAAGTCGGGGTGGTTAAGACCAGTTACCCCTTGACCGACATAGATCTGATAGCCCCACGGCACACCCCAGAACAAGACCACTCCGAGCCCCATCAGAATCATGAGGCCGTAGTAGCCGCTGCTCGTCTCGGTCATAGTCCTGACGACGTCGGCATTAACCTCTCTGTATGTAATATCCTCTCTCATAACAGAAGAACGATCCCCCCTTTACCTGAAGCCTACGCCGCCAAAGCCCTCTTCATGAGCCTCGTGTTTGACTGCACTGACCATGACCCTCTTTAGGTAGATTACCGACGGCTTCGTATTGAGATCCTCCAGTAGCCTGTAGACCCTCTTGCCTCTGGCAAGCTTGCTCACCTCGCTTTTGGGATCATTGAGATCTCCGAAGGTCATTGCGCCCGGCGGGCACGACTGGACACAGGACGGCTTGACTTCACCATCCTTTATGCCTCTCTTCTCATCCTTTGCCGTATCCTTCGCCACCCTGATACGCTGGATGCAGAAGGTACACTTTTCCATTATCCCCATCTCCCTCACGGAGACATCCGGGTTCAGCTGCTGGTCAAGGGGCTTCTCCCTTTTATATGTGAACCAGTTGAAACGGCGCACATCGTAGGGACAGTATACGGCACAGGTGTAGGTGCCGACACACCGATTGTAGACCTGCACGTTCAGGCCATCCTGATTGTGGTAGGTCGCGTAGACGGGACAACCCGTCTCACATGGGGCCTGGTCGCAGTGCTGACACATGACGGGGATAAACTTGACCTTTACGTTGGGGTACTCTCCCTCAACATACCGCTCTATCCTCAGCCAGTTCATGGCCCTGCTCTTTCCGCACTCCTTCTCACCGACCACGGGAAGGTTGTTCTCCGCGTGGCAGGCAACGCCACAGGCGCCGCAACCGTCGCACTTGTCGAGGTCGATGACCATGGTCCAGTGATAGTCGAACCTCCTCCGGTAACCGGGGACACGGTACTCCTCTAAACGGTCTTTTAACCTTTTAATTACACCTGACATCCATCTCTCCTACCTGCTTTTTTAAATCTTCTCAGGAGCTACTGTCTTGACAATACCCCTGTCACGTTCGTCGGTGCTACCCTCCATCTTTACCAGCTTGCCGCCGCTGCCGCCCTTAGTGATCTTTACCCGTGTGGCATTCAGCGCCAGCGCTCCTGTTCGCTTGTCAAGCTTATGAGGGAGAAGGTCGATGGGGTTGGCCCCCCTCCCCACGGCGTACTTCCCGTAGGAGCTGTGTCCCTGTCCTATGGGCACCGCAATGGTGTCTGGCCTGATCGCCGGATAGTGGTAGACGGGGGCGGAGATCGTTCCGTGAGGAGACTCGACAGTAACAACGTCACCCTCCTTGATCCCCATTCCCTTGGCCGTCTTGGGATTCATCTCAATCCAGCTCCCCCATACAACAGAGGTCATCGGATCGGGCATCTCCTGGAGCCACGGCAGGTTTGCCCCTCTGCCATCGTAATAGCCTATCTGGGGATAGAGGGTGAGGTATAAGGGGAAACCCTTCTCATCACCATCGTAACGGGCCGGCCTTGTCGGAAGCTGGCCGCGAACCCTTCTGGACGAGATGGAGAGGCTTCTTGAAACCGGCTTCTGAGAGGGCCACCAGCCGCCATCGGCCAGCACCTTGTTCCAGAAAACCTCAAAGGTGGCCTCCTTGCTCCCCCTGTAATTCCGATAGCGCCTCTTCCACTCCCCCTTGAGGTAGCTATGAAAATCGCTCCAGGGAAGAGCCTTAGCCGTACCGCCTCCAACTCCCTTTGCAAGGGAGATGAAGATATCTCCGGCGCTCTTTGTATCGTAGAATGGACTTACCACTGGCTGCATGATGGTGGCGACCCCATACCTCACACTCGGCTCGGTAAAGTCGTCCCCCCACTCCTCAAGAGAGGTGCTTGAAGGGAGGATGAGATCGGCCGTCTCCGTAGACTCGTCCATAAAGGTGGAGAAGCTCGCAATGAACGGTATCTTTCTGAATGCCTCATCCAGCTTCATACCTTTTGGAGCCCCAAAAAGCGGATTGCTGTTGCAGAGGATGAGTGTCTTGAGCCGCGACGTTGAGGCGGCCATGGCGACATCGCCAATCCCCTTGAAGGACGGTTTACCCTGTAGCGGAACGGAGGGGTTGGGAAAAACGCCGCCCTTCCTGCCGATAGCGCCGCCAAGGTGGTTGAGAATATTTATAGCAACAATGTTTGAGACGCCACCCTCACAGGAGGCTGCCCCCTCACCGCCAATTGCCAGGCTCTGACGGGTTGTGGCAAAGAGTCGGGCCATCTCTCCGATCCGCTCCTCACTCACATCGCACTTGTGGGCGATATCCTTTATGTCGTACCCCTTGAGAAGAGCAGCCCACTCATCGCGGTCACTCTTCTTGTAATAGCCGCCCTCAAGGATCGCCGCAGAGATTCCCATGGCCAGCAACCCCTCGCTCCCCGGCTTGACCGGTACCCACTGATCCGCGTTTGCCCCGGTCTGGGACATACGGGGCTCAAACTGAATCAACTTGCCCCTTACGGTAGCGCGCCCCTGCCGCATGTTACCGTACGCCTTGGCATAGCTGACTGGTGAAACCCAGGTCCCGAGGAAGTCGGCGCCGAAGGAGAGGAGCAGGTTGGCATTCTCAATGTCGTAGTGAGGCATCTCGTCGATGCCGAAGGCTATCTGGTTGGCGAGGGTAAGATTCCTCTGCTGAAGGAGTTCGTGTTGGATGTGGTTCTTTGTCCCGTAGCCCTTGCAGAAGGTATCGATCAGTTTGCCCAGGTGGCCGCGCTGTGAGGAGGTGAGCACATAGAGCCCATCGGCGCTGCCAGCCTGGCGCTGCTCTTTAAGCTTTGTCGCCAGAAGAGCGAGCCCCTCATCCCAGCTTATCTTCTCAAACTTGCCGCTCCCTCTCTCTCCCGTACGCTTAAGTGGCCCCTCAATTCTGTCGGGGTTATAGAGGGACTGGAGAGCTGCCTGCCCTCTGGCGCAGAGCTTCCCCTTGTTGACCGGGTGGGAGGGGTTCCCTTCAATCTTCTTAGCCCGACCCTCCATGACCCTCACGATAACGCCACACCCGGCGCTACACTGGGTGCACAGACTGGCGTACCAGTTGGCCACTCCGGGGATAACCTCTTCGGGAGGAACTACGTACGGTATCAATCCGGCGGCCTTCTTTTTCGTCGATTCGCTCAACGCGAAGCCAGCGCCAGTTCCTACACCGCCAAGTCCTATTAATCTGAGAAAGTCTCTTCTGTTTAACATATCACCCTTTGTACGAGGTTTAAGCCCCTGTCACCGCTGCTACTTATGACAGGTCCAACAGTCACGACCGTTCTTTACCTCTCTCTGCTTATGACAGTTGAGACACCACCCCATCTTTAATGGCGCCTCACGAGTCACAACATCCATCCACTGAACCTCACCGTGGCAGGTCTGACACCGCACCTCTGCCTTTATGTGCCTCTTATGGGGAAAGTAGACATGGTCGGGCAGCTTGTGCACCTTGATCCACGGAATGGGCTCCTCATTTTCCCAGTAGGTTGTAAGCTTCTTTATCTCGGGGGAGTCCCGTTTGATGATGACATGACACCCCATGCATCGCTTAACGTTGGGTACGCCGGAAACTCTCGATCTTTCAGCGTAGATATGGCAGTACATGCAGGGAATTTCATTATCCCTGGCATGTATCTTGTGGCTGAAGTTGATGGGCTGGGTGGGAGTCCTGTCGGAGAAAACGTAATCACTCACACCAAAGCCGACACCAAACATAATAACAATGACAATAAGGTAGATTATGACTTTCTTCATGGGCTCAAACAGGTACCGTCTCAAATTGGCCGCCCCACCCTCTCAGAGGTGAAGCAACCCCAAATAAATAGATACACAACGTTTCAATAACAAGACCACTTTTGTCCAGATTGGAACCATCTTTTAGCAAATGTTTCCACCGCCGTCAAGAAAAAAATATACAGTATACCGAGTGCTCCTTTCCCTCCATTCCCATTCGTGTTACACTACGGCCTCAGATGCCCTGGTGCCACTCCCTTTTTCCGGCATCGGCGGTTAGAGTTGCCACAACATTAGACTACTCTTTTTTCACCCTATGGGGGAGCTACTAGACAATTTCATCTGCCCCGCTATGAACCCTTATTTGCTTGAAGAGGTTGTCAACGAACTCAACGCGGAGATAGTCGGAGCGACCATCTCCGCTATCTCTCAGAGCGACAGAAACCACCTTATCTTCAAGCTCTTTCTTCGAGGCCAAACAAAACGGCTCCTCCTTTCAACCCACCCCAAGCGGTGCAGAATACACCTGACAGGGCGAAGCTACCGCAACCCGCCGACTCCTCTACGTTTCTGCGCCTACCTCAGAGCCCACCTCACCGGCGCTAATATCTCCGAGATATCGTGCCGTGACGGCGAAAGGCTAGGCTCCATTACCTTCAAGAAAGGACGGGGTGAAGAGGCCGTCACTTTCACCCTCATCTTTGAGTTGACCGGCAAGAGCGGCAACCTCATCCTCCTCAATAACAGGGGTATTGTACTCGATGCAATGCGACACTTCCCCGTCGACGCCTCATGCCCCAGAGCCGTCGTACCTGGCATCTCCTTCGTCCCCCTCCCTGCTGACAAAAGGGCCGGAGAAACAGTAATACAAAAGGGGCCGTCAGAGAGCTGGAATGAAGCTGCCGACCACCACTTTGGCCAACTCGAAGAGATGGAGGTCTTCGACAGTGAAAAGGGACTCCTTCTTCGCCTCGTTAGAAGGGTGGAGCGCCACCTGAAGAAAAAGATCAACAACCTCAGAAGCGACATGGCAGAGGCGGAGGCGGCCATGAGGGGCGGCCATCTTGGAGAGCTCCTCCTCGCCAATTTTGGAATAATAAAGAGGGGTATGACCGGGATTGCCGTCGATGACTACACAAGCGACCCTCCCGAAGTAGTGCAGGCGCCCCTTGACTGCAAACTTGGTCCCCAGGAAAATATCGACCGTCTCTTCAAGAGGGCCAGAAAGGGTAAGCGGGCCATTGAATTGCTCAAGGTCAGAATCCCTGAGATCGAAAACAGCCTACCAATGATAAGAGACCTCATGTCTCAGACAGAGAGCGCGGAGCGTATGGAGGATCTCGAAGCGGTGAAGGAAATGCTTCGTAGCGAGGGCTATCTCAATGAGGTTAAGGGCAAGGATAAGAGAGCAAAGGCGGGGTCGTCGGAACCGATCCGAAGATTCACCTCTTCGGAGGGGTTGGAGATCCTCTGCGGCAGGAATGACGCAGGAAACAATCTACTTGTAAGGAAGTATGCACGGGGCAACGACCTCTGGTTTCATGCAGCCGACCTGCCCGGCTCCCATGCCCTGCTCAGGCTTCATAAAAGGAGTGATGCGACGCCTCGGAAAAGTGTAGAGGAGGCCGCCGCCATCGCCGCCTTCTACAGCAAGGCAAAGGGTGAGAAACGTGCCACCGTAGCATTTACTCAGGCAAAGAATGTCAGAAAACCGAAGGGGGCCAAGCCCGGCATGGTGACCATTACTCACTACAAAACTATTACTGTTACCCCCTCCAATGGAAAACGGTAAGAGCGCACGATACCGCTCTCTCACCAGCTACCTCACGGAAAGGTTCGGCTGCCGTGTCTTCAGGGTCTCCCTCGACGCCGGTCTGACCTGTCCCAACAAGGACGGCACAAAGGGTAGGGGCGGCTGCTCCTTCTGCAACAGCTCTACCCTTGCCGTGACGCCAGACGCCGACCAAAGAGGCATAAGAGAGCAGCTCTTAGAGGGTATGGCCTACCTCCGCAAGAGGAGGAGAGCGGATAAATTTATCGCCTACCTCCAGCAGAACAGCAACACCTACGCCCCCATCGAGTGCCTTGAGAGGCTCTACGGTGAGGCAACCGACCACCCCGACGTGGTTGCCCTGGCAGTCTCGACGCGACCCGACTGCCTGGGTGAGGAGGTGCTGAAGCTACTGGAGACCTTCGCCCGCAAAATCGACCTCTGGGTTGAGTTGGGGCTCCAGAGTGCGAGTGAGGCGACCCTTGCCGCCCTCAACCGTGGACACACGGCAACCGACTTTGAAAAGGCGCTGGCAGGGGCAACTGCCAGGGACATCCCCGTATGCGCTCACGTCATACTCGGCCTCCCCGGAGAGTCGCGGGCAGATATGATTGGCACTGCCAGGTTACTTGCCCGCCACAACGTATGGGGGGTAAAGATTCACCCCCTCCACATACAGAAGGGCACCCGCCTTGAGGCACTCTATCGAGAGGGGACGGTGAGAGTCCTCGACCTCGATGAATACGCAGAACGTGTAGTTGATTTCCTTGAAGAGCTACCGCCACGGACGATCATACACCGCCTCTGTGGCAGCACACCCAAGAGGTTCCTTGTCGCTCCGTCGTGGGGTTCCGACCGCTTCACCCCGCCTGCCGTCATCAGGGAGCTTCTGGAGGCACTGGAGACACATCAGGGGGCAAAGTATGCCCCTTAACCGGGAAGGCGCTTTAAACGGGATTCCAATATCGTGACGTGTAATCAAGAAAGGAGTAGGACAAAAAAAGGGGCGGTTGATAACCGCCCCTGAAGTCGTTGCATTGGAGCTCCTCGTCACGGCAAGGCGCTACTAAAATGTCCAGGCTAGTGGTGTCCCCCAGCTCCTCCCTCGTACTGAATATCGTCATGCTCTGCGCTTGTCATCCCCCTCGGAAGGGCAGGAGCGCGCTCCGGTTCGAGCGGCTGGAACCTCCTTAGCTGAACCGAGTGCGGATTGTGGCACTCGGTGCAAACCCACCACCTCTTCTTGCCCCCCTTGGTCCAGTTGCCGATCCTCTTCCCGTGTATGCCGTCCCTCCAGTCGGAGTAGATCTGGCCGTGACACTTCCCGCAAAGCCGCATGGGCTGGTTGAAGCTTATCTCCTCACCCCTGTGAGAGATGAGGGTGTCCCTGTTTGTAGCATTGTGACAATCGAGGCACCAGATGGCGAGCCTACCATGCTTAAGATCCATTGAGTCACCTACAATATCACGGTGCATTGTAAGCTTCCTGGGCTTTTTATCCTTCGGATAGGGGACGGTTACACCGTTGTGGCAGACGGTACACGGCATGTAGTACTTAAGCTGGGGGGTTCTTGGCTTTATCACCGCCTCCTCATGGGAGTAGTCGGCCTCAACAGGCATATCGCCCATCGGAGCAGTTTCATTGTAGGGATCCCCCCACCAGAGCACAGCGCCCGTCTTGTCGGAACACTTGAAATTGACACGCTCGTCGCCGATACTCTTCTGCACAACCTTTGAGTACCCCTCACGGCTCTCGAAGCACTCCCTTTCCGATGCCGACCAGGCAAGAGATGGCATGATAAGTGCGGCAGAAAGGAAGAGGAAAAATGCCGCGACAAAAACCCCGCCTCCCTCTGTCACACTGCGAATCGTCGTATTTTCAGCAATAGCTTTCATGTTATACCGCACCATGTTACTACCTGTTGTATTTCACCTTGCCGAGAAGAACCCCGATAGAGCCCTTGGCAAGCACCGTGTAGAGGAGGAAGCCCAGAGCCCAACTCCCCGTCGAGTTCATCATCTCAATCACCGACGGAGTATACTCCGCATACTCACCTATGGGAGACGGTATGAAGCCGGGCAGGATCAGCCCCATCCCCTTCTCGATATAGACCCCAAGGAAGACCATAATGCAGGCGACGGGGAGAAAAAAGGCCTGGTTTTTCCTGAGCGTGGGGATGATGAGTATGACGAACCCACCAAGCATCAGGCAGACCGATACCCAGTACCATGCTACGAGACCGCTTAGACCATGCTTCCCCAGCATGAGGTACTGAAGCGAGTTGGAGTGCTCCGTCGACGGGTAGAGTTCGGTCACCACCTCGGAAAGCATGAGGAAAAGTGTTATGCCGATGAACCAGGTGACAAACTGGGAGAGAAGTTTGAAGACCTCATCAGATATTTTCATCTCCGTATGGTTGCGAATGACGAGGAAGATTATGATAATCAGGGCCGGGCCGGCGGCAAAGGCAGTCGCGATAAACTTGAATGGCATAATAGAGTGAAACCACATTGGCCGCGCCGGCATTGTGCTCAGGAGGAGGGCCGTCACCGTGTGGATGCTTATTGCCCACCCCATCGAAATATAGACCAGGGGCATATAGAAGTATTTGTTTACCCCCACCCCTCTGTACTTCGTGTAGAGGTAGTAGAATGCGCCTATGGCGTTAAGCCCAATGTAGACGTTGAGAACTATCACATCCCAGGCGAGCATTGAATTGGGCCAGTTGAGTATGCCGATGACCGGGATGATGTGCCAGACCCTGAAGGGCTGCCCCATGTGGTGTACGACAAAGAGCATACACATGAAGACGGCCGCGACGGCAAGCATCTCTCCGAGGACGACAACCTCCTTCATCTTCTTGTGGTTGTAGGCATAGGCCGGAAAGAGGACAGTGACCGCTCCGGCCGCGACGCCGACGAGGAAGACAAGGTTCTCCATGTAGAGTCCCCAACTCACCTGATCATTCAGATTGGTGACGATCATACCCGTCGTCATCTGCTTGAAGGAGGCAAAGACCATCATGAGGACACAGAAGGAGAGGAAGAGTATCCAGACATAGAATTTTGTGCTCCCCTTTGCGACGTAGGTTGCAAAGTCTATGGCGAATTGTATCATCGGTTTCATCGCTTACCCCTCAAGTAACCTCTGAATAATTCGTCCCTGAACGATTCAGAGGACGAAGAATAAAAGTGCTATTTTCTTTTCTCACATTTTCTATGACTTACAGTCACAAAAAAATGGCGGCACATCCATATGTCGCAGAAGGTCTGAATAAATCGGACCTTCTTTAATCAACAAAGTAGAAGAACTTAGGATAGGTCTGTAGCTCAGCCTTGAGTCGGAAGACCCTCTTCTTGTCGAGAATCTTTCGCACCTCGCTGTTTGGATCGAGAAGGTTGCCGAACTTCCTCGCCCCCACGGGACAGACCTCGACACAGGCAGTGTAGCGCTCCTTCCTCGTCCTCTGAATACAGAAGGTACACTTCTCGACAACGCCCTTCATGCGGGGCCTGTTGCCGAGATAGTGGGTCCTGGGATTGACCTCACCCCTGGGGAGGTTCGGCTCACTCCAGTTGAAGCGCCTCGCCCAGTAGGGGCATGCGCTTATACACATCCTGCATCCGATGCACCAGTTGTAGTCGATAACGACGATCCCGTCTGGTTCACGGTAGGTCGTCCTTACCGGACAGACCTTGACGCAGGGCGGTTTCTCACACTGCATACACTGCATGGGAAGGTAGAAGTGGTTCTTTTCCGGCACACGCTCCGGTTTATAGTAGTGGTGGCCCTCAATGGTCAGTCCCACGTTACCGCCGGCATTGGCGCCTACCTGGATCCCCTTCTGTCTCACCTTGTCCTTTTCAGGATGGGGAATCCCTTCGGAGTGGAACTGCCCCTTCTCCATGGCTATGACCCGGATCCACTGTATCTCCGTATTGTACCGCGACTGATTGTTCTCCTTAACACAGGCGTGAACACACCGTCGGCAACCGATACACTTCTGGATATTGAGAGCATAACCGAAGAGGACGCCCGGCATGGGGGGTGTTGCATCGACCTCCACCCGCTTGCCGAACTCCTCACTGTACCGCTTCTCAAGACGTGTTACCGACTCTCTCTTCTCATCCTCAGTCATGAGGCGGTAATTAGTCTGGAAATACTCGGCCCAGGTACTCTTCGCCTCGGCGTCATCCGTGTCGGTCATGAGGGCGGCGGCTCCCGCCAGCGCGGCGGCATTCACAGCGCCCTTTCCCGCCTTCTTGAAGAGCCCTCGGCGGGAGAGATTCTCAGCCTTACTCCCCTTATTACTTTTATTATCCTCAGACACTTAAGCCTCCGGTAGCGTTCATCGTCAGCTCCCCTTCCTGCTGTTCTCCAGTAGGGTATCGAGATACGCTCTCTTCTCACTGCTGCTCATAACCACATACTCCCGGCCTCTCAGGGCCTTATCACCCGCCATGGATTCACGCAGGGCGGCCTCTTTATAGTCTGGTTTGGGAATAAGGTTGGACGCCTTCTTGGCAAGGGTTGCGGTGCCAGCTACAGCCACGGTTGAGAGGAGCGCCTTTTTAAGAAAACCCCGTCTGGAAGAGTGGCGCTCCATCCTGTTCTTAACTGACCCGGCATCTATCTCTGCCGCACGCTTCTCGTCTCTCTTATCCATCAATAGCCTCCGGCCTGTAAAACAGGGGATATAGCAATACGTGCCTTGAAGTTAATAAATGTAATGTGTTTTGAAAACCCTCCGCCAGACATTTAATCAGATTCCAATCACCCTGACTTCGGGACAGACAGTGTATACTGTATACACTCCGAACAATGCGAATGATATAACACTCCCAGTCTGCCTGTCAAGACTTATTAAGAAATTTTAATCTTTACATGTTTCCCCCTTGCCAATACACCGTCTATCTCCTATACTACCTCCAATATACCACTGAAAGGTTGCAGCGTTTAGGAAGGTCTGATTAATGTAGACTTTCCGCGATGCATGGACGTATCGCCATTTTCAGTGGCGATACGCCATTGAAAATGTGAGGAAGCAGCCTTTTCTCCATGCATATTCAGGGACGAATTATTCAGAGGTTCTTTAGCAGAGGAGGTTTGCCATGAATGAAGAGGCCGTAAGATACTCAATCGATGAGAGGAACCGCTTTGTCATTGAGAACTACAACTGGGCGCAGCCGTTCTCCAACTTCTTTCCCGGCATAGGAGGAAAGTGGGGCATCCCACTCTGGGCCTACTATGTCAACAGGGCTCAGGGGGTTTCGAGCATAGGGGTCCGTAACAAGGATAACGCCATCATGGAGTTCTTCTCCTTTAATAAGGCGTGCCACCGGGTAGGGAGCCAGGGATTCAGAACCTTCATCCGGGTGGATGACAGCCCCCTCTATGAACCGTTCAGGCAGACGAAGGCACCCGGCATCAGGCAGGTCATGTCCATATCCGCCGAAGAGCTCTCTATCAGAGAGGTCAACGACACACTCGGTATAGAATTCAATATCGACTACTTCCCTCTCGTGAACCTGCCGGTAGCGGGTCTCGTCAGGAAGGTCTCTCTACGCAATCTGAACAGGCAGGCTGTCAAGGTGGAACTCATCGACGGCCTCCCCCACATACTTGCATACGGAAAGAGCCAGCACTCGATAAAGTTTATTTCCCGCCACATCGAGGCGATGATAAAAGTGGACTTGGTGAAAGGAACGCCCTTCTATCACCTTAAGCAGGCGCCGGTCGATACCGCAGAGGTGGAGCGGGTTGAAGGGGGAAATTTCTACTTTACCTTCCTCACCGATCAAAAACGGATACTTGCGAACGACTATATAGTAGATCCCGCAGCGGTGTTTGACGCATCGGGATGGTCCGACTATCCGTGGGACTTCGCCGGACACGGTCTGGAAAAGGTGACCGCCTACCAGCAGATGTATGAGAACAAGACCCCATGCGCCTTAACTCCCCTCTCACGGGAGATACCCGGCGATGGTGAGATCACCTTCTACTCCTTTGTTGGCAATGCCCCTTCCGAAGCAAAGCTGGAAGAGCTCAAATCGAGGATAGCGGACGAGGGGTTCCTGGAGGAAAAAAGGAAGGAGAACAGGTCAACGATCGAGCAAATCAGCGACCAGATGTTCACCGTGAGCAACAACAGAGAGTTCGACTCCTACTGCGGCCAGACCTTTCTCGACAACGTATTGAGGGGCGGCATACCTGAAGTGTTCAAGACAACCGAGAGGAAGAGTGTCTTCTATCTCTACGCGAGAAAACACGGAGATCTGGAGCGGGACTACAACCACTTTGTCGTGGAGGAGACCTACCTCTCACAGGGAAACGGCCACTTCAGAGACGTCAACCAGAACCGCAGGAACGACGCCTGGTTTAACCCCGATATTGTGGAGTTCAACATTATCACCTTTTTCAACCTCATCCAGTGCGACGGTTTTAATCCCCTCGTGGTGAACGGTTTTACCTATACCGTCCGGGATGAAGAGCAGATGGAGGAGTGGGCCGGGAAGATAACAGGAGGGGCTGCGGGGGTCGATGAATTGATGGAGATGGTGAAGCGCCCCTTCACGCCAGGCGAATTCATCATGAAGATGGAAGAGGTCGTTCATGGATCAGGAGCTGGAGAGGAGCCGGGGCTGATAAACAGGTACGATGAGATTGTAGCTACCCTCCTCTCCTTTTGCAGCCAGAACGATGTCGGCACACCGAGCGAGGGGTTCTGGGTCGATCACTGGAGCTACAACCTCGACCTCATCGAAAACTTTTTGATGATCTACCCGGAGCGGTTGAGAGATCTCCTGCTTGAGCAACAGCTCTACACCTTCTTCGACAACCCCGACATCGTCAAGCCCAGGAGGGATAAATTTGTTCTAGTTAATGGCCGCGTCAAACAGTTTGAGGCCGTCCTCCGCGATGAGGAGAAGCTTGCCGTCATGGAGGCAAGAGAAGAGGATCGCTACACGGTAAGGAGGGCGAACGGAGATATCTACCGTACAAATCTCCTCGTCAAGTTTCTCTCACTCGTTGCGAACAAAATCGCCTCCCTCGACCCCGAAGGTATCGGCATCGAAATGGAGGCCGACAAACCTGGTTGGAACGATCCTCTAAACGGTCTGCCGGGACTCGTAGCCTCATCCCTCAATGAGACGATTGAACTCGCCAGGAACTGTGCCTTCCTCCTCGATGCTCTCGACCGGTGCAACGTAGGCGACAACGAATCCATCAACCTCTTCGAGGAGCTGCACCTCTTTATCACAAAGCTGACTCCCCTCATCGAAAGGCGACTCTCCCCGGACAACGACGACAGTGAAAGCGCACTCCACTTCTGGGACGAGAGCCATGCCGTGAAGGAGGAGTACAGGGAGAATACCCGCCTGCACGTAAGCGCAAAGGATAGGGAAATGACGATTGGGACGGCAAGGGAGTTCCTTCGGCAATGCCTGAAATTGCTCGACGCAATCTTCACCGCCCTGCCCCGCGATAAGGTCTTCCACGAAGACGGAACCTGTTTTACCTACTTTCTGAACGAGGTAACAGAGTTCCAACCCCTCTATCACAACAATAACAAGGAAGAGCCCCGACTCAACCCCTCCGGCTACCCCCTCGTCATGCCAGAAAGGTTCAGTCAAAAACCGCTCCCCCTCTTCCTAGAGGGACCCGTCCACCTCATGAAGTTCAAGAGGGAGCTGGCTGAAAACCTTTACCACGGGGTCAGGGAGAGCGGCATCTACGATAAAAAGTTAAAGATGTACAAGACGAGCGAGTCGATTGCCTCTGCCCCCTACGAGATCGGGAGGGCAAGGGCCTACCTTCCAGGGTGGATCGAGAATGAATCGATCTACCTCCATATGGAGTACAAGTACCTCCTTGAAATCCTCAAGGCTGGCCTCCATGACGAGTACTACGAGGAGTTGCACAACACCCTCATCCCCTTCCTCGATCCCGAAACGTACGGAAGGAGTCCACTGGAGAACAGCTCCTTTATCGTAAGCAGCGCCTTCCCCAACAGCAAGCTCCACGGCAGGGGGTTCCAGCCGCGACTGACGGGCGCGACCGCCGAATTCCTCACCATGTGGATCATCATGGTCGCCGGGGAGAGGCCCTTCACCCTGAACGAAGAGGGGGAACTCCAGTTAAGGCTGGAGCCTATCCTGTCGGGCTCACTCTTTACCGAAAGTGATGTGAGGCGTACCACCTATGACAACGATGGGGAGGAGATAGAGGTAACGGCGCTGGCCAACTCCTTTGCCTTCAAGTTCCTCGGCAAAACAGTCGTGCTCTACCACAACGACAAGAGGAAAAACACCTTCGGTCACGACGGCGTATCAGTTGCCTCTTATACCCTCCGCTACCGTGACGGAAGGGTCGTTGAGTGTGAAGGGGAAACACTCGACACGGTCTATGCAAAGGCAGTCAGAGCGGGACTGGTCGAACAAATCGATGCTGTGCTAACGTAACATGTAAGGATGGGGAGCCAGGGACATCCCCTATTATCCCTCGGCTTATTACAGAATAGTGCTGGCCGAGACAATCCGCAATCTCTTTTTGATTATAGCCATACCTTTCTACTGCTTCTATTGCTGTGCAAGGTTAAAGACCTGACCCCACGACTTGTGTGGACCCCACGACTTGGACCTTATCTGCGTCCATCTGCGTAATCTGCGGTTAAAAGTCCCTGTCTTTTATATAATATAGCTGATGTATATCTCAAATGCACAAATGCAAGATTCAAGACCCCGCGAGGTGCGTCAAGCACCGTGGTAGTAGCTACGCTGGATTGGCTGGTTCGCTATTTATTTTAGGCTACTTCAAGTCTGAGACGCTTCCCTAAAGCATGTGCAAACCTTTCAAGTGTAGAAAGCTTGATGTCTTCAGCATGATTTTCTATTCGTGAAATTGCAGTTTTTTTTGTTTGTAGTTTGTCCGCAAGTTCTTCTTGTGTCAGGCCTGCTTCCTCTCGTGCTTTTTTAAGCATGACGCCAACTTTGAATTGTTCATAACCTGCATCAAAATTATTTGCAAATTCGGGGTCATGTGCCTTACGTTTTTTAATGTACTTTTGTAAATCGCTCATTTTATTTTCCTCCTTTTGAAATAATCATGTTTACGTTCTTCGGCAACTCTAATCGTTTTCTTAGGTGTCTTTTGCGATTTTTTCTGGAATACATGAGTTAAGACCACCAAAGAAGGGCCAGCAAAGAAACCAAGAAATCGGAAAATATTTGATCCAACTGTGACACGTACTTCCCAAAGATTATCCGTATTTTTCATTTTTTTATAATACTGAGCGGGAACCATGTCGAGCTCCTCTACTAAGCTTAATACCCAAGCTACTTTTTGGGCTTGTTTGGATGATAAAGTATCCAGAAAGTTATCAATAGGGCTTTGTCCAGATGCTGTCCTATAAAATATGATCTCTCGCATCACGACTACATGTTAACATCTAAGTTAACTTTGTCAAGGGGAGCATTTGCAGAAATTGCAGATGTGGTGAGTAGCGAACGACCTACCTGAGGGGCTGAGCGAAGCGAAGTCCCTCTCGATGCTTTTGTTAGGCTTGTATGTCAATTGGCGTAAATTCACTTTTAACTGCTCTTTTTAATTCTTCGATGTCTTTCTTAGCAAAAGATTCATCTTTACTTAATTCTTCAAGACAATTGACTAATGCTATTGTAAAGGAGCTATAATAAAAAGGTGTGTAAATAAGGTAAAGGCGGTGCTACCCTTCAAAG
>JBHHTR010000017.1:0-19937 GCA_046753505.1 Thermodesulfobacteriota bacterium
ACCTCTATAATTCCCACCAGAACAGTATCAGAGAGAACAAGTTCTGGAAGAATACCTTCCCTATGGTAATTATCTCTTCCGATAATAATGAGATCGCCGATAATTCAAAGATGAGGAGACTATACCTCATTCTTCCGATACTCCTTATCTACTTTGGTATCGTCATCTACTTTGTTGAAAAAAAGCTCTTCTATTACTTCCTGTCGGGGCCGAAGAGGCAGAAATCGAAACAGATGGGGCCTTTTGGTGGAGGATGAGATGGGGGCGCATGGTATTATCGGTTCCTTCGTAAAAAAGTTGACAGGTCATATAGTTATAGGATTCAAGGGGGCAAGTGTTAAAGAAAAGGGGCTCTGCGCGGGTGGATAGACTGAAGGCTGTAGGCTGTTAGGAAAAACATTAAACCTTCTGCCTAAATCCCTCTATATCGTAACGTGAGGCACACAATAATACAATGACACTTATACTCGTAATACCATTTCTGGCGTCTCTCGGCTTTCTCTTCGCGGTAATTACCTTTATCGCCGGCTTCAGAATGGTGCGCAGACCGGAACAGCAGGTAGAGATGCTTATGCACAGGGTAGACGGTTTTATTACCTTTATTCTCTATATTCTGCTGGCCATCGTTTCCCTCATAGCCTACGGCGCGGCGGTGACCTATATATTGCTGTGGCTGTTCGGTTTCGCCCTTCACCTATTCAAACTATATCTGGTGAGAAAGAGGCTTGCCATACGGTATGGCGGCTATATGGGCGCTATCCTTATTACGACATGGCTCATCATCATCTTCAGCCACCTCCCCTCCTGACGCGTAAATAGCTGCTGGTGGAGTTTCCCGTCTCAATTGATCCAGCAAGAATATTAACAGGACTAGAATGGTCTTATTAGTCGCTTGGTTATGGCGCCGCCATGCATTGCATTTGAAGGGGTGGAATCCAAAAATCATCCTTGACATAGGATGCAAAAATGAGTACATTTAACGGCAATTATTAAAGAGCTTTAATGGAGTATCAGCTTATGCCTTCACGGCTTATGCAGCAAGCTTGAATTCTGGAGAGAGTAATGGAGGGGGGTGAGGGGAGTCATATCCCACTAGGTGGGAGTGTTGGTTTTCCTGCACTAATTGAGAGCCCGGATACTACTAAAGGGAAAGATGGAGGTGTGATGAAATGAAAATTATGTACTGTCACGATGGAACCGAGAGTGCGCAACAGTCACTGGAGAGGGCTGTTGGTTTTTTCAAGGCTAGGAAGCCCGATATGATTCTCGTCTGTGTTGCCGAGGATGTACTCGATGCCAGCCTTGTGGACGAGACCATTACCGAGGAGTATCAGTCCGAGCAGAGCGGTGTCATGCGAAGGGCGGCTGAGTGGGTTGCCGCCCAGGGGCTAGATGTGGACGTCCTGCTGGCAACAGGCGATCCGAGGAAGATGATACTGGGGGCGATAGAGAAAAAATCTCCCGATATCGTGATCGTAGCGCGGAAGGAAAAGAGCGCTATGGAGGGCGTTTTCCGGAAGAGTCTTAGCGCCTACCTTGTCAAGAACGCAGGGTGTCATCTCTTTATTATGGGGCCTTCGTAGGTGTTTGCTGCAGCGTTCCCAAGACTATGGAGCAGGTCGATAGTCCACCGTTATTATAAAGGATAAGGAGGGTAGATATTAAATGAAGTTATCGAGTCTTTTTAAAGTCACAGACCCACAGGTAAAGGCGCTCCATCTTACCTGGATTGCATTCTTTATAACGTTTTTTGTGTGGTTTAATATGGCCCCTCTCGCCACCACCATGATTAAAGAGGTGGGGTGGCTGACCAAGAAGGAACTAAAGCTTTTTGCCATCAGTAACGTGGCACTCACCATCCCGGCCCGTCTCATCGTCGGTATGCTACTCGACAAGTATGGTCCACGGAGGGTCTTTTCCATCCTCATGGTTGTAATGGCGATTCCAACCTTCACCTTCGCCTTTGGTAATACCTTTGCTCAACTCCTCGTATCGAGACTTGTCCTCAGTTCTGTCGGCGCCGGTTTTGTTGTCGGTATCCACATGACCGCCCTCTGGTTCAAGCCGAGGGATATCGGTTTTGCCGAGGGGTTCTACGCAGGATGGGGTAACTTTGGCTCGGCGGCGGCGGCCATGCTCATTCCTACTATAGCGCTTAGTTGGTTCGGCGGCGCCAACGGGTGGCGGTATGCCATCGCTACAACAGGCGCCATCATGTTCTTCTACGGCATATTCTACTGGTTTGCCATTACCGACGGCCCGAAGGGGACGCCTCAGCACAAACCGAGGAAGGTTGCCGCCCTGGAGGTGAGCACCTGGACAGACCTCATTAAGCTTATCGTCTTCACTATCCCCTGCGTTGGCATCCTCGCCATTCTGGTCTGGAGGATTAACTCTATGG
The DNA here is from genome assembly GCA_046753505.1 of Thermodesulfobacteriota bacterium. Classification (GTDB taxonomy): domain Bacteria; phylum Desulfobacterota; class GWC2-55-46; order S146-70; family JAUXIU01; genus JBHHTR01. Next base: position 2,402 of record JBHHTR010000017.1, read on the forward strand.
GTTTCATAGGTACTACGGGAGCAGTTATCGGCTACCTTGTGATAGCCGCCATTGTCCTATACCAGATAATCCAGGCGTGTATTGTGAACTTCCCCATCCTCAAGAAGGGTGTGCCGGAAGACGACAAGTACAATTTCAACCAGGTAGCGAGTCTCAACACCACATACTTCTGCAACTTTGGCGCCGAACTTGCGGTTATCTCCATGCTTCCAGCCTTTTTCCAGGGTATCTTTGAACTTACCCCGGCTGCAGCGGGACTTATCGCCTCTTCATTCGCCTTTGTCAACCTCTTTGCGAGGCCGCTGGGAGGCGTGCTCTCCGATAAACTGAATAACAGGAAGTTGATTATGCTTATCTATATGTTCGGCATAGCTTCCGGATTTTTTGGAATGGCGCTCATCAATTCAACCTGGCCAATCGTCCTGGCGGTGGCGTTGACTATCGCCTGCTCCATGTTCGTCCAGGGGGCGGAAGGCGCCACCTTCGGTATCATCCCTCTGGTCAAGAGGCGTCTTACCGGTCAGGTGTCGGGTATGGCGGGCTCCTACGGTAACGTGGGCGCCGTCTTCTATCTCACTGTCCTGACCATGGTTAATTCCCACACCTTCTTCTATATCATTGCTGGAGGCGCCGCTTTCAGCTTTCTCTTCTGTCTATTCTTCCTCAAGGAGCCTGAAGGCGCCTTTGGCGAGGAGTACCACATGTCGAGTGTTGACAGGGAGATTGAGAGGGAGGCCGGCCAGGTATAGGTTTTTTAGCCACTCTTTCCTGCAAGCCTTTTTGACTCTTGACAGGTGAGAGGATAGATTGTTCAGTGACAACACCGCCCCGCACTCAAAAGAGTGCGGGGCTTTTTTTACGGAGCGCTCTCTCTGTCGAATGGAGGAGGCCCGCTTAAGCTTTTCCCTATAGCTGAAACAGGGTTGAACGATACTCCCTCTCCCTGCCTGGGAGAGGGTTGGGGTGAGGGGAGTGAAAAATGTGTCGGTATATCTATTGAAAAGAGCCGACCCATCTGTTATAATCTCACGTACGTTAAAATTCAATAACTACCACGGAGGTGTTGAGGTGAGTAATCCGCTTTTCAAGATAAAGTACAAGTGTCTCCATCCGTCCTGCCAGGTTTACTGCAAGAAGGGTGAGTTGACCTTTGATGAGGAGTATTTCAGCGACCTCTCTGCTGAATACGATGATGAGTCGCTCTTCAAGAGCCCGCCAGATTACTGTCGTCTAGGTTTTATGCAGCCTTTCAAGGTTATTTCAAGGGTGAATGTTGAACCTTCCCAGGTTCTGAGAGGTGAGGAGAGTGAGGTCGTGGCGGGTGATGCGGAGTTGACGGACCCGATGGAGATCCTCAAGGCGGAACACCAGGGTGTCCTCAAGAGGCTCGATGCGATTGAGGTGCAGTTGCGCAAGCGCGACCTTGACGGGCTATGGCGTACGACGGCGGCGGTTGAGAACGACATTATACGACACTCGATCATGAAGGAGGAGCAGGCCCTCTTTCCCGCTATTGTCGACCTGGTTCCTATGGGTCACTCTCTCGTCTCGATTATGCACGAAGATCATAAGGAGTTCCTCTCCCTCCTTCACGCTCTGAGAGCAGCGTTGCAGGATGGTGAGGTTCTCGACGGCATTGCTAACTCCATTATTGTGAATCTGAGGAGCCATATCCGCAAGGAGGATGGCGAGTTCTTCGGTATGATCGATGAGCATATTGATGGGGAATTGCGGAAGGACCTTATGGAGAAGTTTGCAGCCATAGAGAAGTCGTATGTGCCGATAGAGCCGGGGGAGCGTGCGGGTGGGAAGCTCTCATCCTATTCTGACCTGCGTAGAAAGATTGACGCAGAGGTTGATGCCATGCGCCATAACCTGATTAACCAGGAGAGTAGCTGCTGCGAACACGCATAGTGAGTGGTGGAGTCTGACCACTGTAAATAGTTCAGGTGTTGAGGCTGAAGTAGATCGATCTGAGCGAAATGATTAAAAAAAAGGAGAGTGAACCAGTTGGTTCACTCTCCTTTTCAGTTGTGAGTATGCGTAAGCCTTACTGAATTTGCTGAGCCGGCGCCGCTGTTTCAGGCTGCTCAGGCATGGCGGGAACGCCGAACTTTTCGTTGAAGACATTGATGATGTAGAGGAGCGTCCTGTGGTTCAGGAGGAGCCCCTTGAAGAGCTGTGTCTTTGTAAGGCTGTCGAAGTAGAACTCAAAGGAGAACTGTACCTGTTTTACGATACCCTTCTCATCGGTGTTCATATCATAGCTATTTTCGAGGAAGATGAGATCCCGCCTTACCTCTGCATAGAACTTTTCACGGTCCTCCTCGGCCATCTCCTTCATCTTTTCCAGGTGCTCGTCCGCTATGGCGACTCCGTTGAGGAGAACGCAGAGACCGGGGTACTCCTTGGGCTGGATGACTCGCTGACGCTTCATGGTGCCCAGGGGATAGTCGATCTCCAGATGGAAACTGGAAGACGGATCCTCGATAAGCTTGATGTTATGGGTGTTCTCGTTGAGCCATTGCATGATGGCCTCTCTGGCCTCGTCCGGTGTTTTGTATGACATGCTACCCTCCCTTTCTGCTGTAGATTAGAATGATTTTATAGAATTAAACACTCTATAGTAATCGGCAATGGCTGTCAATAAAAAAGAGCGCTATTAGTAATGTGGCATAATCATAACGACCGCTGGCATTCGGAGAGTTTGCGACTTTTTAGGTTGCAAGGCTATGTCAATTTACATATAATGGCAAACTGGTTGACTATTGGCGCATTGGAAGGCCAACGATAAATTTGCGAGAGTGGCGGAATTGGCAGACGCGCCAGATTTAGGATCTGGTGGGAGACCATGGGGGTTCGATTCCCCCCTCTCGCACCATACAGGCATGATCGTGTTTTTAGGTAGTGGCGTTTACGCTTAGAGATTAACGATTCCATTATAAAAGGAGATAGACAAAGGATGAAGGTGGCTGTTGAGGAGCTGAGTCAGGCAGAAAAGAGGCTCACTATAGATATTCCTGCCGATGTGGTGGATAGAGAGATTAGCGACGCCTACAGGAAATTGCAGGCAGGCGTGAAGATTGACGGATTCAGAATGGGAAAGGTGCCTATGGCGGTGCTGGAGAAGCGTTATGGAAGCCAGCTCCTCGATGAGGTATCAACCAAGCTTATAGAGAACTCTTTTCCCACGGCGCTGAAGGATAAGGGGTTCTCCCCTGTTGCCGCACCCCGTATTGAGGTGAAGACGCTTGAGAGGGGGAAGCCCTTCACTTACGATGCGATGGTTGAGGTAGGTCCCGACCTGAATCCGGAGGGGTATCTTGGTATGGCGGTAAGGGAGGAGTTGGACAGGGAGCCCGATATAAGCGATGCCGATATCGATGGGGTTTTGGAGAGGTTGAGGGAGCAGCGCGCCGAATATAGAGATGTTGAGCGGGGGGCGGAGGATGGGGATCTCCTCTTTCTGGACTTTACCAGTACCGTTGATGGAGAGGAGTTGAAGGACTCGCACGCAGAGGATTATACGGTGAAGATCGGGGAGAAGAGTATGCTTCCCGGCTTTGAGGAGGCCCTTGTAGGTCTGAAAACTGGTGATGTAAAAGATATAAAGCTGATACTGCCCTACGATTTTCATGAAGTGGCCATCGCTGGTAAGGAGGCGGCCTTTAATGTGACGGTTAAGTCGGTAAAGGAGAAGGTTCTCCACGACGTGGACGATGAATTTGCCAAGGATATTGAGTGCGATAGCCTTGATGACCTCAAAGCGAAGGTGAGAGAGAGTCTCGTTGCCGAGAGGAAGGCTATGGTGCTGAGGGAGGTGAAGGAGAAGATTGTCGAGCAACTCATAGAGAAGAACAGCTTTGACCTGTCCGAATCGTTGCTCAAGAGGTATCTTAAACCCCTCCTTGAGAGGGCGGAAGAGAACCTCAAGAAGGGTTCGCCGGAGCCGGAAGACGCCCACCTCTCAAAGGAAGCATTGGAAGAAAAATACAGAAAGGTGGCCGAGTTGCAGCTGCGGCGAGACATGCTCATGGACGCCATAGCAAAACAGGAGCGCCTCACCGTCACTCCCGAAGAGATTGAGGCCAAGATTGAAGATGTCGCTAAGGAGAGCGGCGAGAGTATTGAGAAGGTCAAAAAGAATATTGAGGAGCAGAATATGAGCGCCCTTCTCAGGAAGAGTCTCCTTGATGATAAGGTCTTTGCCTTAATACTATCCAAGGCGGTATAGGCGGGGAGGGGGCCGTTCGGTGACGGCAGCCCTTTTGTAAAGTCACATTTTCAATGGCTTGCCGCCACTAAAAATGGCGATACATCCAAGTGTCGTGAAAGGTCTGAATTAATCAGACCTTCCTAAACATTATCATGCAGCGAGGGGGAATATATGACGTTAGTTCCGATGGTTGTAGAGCAGACAGGGCGAGGGGAGCGGGCCTACGATATTTTTTCGAGGCTTCTCAAGGACAGGATAATCTTTCTGGGGAGCGCGATAGATGACAACGTCTCCAATCTCATAGTCGCCCAGTTGCTCTTCCTTGAATCGGAGGATCACGACAAGGATGTCTACCTCTATATTAATTCACCTGGAGGTGTTGTAAGCGCCGGTCTCGCCATATACGATACAATGCAGTACATAAAGCCAGCGGTTTCAACCATCTGTGTAGGCCAGGCCGCAAGTATGGGGGCCCTCCTCCTGGCCGGCGGGGAGCCCAAGAAGCGCTTTGCCCTTCCCCAGTCAAGGATTCTCATCCATCAGCCGCTGGGGGGCGCTCAGGGGCAGGCTACCGATATTGATATTCAGGCCAAGGAGATCCTGAGATTGAGGGAGGAGTTAAGCAATATCCTGGCAAACCACACCGGAAAGTCCCATAAGGAGATACGCCGGGATACTGAGAGGGATTTTTATATGAGTAGTCCCGAGGCTAAGGATTATGGTATTATTGACGAAGTAATAGAGAAGCGGCCTGTATAGCCTGTATAAATGGAGTTAACAATGCCTTTAGGGAGGTACCATGGCGGGAAATAAGAGGAGCAACCACCTGACTTGCTCTTTCTGCGGTAAGGGGCAGGAGGAGGTACGCAAACTTGTAGCCGGTCCAATGGTCTACATCTGTGACGAGTGTATCGAACTCTGCAACGATATCGTAGCGGAAGAGTATGAAAAGGAGAGCATCAAGAGGAAGCTGCCAAAGATTCCCAAGCCAGTTGAGATAAAGCGGACCCTGAACGACTATGTGATAGGCCAGGACAGGGCGAAGAAGGTTCTTTCTGTTGCGGTACACAATCATTACAAGAGGAGCGAACATAAGGCCTCCCTCACCGATGTTGAACTCCAGAAGAGCAATATACTCCTCATCGGGCCCACCGGGTCGGGAAAGACCCTGCTGGCTCAGACCCTCGCCAAGACGCTGAATGTGCCATTTACCATTGCCGACGCTACGACATTGACCGAAGCGGGCTATGTAGGTGAAGATGTAGAGAATATTATTCTGAGCCTTCTCCAGAATTCAGACTACGATGTGGCTAAGTGCCAGAGAGGCATCGTTTATATAGATGAGATAGACAAGATATCAAGGAGGTCCGACAGCCCTTCAATTACCCGTGACGTGTCGGGAGAGGGTGTCCAGCAGGCGCTGCTGAAGATAATAGAGGGGACAATCGCCAATGTGCCGCCAAAGGGTGGAAGGAAACACCCGCAGCAGGAGTTTCTCCAGGTCGATACATCAAATATCCTCTTTATCTGTGGAGGGGCATTCAGCGGTCTCGATTCTGTTGTTCAACAGCGGGTGGGCAAAAAGACGCTTGGATTTGGCACCGAAAAGAGAGAGGGGTCAAAAGTGGAGGAGAGCCAGGAGTTGCTCCACCTTGTTGAACCACAGGACCTGCTCAAGTATGGACTCATCCCAGAGTTTGTCGGCAGGCTTCCTGTCTTGACGGTTCTTGATGAACTTGATGAAGAGGCCCTGCTCAGGATACTGACTGAGCCGAGGAACGCCCTCATAAAGCAGTACCAGAGCCTCTTTGGTTTCGAGGATGTAAAGCTGGAATTTACCGATGGCGCCCTCATGTCGGTTGCAAAGAAGACCATGAAGAGAAAGACTGGCGCCCGTGGGCTACGAGCTATACTCGAAGACGCCATGCTTGACGTAATGTATGAACTCCCCTCCCAACCGAATGTGGAGGAGTGTATTGTCAATGAGGACGTTATCACAAAGAACGATAAACCGATCCTCATATATGAGAATAAGGTTGAAAACGGCTGACCAGCAAGGCGGCGATGATGTCTCACGTGGATGGATGATTGAGGAAAAACAATTGTCTACGGTGAGTGAGGTGGGGTAAAGGATACGCTCCTTTACCTCTTGTTTTATTTTGCTGAAACTATTCAGAGGTAGAATATATGACAACGAAAGCTATAGATGACAAGGGGAGCGGATGGTCGCCTGAGAGCATGGTGCCATTCATCCCCCTGAGAGATATTATTATCTTCCCCCACATGGTGGTACCCCTCTTTGTCGGCAGGCCGAAGAGCATCAAGGCGATAGAAGAGGCTATGAACAATAATAAGAACATCCTCCTTGCGGCACAAAAGAATGCCAGCATCGAAGAGCCGACTCCCAAGGATATTTACCGCGTCGGCACCCTGGGGACCATTCTCCAGCTCCTGAGACTGCCTGACGGGACGGTTAAGGCCCTTGTTGAGGGAAAGAAGCGGGCACGGGTAAAGGAGTTCATCTCCACCGAAGAGTCTTTTATGGTTGCCATCGAGGAGATAGATGAGATAGCTGAAGAGAGTCTGGAGACCGAGGCGCTTATGCGTGGCGTCTCCAAGGCATTCGAGACCTATGTGAAGCTGAACAAGAGTGTCCCTCCTGAAATGATTATGTCAGTCTCTTCTATTGACAATGCCAGCCGGTTGACCGACACCATTGCGGCCCAGTTGACAGTCAAGCTCGACGAGAAGCAGTCGCTGCTGGAGATTGTAAGTCCGAATCAACGCCTGGAGCGTCTATACGGCATGCTGGAGGCCGAGATTGACAAGCTGGAGGTGGAGAAGAAGATACGGAGGCGGGTCAAGAAGCAGATGGAGGGGGCCCAGAAGGACTACTATCTCAATGAGCAGATGAAGGCTATACAGAAGGAGCTCGGAGACAGGGATGAGTTCAAGGCCGAGTTTAATGAGCTTGAGAAAAAGCTCAAGAAGAAAAAGATGCCCAAAGAGGCCACCCAGAAGGCCGAGAAGGAGCTAAAGAAGCTCAAGCTTATGCCTCCAATGTCAGCCGAATCCACCGTTGTCAGGAACTATATAGACTGGATGCTCTCCCTGCCGTGGCACTATATTACTGAGGAGAAGAACGATATTGACAGCGCTGAAGAGGTACTGGACGAGGATCACTACGGTCTCAAGAAGGTCAAGGAGCGGATACTCGAGTATCTTGCCGTCAAGTGCTTTGTGGATGAAATCAAGGGCCCCATACTCTGCCTCGTAGGCCCTCCTGGTGTCGGCAAGACCTCCCTGGCAAAGTCTGTCGCTAGGGCGATGGGGAGAAAATTTGTCCGCATGTCACTCGGCGGCGTAAGGGATGAGGCTGAGATCAGGGGGCACAGGAGGACCTACATCGGCTCCATGCCCGGCAAGATCATTCAATCCCTGAAGAAGGCCGGCTCAAGCAATCCCGTTCTCCTCCTCGACGAGGTAGACAAGATGAGCACCGACTTCCGGGGCGATCCAGCTTCGGCGCTCCTTGAGGTGTTGGACCCGGAGCAGAACCACACCTTCAACGACCACTACCTCGACTGTGACTACGATCTCTCCAAGGTCATGTTCATTACTACGGCAAACAGTCTGAGCGGCATACCGCACCCCCTTCTTGACAGGATGGAACTGTTGAGAATACCCGGCTATACCGAGATGGAGAAGCGCCACATAGCAAAGCGTTTTCTCCTGCCCAAGCAGCTCAAGGCGCACGGTATGACGCATGAGAAGCTGGAGATTCCAGAGAGTACGATCAAGGCCATTATCCGTTGCTATACGCGGGAGGCGGGAGTGCGGAACCTGGACAGGGCAATAGCCAAGGTTTGCAGAAAGGCGGTCAGAGAGCTTCTGAAGAGCGGTGAAGATGGGAGGATCAAGGTCACATCACGAGGGCTGGCAAAGTACCTTGGCATTGCGAAGCACCGCTTCGGCACGATTGAGGAGAAGGATGAAATCGGCGTTGCCGCCGGTCTGGCTTGGACGGAGATGGGGGGAGAACTCCTCTCTACAGAGGTGATTATAATGCCCGGTAAGGGCGCTCTTACCATTACCGGTAAGCTTGGCGACGTCATGCAGGAGTCGGCTAGGGCGGCCCTCAGCTACATCAGGAGCAGGAGCGACCAGCTTGGTCTCGATAAGGACTTTTACAAAAAGGTTGATATTCACATCCATGTGCCCGAGGGGGCTATCCCGAAGGACGGGCCGTCAGCCGGTATTACGATGGCAACTGCCATTGCCTCCGCTCTCATGAAGGTGCCTGTCAAGAGGAAGGTTGCCATGACAGGCGAGATAACCCTGAGAGGAAAGGTTCTCCCCATCGGCGGGTTAAAGGAGAAGCTCCTGGCGGCGCACAGGGGCAACCTCAAGATGATTCTTATTCCTAAAGAGAATGAGAAGGATCTGAAGGAGATTCCGACAGAGGTCATGAAAAAGCTGGAAGTCATACCTGTTGAGAATATGGACGACGTCCTGATCCGCGCCCTGGCACTGAAGAGTCCTGAAGAGATATTCAAGAAGAACTATAAAGAAGAGTCCGTAGCTGTGGATGTCGCAAAGGACGATAGTGTGGTGACACACTAGGGCACCTCCGAACAGTTCGTCCCTGAATATGCATCGCGGAAGGTCTGAATTCATCAGGCCTTCCTTAGCGACTCCTCCACTACATGGCCTTACATGGTTCTTGTAACCACCGCCATTGGATGGGCCGCTTTTTTTGAGTTTACTCTAGTCCGCTTTATTCATGAATTGCCGTGATGATCGCGCAGAGGTTGGATTTACCAGCGATTTTTAGAGGACGTGCCGTACCAGTGGATACGGCCAACCGATAACAAATGCCTTGGTGGATTCAAGAGCAAGCGAGGGCGCGAGCACATTTGTGAATAATGCGGGCTACACACGGTGATGTGCCGTAAATCCGAACCACACATACATGGAGGATAGATTATAACAATGGGAGCAACACGTTTTTCGGTAGAGGTACAACCCGTCATTCCAGAGCGGCTTGCCCGTCTTGAGGAGGTTGCCAACGATATCTTTTACAGCTGGGATCACTCAGTGCGCAGGCTCTTCTATCGCCTCGATCCCGACCTGTGGCAGAGTGTCGGCCACAATCCAAAGCTCTTTCTCCGCCGCATCTCTCAAGAGCGGCTAGAAGAGGTGGCTGAGGATCGTGTCTATATGGGGGACTACAGCCGTGTCCTCTCAGTCTACGACACTTACGTTTACAACATATCTCACAAGGAGAAGAGGAGGGCCGGTAGCGATAAATTACTGGATCATGAAAAAGAACTCGTTGCCTACTTTTGTGCGGAGTTTGGTTTCCACGAGAGTATCCCACTCTACTCGGGTGGCCTCGGTATTCTGGCCGGAGACCACTGCAAGGCCGCCAGCGATCTCAGCATTCCCTTTATTGCAGTAGGGCTCCTCTACCGTCAGGGCTATTTCAATCAGACCATTGACGAACATGGAAACCAGGTAGCCCACTACCAGCCAACCAACTTTGCCAACCTCCCCATTGTCCCCGCCTGTGATCAGGAGGGGAATGAGCTTCGCATAGCTGTCGAGATTGGTGACCGAACAGTCCAGCTAAAGGTGTGGGAGATGAAGGCCGGTCATATACGGCTCTACCTCATGGATTGTGACCTCCCCGAGAACAGTGAGGAGGACAGGCATATCACCTATCAACTCTATGGGGGTGATATCAATACCCGTATCCAACAGGAAATTGTCCTCGGCATAGGCGGGGTTCGTGCAATCAGGGCATTGGGGCTCAACCCCACGGCGTGGCATATCAATGAGGGACACGCTGCCTTTCAGGTTCTTGAACGGTGTCGTGAAAAGGTGGGGGAGGGGGTTCCTTTCCATACTGCGATAGAGTACATTGCGGCAGGAACGGTATTTACGACACATACGCCAGTAGCGGCGGGACACGATGTCTTTACCAAGGCGATGATGGATGAGTACTTTCCCGGCTTTGCGAAAAAGCTGGGCATCGCCAAGAGTGAATTCCTTGCCCTCGGTGCGACGCCGCACAACCAGGGTGGTTTCAACCAGACCGCTCTGGCCCTTCGCTGTTCCCGTCACCACAACGGGGTGAGCCGTATCCACGGCTCCGTCGCCTCAGAGACGGAGGGGTACGTCTGGCCCCAGATTCCCAGTGCAGAGAACCCCATCACCTATGTAACTAACGGGGTTCATGTCTCGACCTTCCTCGCACGGGAATGGATCAACCTCTTTGACATGCACTTCGGTGGAGATTGGCGCAATCAACTCGTCAATAATGAGTTCTGGCAATCCGTTGATACTATCCCCGATCACAGCTATTGGAGCGTGCGCCAGTCACTGAAGGCCAAACTGCTGGAGGCGGTCTATAGCCGCGCCGTGCACCAGTACTACCGGAACGGATGCAGCCAGGCCAAGATAGAACGTCTAACGGCACATCTGCTGCCCCAGGACTCGCATACCCTCGTTATTGGATTCGCGCGCCGCTTTGCCACCTACAAGCGGGCCACACTCCTCTTTACGGATCTGGAGAGACTCTCCCGTATAGTGAACAATCCCGACTGTCCGGTTATCTTTGTTTTCGCCGGCAAGGCCCATCCCCACGATGTGCCGGGTCAGCAGTTGATCAAGTTCATCTATGAGGTTTCACAACGCCCTGAATTTGAGGGGAAGATTATCTTCCTTGAGGGGTACGACCTTGCCTTGGGGCGACGCCTTGTTTCCGGCGTCGATGTCTGGCTCAATACACCGGAATACCCCATGGAGGCAAGCGGCACATCGGGCGAGAAGGCCGGGCTCAATGGAGTCATCAACCTCAGTGTTCTCGACGGCTGGTGGGGTGAGGGATATGATGGTGAGAACGGATGGGCGATTACCCCTCACACTTCTCGGTACGACTCGGACTACAGTAATCAACAGGAGGCGGCGGAGCTGTTGGATATTATAGAGCAGCAGGTGGTTCCCCTCTACTACTACCGTGAAGGTCACGGTTACTCGGAGGGGTGGGTGAGGAAGTCAAAGGCGTCAATGAAAACACTCATGCCCCGCTTCAACGCCCTTCGTATGGTATCGGACTACATCAGGGAGCACTACATCCCGGCCTCACGGAAGAGTATCCTCTTCCGAGAGGAGGATTACGCTCATGCCCGTGAGCTTGCTGAGTGGAAGCAGACGGTTGCTAAGGCGTGGCCCGATGTCCGTATCCGTAGGATAGACGAGGTGGTAGAGCAGATAAAGGTTGGCTCGCCCCTGATGACAGAGGTTGGTGTTACTCTCAACGGGTTGGATGTTAAAGATGTTATCGTTGAGTGTCTCGTGGGGACTGAAGGAGAGCATGAGGAGTTTATCACCCATTCATGCCACAAGCTGAAGGCAGATGGAGATAATGACGCTGGTGAAACGGTTTTCAGGCTGGATCTCCAACCCACCCTGCCGGGACTGCAATACTATAAGTTTCGGGTATACCCTTATCACCATCTCCTTACTCACCACTTTGAGACAGGTTGCATGTTGTGGGTTTGATTAGACACGGCTGTCAAAGAATGATTATTTGGAAGAGAGGTGGCGGAGAGTGACACGATTCATATGTACCGTATGCGGCTATGTTTACATCCCGGAGAAGGGTGACCCAGATGGCGGCATTGCTCCAGGGACGCCCTTTGATGATATCCCAAGCGACTGGGTCTGTCCCATATGCGGAGTGGGGAAAGGGCAGTTTGAAGTGGAGGATGATGAGTAAAGCTGTTACGGACCCTACGTCATGAGTGTATAAAAGCCGGATCGAGAGGAGGACAGGTCTGATTTATTCAGCCCTTCCCTTATAACTTCTCCTTCAAAAAGCTCCCCAGGAGCTTATCCACCTTATTAATATGGTTGGTCCACCACTCGACCATCATCTCTTCAATCTGTATGGCAAGGAAGCCGCTTGGCCCCTCCTGCCTGCACCTGTCCCTGAAGTGATGGAATTGTCGTGTGAATTCTTTATGCTGTGCCAGGTGATACTCTAATTCGGTATAATCAAAACGTTTCATCAACCCCTCTTCTGTAGCAAAATGAGAGACGACGTAGTCGTCCAGAAAGTCGATTACCTTCCCGATCTCGTCAATTTCACTGCTCTCAACTATGATATCGAGCATCTTGTTGATTCTTCCAAAGAGCTCCTTATGCTGGTCATCAATCTCGCTGATCCCGACAGACAGGGCCTTGGTCCATTGCAGTGACATCTCCTCCTCCTTTAATATGCCTTCGGCTGATAATTATCTTGCTTTATTACTCTCATTGCCTCTGTATCGAGTAATGACATGATAGTATACACTATTATAGAAGCCCGTGCCAATCTTGACAAGTGGCGGTAATTATCGTAACGTTCCCAATGCTATGTGTCGTATCAAAAGGAGGAGGAACAGTTGAGTTTGAGCGCCGTAAATGTAGAGTCGGCACCGGGAGAGTCGTGGAGCCGGGACGATGAACGCTTCATGGCCGAGGCCATAGGGGAGGCCGGGAAGGCGCGGGAGAAGGGAGAGGTTCCTGTGGGGGCCCTTGTCGTCTGTGCCGGTGAGATTGTCGGAAGGGGGCACAATCTACGCGAGGGGAGTGGCGACCCTACGGCCCATGCGGAGGTTGTCGCCATACGAGAGGCGGCGCGAAGGCTGGGGGGGTGGCGTCTGGCAGGGGCGACCCTCTATGTGACGCTTGAGCCGTGCATCATGTGTATGGGGGCCATACTCCAGTCGCGCATTGCCACACTGGTTTTTGGCTGCTCCGATCCAAAGGGTGGGGCGTGCGGCTCATTGTACGACCTCTCCAACGATGGGCGGCTCAACCATTCGGTGAATGTTGTAAGCGGAGTTTGTGCCGAAGAGACGGCGGGACTCCTCACCGACTTTTTTGCCGCCTTGCGACAGAGAGGTAGTGATAAATCGGCCATGAAGGGTGCGGGCTGTGGTGGTATGAGTTGAAGAAGCACTTAGATACAATGGAGGGAACATGAAGGGTCTGATTACCAGTGGCGGAATGGGGACGAGGCTTCGACCGATAACTCACACGAGCAACAAGCACCTCATTCCTATCGCCAACAAGCCCATGCTTTTCTACGCCATCGAGGCCCTCAAGGGCGCCGGCATAGACGATATTGGCATCATCATCAACCCCGAGACGGGTGATGAGATGAGGGAGGCCCTCGGAGACGGCGGCAGCTTTGGGTGCTCTTTTACCTATATCCTACAGGATAAGCCCCTCGGCCTTGCCCATGTGGTGAAGATATCGGAAGAGTTTATCGGCAAAGAGCCCTTCGTCTTCTACCTGGGAGACAATGTGGTGGTCGGGGGAATAAGCGCTTTCGTCAATGAGTTCAATACAAATAAGCCCAACTGCCAGCTTGTCCTCTCAAAAACCAAGCACCCGGAGTGTTTTGGCGTGGCCGAGATAGAGGGTGGCAAGGTGGTCAGGATAGAGGAGAAGCCGAAGAAGCCACGGTCAAACTACGCCGTCACGGGGATATACATCTACGATCACCATATATTTGAGGCGGTAAACAGCATTGAGCCGAGCGGCCGGGGGGAGTTGGAGATATCGGACGCCCACCAGTACCTTCTTGATAACGGCTTTGACGTGCGCTCTTCGGAGATAACTGGGTGGTGGAAGGATACAGGCCAGCCAGAGGATCTTCTGGAGGCAAATCGTCTTGCCCTCGACATGATGCTGGAGAAGAGCGAGCCGGAGATATGTGGCGAGGTGGATGACGATTCGGACATTGCCGGAAAGGTTGTCATCGAGGAGGGGGCCACGATCATCCGGAGCCAGATCAGAGGGCCTGTCGTGATAGGGCGGGATACGGTGATCGAGGACAGCTACATCGGCCCCTTCACCTCCATCTACTACGGCTGTCAGGTCAGGCGAAGCGAGGTGGAGTACTCTATCATCCTGGAGGAGTGCAGCATTACAGACGCCGACATACGGATAGAGAGGAGCCTCCTGGGACGGGAGGTGGAGATACTCAAGGGCGATACAAAACCGAGAACACAGAAATTTATTGTAGGCGATCAGAGCAGGATAGAACTGACCTGAGAAAGAGGCCGCTCTCTTCAGGAATGGAAGCTCCCCAGGTGTGACAACGATGGTTTTTCTGCTGAGCACCATGACCACAGATATGACCTGCCAAGCGGAATCGTATTGCTGAACCACCTCTCGTGTAGCGCGGCTGCCTGGGGACTGCTTACACGGTTGCAAGTTATGAAAGGTAGATTGTGCCCCACCCTCTCATCTCCGTAATTATCGTTAACTGGAACGGCCTCAACTTTCTCAAGGGGTCTCTGCGCACACTTTCGTTACAGAGCTACATCGACTTTGAGACTATCGTCGTAGACAACGGCTCAGACGATGGCTCCCTCTCATTTATCCGCACCTCCTACCCACAAATAAGGATCATAGAGAACAGCGGCAACAGGGGGTTTGCCGCCGCTAACAACCAGGGGATAGCGGTTGCTCGCGGACGGTATGTGGCGCTGCTCAATAATGACACGGAGGTGGAGCAGGAGTGGCTCGCCACCCTCGCTGCCTCTGCCGAATCTTCACCCCCCGATGTCGGCATGTGGGCACCCAAGATCCTCTCCATCGAGGATCGCACATCAATCGACTCTGTCGGAGGTCTCCTCATCTCCAGGTGCTGTATCGCAAAGGGGCGGGGACGGGGCGAACGTGACAGGGGGCAGTACGACAACCTTCGTGACGTCTTCATTCCAAGCGGCTGTGCCGCCATGTACCGGCTGGCGATGCTAGAGACCGTTGGTAACTTTGATGAGCAGTTCTTCGCCTACTGCGAGGATACCGATATCGGTTTGCGGGCGATGCTGATGGGGTGGAAGACACGCTCCGTCCCTGAGGCCGTAGTCTATCACCACTATTCAGGCACTGCTGGCAAGTACTCCCCCACCAAGGCGTTTCTGGTAGAGAGGAATCATATCTGGGTGGCGGTAAAGAACATGCCCCTTCCCCTGGCGATATCCTTCCCCCTCTATACTGCGTGCCGTTACCTCCTCCAGAGTTACGGCGTGATAACACAGCAGGGGGCCGGAGGTCGATTTGTGAAGGGCCACTCCAGGTCGAGTCTGCTCCAACTTCTCGGAAAGGCGTGGCTCAACGCGGCGAGGGGGCTCCCTGGAATGATAAAGAAGAGGGGCAGGATACAGGGCAGCCGTGTCGTCACCAACGGAGAGGTGATGAGGTGGTTTTCACGATATGGCATAAGGATAAGCGATATCGTATTCAAGGAGTGATGGCGTCGTAAAAAGTCTGATCTTATTTTTCTCATATTTCCCATGGCTTACCGTCGGCACTGAAAATAGCGATACTTTCATGTCTCGCGGAAGGTCTGAATAAAGCAGAACTTCCCTAAGATAAACACGTCAAGACAGTTACATGTGTCAAGGACCAGGCAGAGGGGGTTGCAATGAAGAGGAGGACATTTCTTAAGAAGGGTGGGACAACGGTTGCTGCGGCAGGCGCGGCGCTGGCCATTGGCGCTCCTGCCGTTCATGCGAAGAGGAGCTTTAACTGGAAGATGGTCACCACCTGGCCACCCCACTTTCCGGTCATGGGAGAGGGGGCGGAGGAATTTGCCCGACTCGTTGAAGAGATGTCGGAGGGGCGGCTGAGGATTCAGGTCTACGGCGGCGGCGAGCTTGTTCCGGCGCTCCAGGCCTTTGACGCGGTCAGTCAGGGGATAGTGGAGATGGGTCACGGCGCATCCTACTATTGGGCTGGCAAGGCCCCGGCGACACAGTTCTTTGCCGCCGTCCCCTTTGGAATGAACGCCCAGCAGATGAACGCCTGGCTCTACTCCGGCGGCGGCCTCGCCCTATGGGAAGAGCTCTACGCTCCCTTCAACCTCGTTCCCATGGCCGCCGGGAATACAGGCGTTCAGATGGGGGGATGGTTCAACAAGGAGATAAAGAGCATCACCGATATCAAGGGGCTCAAGATGAGGATGCCGGGTCTCGGCGGCAAAGTGATCGCCAGGGCAGGCGGATCGGCGATCCTCTCCGCCGGGGGTGAGATCTACACGAACCTCGACCGTGGGGTCATCGACGCGACGGAGTGGGTCGGCCCCTACCACGACTACCTCATGGGTTTTCACAAGGTGGCAAAATACTACTACTATCCGGGGTGGCACGAACCGGGTACCGTTCTGGAGTTGATTATCAATAAAGGAGCATTCGAGAGACTCCCGAAGGATCTACAGGCCGTAGTGCGAAGCGCCGCCTACCGGTCAAATGTAGTCATGCTCTCAGAGTTTGAAGCGAAGAACAACAGCTACCTCCAGAAGCTCATTACAGAGCACAAGGTGCTCCTCAAGCGGTTTCCCGATGACGTGCTGAAGAGCTTCAAGAGGTATACCAGAGAGGTGCTCCAGGAGGTGACGGCAAAGGATAGAATGAGCAGGAAGGTCTACGACTCCTTTAGCACCTTTCAGAAAAATGTCTCACAGTGGGCCGACGTCTCTGAGGTCGCCTACCATTCGATCAGAGGGATGTGATTTTTTCGGGACATCCACTACTAACCAGGAGATGTAGACCGTGAAGGAGGACGGTTGCCCTTTCACTGTTATTCCCTCTCCCCTCTGGGGAGAGGGTCGGGGTGAAGGGAAAAATCCTGCCCCTGCGCTCAACCTGTTGATGGGACTACGACGGACGTTAACAGAGAGGTATATTTCAAGCCATCTCAAGGAGAGGATCTTACCATGAAGCGCCTGAAGGAGATGAAGAGAAGAGATTGCGTTGCCCCCTTCCCTTGTTCTTATAGCCCTGTATTCCCTTGACTTTATCGATATCTTGAAGTAATTTAGCCGGGAGCCCTTTACAAGAGAGTGTGAGTCTCCACCATACGTTTCCTTAAACGTGACAGGAGAGTGTCTGCGATACAATAGTACCGAATATGCAGAGAATATGCACCGCCATACTGAACGATCATGCCTCCCGGCACTCCTTACCTAACCCCCTCATTGCTGGCGGTTACGATGTCCGAACAACCCAGAACCGCCTTTGCTACAAAGATATCAACACGACTACTGTTTGTACCCACGTTTTGAACAAAGGAGGCAATTGTGTACACAGTCCAGCCGATATGCTGTAGCACGGTAAGCGTCTAAATAACCGCATCTTCCTGTAAAGATAGAAATATGCCATGCTCATCCTTTGAACAGAACGAGAGGAGGATAAGATGGTAACCAACAGAGACGACCTAACAAAAGCGGATAAGTCAGCATACTGGCGGAAGCAC
>JBHHTR010000018.1:0-19404 GCA_046753505.1 Thermodesulfobacteriota bacterium
CATTCAACGGCTTCTCAAGCGCACTATTCCTGTCGAGGAGATAGATGGATTCCCCGCGCAGGAGGCCACTGTCTTTACAAAGCCCGCTTCGGAACGTCCGGGACAGAGGCGTAACTTCCGGGGCAATAATCAAGGATTCAAACGCAAGCCGACCCCATCCCACCGCTCCGGCAGAGGGTCAAGAAGACAGCCGTAAACTGAGATGCACCCCTTAGAACTGGGGTGATTTCATAAGTGTAACGAGCGCCGACAGGTCACCGGCATCGATGGTAGTGGAGCCGTCGGTGGTGCCGCCGGCATTACCGGCAAGAGCGGCGACTGAATCGGAGAAACTCTTCTCCAGCACTGCATGGGCGTTCATGTCCTGCCCTGCTGCCGACTGTGCCGCCCACCGTGCAAACTCCAGTATCTCGATATCCTGCTGAATCCCGAAGATGGAGGCGTAGCTGGTTGGCATGTCATCTCCGCCCGGGCCGAAATTGGTTCGCCCTGGTGTCCATACGCCTCCGTTTCCTTCACAGAAATTCTTTTCAAAGAAGCCGTTAGTCGAACAGCTCCCAAGCCATGTTACGGAACTTGGTATAGCAGTCGTGTCCCGTGTGTAGAGCAACTCCCCGCCGTTGGATACAACATTGGAGACCCAGTCAACGATGATCACCATTGTAAGAGGCCAGTTAACCTGGGAGCCATCGGATTTATAGAACTGGAAATCACTGATGGCCAGGCCCGTAGACATGCTGAGAGCAACATCGATATTTGTTATCATGTTGGTAATGCGGCTGTTAGACGCCGCAGTGTCCGTTACAAACTGGTTGAAGGCGTTATTCATTGCGGTATCAAATACGCTTTGAGCGCTCTGTACTGCGGCATCTGTCTCAGTGCCGTCAAAAACCTGCTCAAATACCTGAAAAGTGGAGATCATGGTGTCCAGGAGGGTCGTGGATGCAGCCTGATAGTTGGTCAGATCGCTGCCCGAAGCGCCAAGGGTCGTCAATGCCTGCGAATACTTTTCAATATCGCGGTCTGCCTTCAGTTTCTGAAGCCCTCCCCCGATACTGGAGTTGATGGACTGATATGTGGCATTCGACAGGTCTCCGTTGCCCAGCGCCGTATCCATGAGGGGCACAACAATGGCCCCCATGGCGTTAAACGCCTCCAGCACACGATCCTGTGAGAACCCGGCTGTAGTTGCAGCCTGTACCAGAACGCTCAACAACTGTGATGCAGCCTCTCCACGCGCCTCCAACTCAGTAAGAGCGCTTGTTGCCTCTACCGAGTCCTTTATTAGCTTGCTGTATCCAGAGGAGGGGTTGGCCAGACGGGTAACGATGCTCTGACGGTAGAGGGCTAGCTGGCTTGTCGTGACTCCGTTGGTCGTCAGGTAACTTATAAAACCGTTGGCGCCGTTGATACCCTGGTCGGCAAAGTTGGCCATAAAGGTCAACTCGGATGATGTGATCCCTGTAGAGCGCACGATTGCAAGTCCAAAAACGACAAGTATTGGATCGTCCGTGCCTGCCGATGCCGCAGAGGCCAGGAGGGCGTCGGTCTGACTGGCTGTAAGGCCGGAAACACCAGTCGCCAGAGTGCCGCCTGTGGCCGGACACGGCGCTATGGATCTTCTCACAACACTACCGCCGCTGTCCTTGATAGAGAATAGCAGGAAATTACAGGAGCTGTTGTTGGGGATGCCGCTCAGTGAGAACGAGAGCTTGCCGGAGCCGTCGGCAGCGCCTGTGGTAGACAGGCCGAGAGAAGTTGCTCCTGTGGTTACCGTTCCGTCCGAATTCAACTTCTCAAGGGTAACTGTGTAGGTTGCCCCCGATGTAAGAGCAAAAGCATTGCTGTGCAAGAGTAGCGATGCGGCAGAGAGCAACGCTACCATTAAGAGACGAACTGTAAGTCTGTGCACATTCATGAGAACCTCCTTATACATGATAGAAATACGTGAATCTATAAAAGATGGGTGAAGAGCCTAAAACCTACTTACCGCTACCGCTTACACTTGCTCCGCCGCCGCTGCTCCCGCTACTGCTACTGCTCCCGCCACACCCTGTAAGTGCGATGGAAAGCAACACGACACAGAGCAATGTTGTCAGAAATGAACCGATACTTTTCATCATAGCTTCCTCCTTATGTTGGCCCGTATTATCCACAAATGTGCTCGCGCCCTCGCTTGATCTTGAATCCACCAAGGCATTTGTTCGAGCTTGGCCGTATCCACTGGTACGGCCAAGCCCTCAAAAAATCGCTGGCATATCCAACCTCTGCGCCTGCCTGTGCGTGTCCGCACGCAGACAGGCGATCATCGTTACAATTTATGGGCAATTCATGAATCATACGGGTTAGGACCATTTCCCTATTTATCGTACGGCCCACGAGAAACTTGATGGATATTTGATATGTGGATGGAGTTTAATGGGAAATGAAGTCTGAAAAGCTCTTTTCAGTGGAAAGAGTATTTATACGGACTGAGGCAGCAAGATGGTGACGTGGCAGCGTATTATCGTCGTCCCAACCGCGCCTGCTGTTCCTCTACTATCTCTACCCCGGCGCTTGTCCCTATCCTCGACGCCCCTGCATCAATCATAGCGAGGGCTGAATCGAGATTCTTGATCCCCCCCGACGCCTTCACCTGAATTCGTCCGGCGGCTGCCTCCTTCAGAAGGGCCACATCTGCAACGGTTGCCCCGCCTCTGGAGAAGCCCGTCGAGGTTTTTATAAAGTGGGCGCCACTTTCGGCGATGAGGTGGCAGGCGGCATGCTTTTCATCTGTTGAGAGGAGACAACTCTCGATGATAACCTTTACGATAATACCGTGGTACGCCTTTACGACGGCCTCAATCTCTTCGCTGACTATTCTGTGTCCCCCCGATTTGAATGCGCCTATATTCATCACCATATCGATCTCGTGACCACCTGCCCTCACAACCTCCTCTGCTTCAAATAGCTTGACTGCGCTGCTCTGGAAGCCGAGAGGAAAGCCAACGACACTCGTAAGCCTAATCTCTCTACCTCTGAGAAGTTGTGCCGCTAGGGCAATGTAGGACGGGGGGAGACAGAGGGAGGGAAAGGGGTAGCTGGCCGCCTCCTTTACAAAGCACTCAATATCAACCGTTGTTGTGTCGGGACGGAGGATAGTGTGGTCGATGAATGGCGCTATATTCTCTTTATACATGGCCTCGACGTTATCAGCAAATACTACGGATGGGCAAGCATATAATCTCGTTGAAGGCAGCGTCTCTTCATAGTATGATGCCCACTATGGCGCGACTGATTAATTACTATATTATGAAAGAGGTGGTGCCACCCTTTCTCATCTGTCTGGTGGTGCTCACAGGCACGGCGCTCCTCAGTAAATCGACCAAGCTGATAGAGATGGGCATTACCTACAAAGTGGGCATCTGGTCCCTCACCCTCTTTATCGCCTCACTGATCCCCAATTTCCTCACCTATATCATTCCTATCTCATTTCTCGTGGCCGTCCTCTTTGCCTTTAACCGTCTCTCCTCGGAATCTGAGTTGACAGCCATGCGGGCGTCCGGCTTGAGCCTCTACCGCCTCTCCCTGCCTGTTCTAATCCTGGCCGTTATTGTCTATATTTTTTCTCTTGCAGTCACCGTCTACCTTTTTCCTCTAGGCAACAGCCAGCGTAAGAGCATTATATCAAGCGTTGCCCGGACAAAGTCCGTTGCTGGGATACAGGAAAACACATTCAATACCCCCTTTGATGGAGTGACCCTCTACACGGGGAGTATTCCGAGGGGTGGAAACTCAATCAAGGATGTCTTTATCTCAGACATGCGGGAGGAGGGTGAACCGACCGTCATCTTCGCGAAACAAGGAACATTCGTCTCTGACCCTGATGGCAAGGCCCTGACCCTCAAGCTGGGCAGCGGCGTCATTCATAATGCAAACGACTCTTCCGGCGAGTACCGGCTGATCTCCTTTAATACCTACGACTATAAGATTCCACTGAAAGGCGGTTTAACCCAACCAAGCGTGGCCTCCAAATCAAACAGGGAGCTATATCTGAGTGAGCTCATCGCACGGATTAAGAAGAAGGGTGAGATGGGGGTAGCTCAGGCGCCCTATATCATAGATCTTCACAAGCGCTTCGCCCTGCCGGCATCGGTCTTTGTCTTTGCCCTCCTCGGCATCCCACTTGGAATACAGAAAGTACGTTCGGCCAGGTACACCAGCTTCAGCATTGCCCTGGGTGTTGTGTTGATCCACTATATCCTCTCTACAGCCATGGAGTCCCTCGGCGAGAGCGGTACAGTGGGGCCCATTCTCTCGGTATGGAGTTCGGATATAGTGATGGGTTGCGTCGGCTGCTATGTCTTTTTCATGGCGTCGAGAGACAAGCCGATAAACCCCTTCCACCGTCTGTCATGGGGCAGGCCTGTCGAAGAGGCATCGGAGAAGAGTGGATGAGAACGCTTGACAGATACCTTCTGCGAGAGTTTATCAAGATATTTATCCTATCTCTCCTCTCTTTTGTGACCCTCTATCTGAGCGTCGATGTCTTTGAACTTATAGACGACATCTTCGAGCGCCACCTTCCATTCTCTGTGGCGGTACAATTCTTTATCTACAAGATACCATCCATTCTCAATCAGATATCTCCAATTGCAGCCCTCATGTCTACACTCCTGGCAGTGGGAATGCTCTCACGTCACCAGGAGTTAACGGCGGTCAAGGCTGGCGGTGTAAGCATCATCAGGTGTGCCCGCCCTCTCCTTCTCTGCGGTCTGGTCATAAGCATTCTTAACATATTTATTAATGAAGCGATTGTCCCCATTGCAAACAGGGAAAACGCCGCCATCCATCGTGAATGGTTTGAGGGCGAACAGAAAGGGGACGCCGACAGGGAGAGCGGAACCATCTGGTTCAGAGAGGGCAATGCAATATACTCAATTGAGCGCCTTAACAGCGAGGAAGGGAGAGCGAAGGGCTTTGATATGTACCTCATGGGAGAGGCATTTGTTCCTGTCACTCAGCTCCATGCGGATGAAGTGACACGGATTGATAACGAGTGGCGTGTCACCACCGGAACCGTGAGGAACTTTGCCGGGGATGGCGGTATCACGACAGAGGTGATAAGCGATAGAGCCCTCTCACTTATTGGAGGGCCAGCAGAGATCGGAAGGAGAGCGTTTAATCCTGAGGAGATGAGCTACGTCTCTTTGAGACAATTTATTAAAACACTCAGGGCGGAGGGGTACGAAGCGCATAGATACCGTGTTGACCTCCACAGCAAGGCAGCGTTCCCCTTCGTCAATCTTGTCATGGTTCTCATAGGCATCCCCTTTGCGGTATCGGGAGAGAGGCGGGGCGGGTTTGCCCTCAGTATAACGGTGACGGTGCTGATCGGCTTCAGTTACTGGATAGTCAGCGCAACCAATATCTCCCTCGGCCACAGTGGAGTCGTCCCGCCCTTCGTGGCGGCGTGGTTCACCAACCTTATCTTCGCAACAGTAGGACTCCTGATGCTGAGCCATGTGAAACAGTAGTGATGGCGATGGGCTAAAGCAGGAATGGTCGTAAAAAGTTACGGGATGGCTAAGTAAAAATTTCGATATAGAAGGAGGAGTGGTTTTTCAGTTGCTAAGGCATACATGGGGCATGTCGAGTGTCTGAACGATTGCTACGACCCAGTAGATCGGATTTATTACGACGCCATCAAAGTTGGAATGGATGTCGGCTATGAAGGCCGCCCACACGAGAGAGTTTTACATCAGTGGAGGGTGCCTCGAAACTCCTCCCTGTAGAAAAACTCACGGTAGACCTGAAAGGGGTTCTTTATGAACTTCTCCCTGCACTCCTTGCAGACAGTGAAGCGTATCTCCTGATAGACGTCGTCTTCCAAGACCTGTTGCTCAACGTCATCCATGTACATGAGGAGATCGTTGATGGAGCTATCCATCTCCCCGTCGTTCCCCTCGATATAACCTTCGAAATCAGCGAAGCTCTTTATCTCAACAACGTACTTCATGCTCCCCTGATGATACTCTCTCTCACAACACTTGCACTTGAAACTGCTCATAATGCAACCTTCCTTTTGTTGACTGGGTTATGCCATAAATCGTACATCTAAAGCATACCCTTGTCAATCAGAATCATCTCTCAGCATCATCTCGCCACAGCAGGAGGGCCAGGAGGGTCATTATGGCCGCAGTGATGAGGCAGAGGATGGAGAAGATGTCACCGTAGGTCGTGTAGAGTGTCGGGGGGGCAGCGCGGAGGCCGATATTCCCAACAAGTATCGTTCTGGTAAAGAGGGGCGTCTGTGCGATAACCCTCCCTGTCGGGCTGATGATGCCGCTCAGACCGGTGTTGGCGGCGCGGAGGAGGTAGCTCCGGTTCTCTACTGCCCTGAAGACGGACATGTCAAAGTGCTGATAGGGCGCCGATGTTCTGCCAAACCACCCGTCATTCGTTATGACGGCAAGGAGATTCGCGCCGTTGCCGACCATACCACGCGCTATATCGGGGAAGATCGACTCGAAACAGATTAGGAGGCCCACGCTGCTCCTGTCGCTAACCTTGCCTGGTCCACCCTGTCGGGCGCTTAGTGTGAGGGGATTGAGGGTTGTGCCGGAGCTGAAATCGCCTACTCCGACAGTGAGCTTTTTGATGAAGAAGAGGAGCTTCTTGAGGGGGACGTACTCGCCGAAAGGAACGAGATGGGTCTTGTCGTACCGTCCCGCGAGTTCCCCTTCGGAAGAGATGAGAAAGGCGCTGTTAAAGTACTCTGCTCCAGCCGCTCCTCTTTTATAGGCCGGAGCGCCGGTAATGATGGCGCTCCCTGTCTCCCGTGCCGTTTCAAATACCATCTCCCCCATGCTGTCGCGAAGCTGGAGATAGAAGGGGACTGCCGTTTCCGGCCATAGGATGAGCTCCCCTCCCCTCTCCGCTATGTCGAGAGACAGCTTTCTGTATGCCTCGATGGTCTCTCTCTGACGGGAGGGGTCCCATTTTACCGCCTGATCGAAGTTGCCCTGGGCTACGCCGACACGTACCACCTGCCAATCCTCTGCTCGTTTCTCTATCTGCTCTACCCGCAACTGCCCGTAGACAAGGGGGAGAGCAACAATACAGATCAGTGCTGCATAGAGGGTGAGGGGCGCCCGATCTCTGGCTATAAGTTTTTTAATTGTCAGATAGAGGGCCGTATTGAAAGCGATGAGTATGAATGATACGCCGCCCACACCTGCGATGTCGGCAAGCTGGATGATGGAGGTGAAGGGCGTCTGGGAGTAGCCGAGGGCGACCCAGGGGAAGCCGGTAAGGAGGTGTCCCCTGATAAACTCAAGGCCGACCCATAGCGATGAGGCAGCGATGACCTGGATGACGGGGTTAGCCCTTCTCGTTACTGAGAAGGCGAGGCAGAAGAGAGCAGGATAGAGACTCATGTAGAGCGCAAGGAGAGCGAGAACAGCGAGCCCTATGGGGATCGGGACGCCGCCGAAGTAGTACATGGAGTGGACGATCCAGTAGACTGTTCCGGCAAAGAAGATGAGTCCCCACCCAAGCCCCGTCAGGAAGGCCCCCCTCCTCCCCTTCCCCTCCAGGGCAAAGAGGAGGGGGATAAGAGCAACCCACGCCAGAGGGAACAGGCCGATGGGGGCAAAGGAGGCTATGAGCGCTACAGCCGACACCGCGAGAAGGGGCAGGCTTCTTTTCATTTGACGGGAATGGCGAAGATATAGAAGATAAGTGAGGTTATTCCAATACCAAGGAGGGCGCCCCATACGATTTCAGCCCTTGTATGTATCTCTCCAATGAGTCTGCTGTGGCTTACCATGGCAGCCATGACCAGGGCAAGGATAACGACCAGCGGATCGCGGCTCAGGAAGGTGATGGAGGTCCAGAGAGAGAAGGCTACGGCGGAGTGACCGCTCGGCATTCCGCCGTGAAGTGGATCACCCTTGCCGAAATGGGCCTTCGTTGCGACTACCCCGATGATGACCAGAAGAATGGCTACTATCGCGAGGTGGCCCGTATGCTCCTGGGCCCTTCTGAGACCGAGTGCGAGGGGATGGGAGAGATATTTTGAGAAGATTATGTACCCCATGATTACAACGGCGACAGAGGTGATGAGGACGGCTCCGGCGGCGACGTCCTTCGCATTTTTTGCGACGATGTTATACTTCTGTTCAAGGAGATCGACAGTCTCCTCAATGGCGCTGTTTATCATCTCGGCAAAGAGGAGCATGATAACCGTTATGGCAAAGAGGACAAATTCAACAGCAGGGAGATCGAGAAGGAGGCTTATGAGGAGGACACCAACGGCGATACAGAAGTGATACTTCATATTCCGCTGGGTCTTGAAGGCGTAGATGATGCCCTCTATGGCGTAGTTGAGACTCTCCAGCCAGTTTTTCGGTTTTGGCACCTCTTTGCCCATTACAATGCCCTCAGAGCAGCCCCTTGTCGTTTATGAGAGCCATGAGCCGCCTCTCTTCCGCGAACATCACCTCTGCCTCACGGCCGCCCTCTTCGTGTTCATGACCGAGAAGATGGAGAAGGCCGTGTATCAGCAGCCGTGCCAGCTCATCTGTGAGAGTATCCCACTGCTCCTCTGCCTGCTCGGCGGCCCTGTCGAGAGAGATAGCGATATCGCCTATAAATGTGTTGTCATCTGTTGGAAAGGAGAGTACGTCGGTCGGTCGATCCCTGTCAAGATAGAGTCGGTTGAGCTCCCTTATCTCGGCGTCATCGGTCATGAGAAGGCTGACCTCGCTATCTCTATGCCCCAAGTCTTCTAATGCCGTTTTTAGAAGCGCCTTGATTGTCTTCGTTGCTATCTGTCTCTTCTGTCGATTGAGGAGCAGTACGTTCAAGGGTGTCCTCCTTAGTGATATAGGCGGGTTCAGGATACTCGATCCGCTGGTGGAAGATGCCGTCGAGAACCCTGTTAAAGCTCTTTGCAATGGCGTTCAGATCCCGGAGGGTAAGTTCACATTCGTCAAGCTGTCCATCGGTGAATATCCTGTTGATTATCTTCTGGACCATGCCCTTAATCTTCGCAGTCGTCGGGTCGGGGAGGGTCTTGCTTGCGGCCTCAATGGCATCGGCGAGCATGACGAGACCGGCCTCCTTTGTCTGCGGTTTTGGCCCCGGATAGCGGAAATCCCTCTCCCTTACCTGGGGCTGCCCAGGTTTCACCTGCTCCTGCGCCTTTCCATAGAAAAATTTGATAAGGGTGCTTCCGTGGTGTTGTTGAATGACATCTCGTATCTCATCGCCAAGCCTGTATTCAAGGGCCATCTCGCACCCCTCCTTGACGTGGTTGATGAGGATGAGTGAACTCATGCTGGGGGTAAGCTTGTCGTGCCTGTTCTCACCCTTCATATTCTCTATGAAATAGAGGGGCATCTTGGTCTTGCCGATATCGTGGTAGTATGCGCTCACCCGCGCCAGAAGGGGGTTGGCATTGATAGAGGTGGCCCCAGCCTCAACGAGACTGCCGATGACGAGTGAGTGGTGGTACGTGCCGGGGGCCTTCAGGGCAAGCTCCTTTAGTAGAGGGTGATCCATTCTTGAAAGTTCGAGGAGCGTGATGTTAGTAGTGTAGCCGAAGGCAAGCTCAAATATTGGGGTAAGGCCGGTAACAAATACGGCTGTGATGATACCCCCGGCTAAGCCTGCCGGGAGTGTGAAGAGGATATCTCTGGTGAAGAGATTGCCCTGAAGGATAGTGATACCGAAGATGACCAGGCAGTTGATTATGCCGAGTATGACGCCTGCCTTGAGGATGGTTGAGCGCTGAATGCAGTGGCGTACCTCCATGGCCGCCACTACTCCGCCGATGAGAAAGTAGAGCGAGATATTAAGGTCGCTGCCGAGAAAAAGGCCTGCTAGGATACTCGAAACAATTGCAAAGATGATAGCCGTCTCTGAGTTGAGGAAGAGCCTCACCATCATCGCCCCGGCGGCAATAGGCGTCAGGTAGAGAAAAAAGAATTGTGGCAGTGAGGGCAGTCCCGACTCCATGCTCTGGGCGGAGAGGGATGCCAGCCTGAGCAGGACGAGGAGGCCCACAAGGAGCGTAGCCATGAAGAGGAGATCCTTCGGCCTGGAAGAGAATTTCCTGATATTTCTTGAAGAGAAACGGTAGAAGGTAAGGAAGAGGATGATGGTCAATAGGAAGAGGCCGGGGACGAGTAGATAGGGATGATTGTAGTCAGACAGGACCTGTATTAACTCGATCCTGCTCAAATTCTCAGAGGTGACCCTGTCGCCTCTCCTTACAACGATCTCTCCTCTCTTTATCTCTCCGCCATCAATCGCTATGTCAGTAGGGGCCTTTACATCCATGACGGCGATATCGCCAGCCTTGTATGACGGTTCATGGACGGGATAGGTGGTGATGAAGAGGGCGGAGATAATTACCGTGACCAGTATGATGAGGAAGATCTTCTGCTTATTCCTCCCCCTCTTTGAGATCACCTCGCTGCTATCGGCAAACCTCTTCTGAATTTTTTCAATAAATGTGCTCATTGTAAAAAACTTCCCTGTAACGCGGAAGGTCTGAATGAATCAGACCTTTCCCAACAATCGCTCAATCGGTTGCATTGTTCCTGTCTGCCGCTTCATATGCCTTGATAATGTCCTGAACAAGTGGATGCCGCACTACATCCACTTCCGTGAAGTGGATGAACTCTATCCCCTCCACACCTTTAAGTATCTGCTGCGCCTCAACAAGACCGGAGCTCTTTGCCCTCGGCAGATCGGTTTGCGTAACGTCGCCCGTAACAACCGATTTGGAACTCATGCCAAGGCGGGTGAGGAACATCTTCATCTGCTCAGGGGTGCTGTTCTGAGCCTCGTCCATTATAACAAAAGAGTCATTAAGAGTTCTACCCCTCATAAATGCCAGTGGGGCGACCTCGATTGTCGTACGCTCTATTAGTTCATCAATCTGGTCGAAGCCGATCATCTCATGGAGGGCGTCGTAGAGGGGGCGCAGGTAGGGATCGACCTTTGCCGCCATGTCGCCGGGAAGAAAACCGAGCTTCTCTCCCGCCTCAACGGCTGGACGGGTGAGAACAATACGGTCAACTTCCCGCCTCTTCAGTGCGGCTACCGCCATTGCTATGGCCAGATAGGTCTTGCCCGTTCCGGCCGGCCCGATACAGAAGACTATGTCCTGATCCCGTATTGCGTCTACATAACGCTTCTGAGCAATGCTCTTCGGCGCAACGGCCTTCTTTTTATAGGAGACATAGACGGTGTCGAGGAAGATGTTTTCCAGACTGGCGGTGTTATCCTGAAGGAGCATTCGTATCGCGTAGTCGATATCGGCCGGGTAGAGTTGATACCCTCCCTTGACAAGGGAGTAGAGCTCCTCGATGAGGTGATCCGCCACCCCTACACTCTCCTCCTCACCCTGAATAGTGAGGAGCGCGCCCCTGGCATGGATCGTAACCTCTAACTCCTTTTCGATCCTCTTCAGATTGCCGCCGTTCCCTCCGAACAGTCTGGCCGCAATAGAGTTATCCTCCAGTGAGCGCTGTCTGACTCCCTTTTTTGGCACTGCCTACGGCGGCCTTAGAGGGCCTGCTCCTTTTTACGAATTGCCTTGAACCAGAGGGGCTCTATCTCCGGGAAAATATCGTCCCTCTCCATACAGAGTTGCATGAAGGCCCAGTCGTGTTTCCTCAGCGCCCCCTCTCGCCCCACATGGCGCGCTATATCCGCAAGGCGTTTGAAATCCTCAAAGTGGCGTATGAAGCGAGCCTCGGCAAAGGCGCGGGAGGCGTGGGCATTGGCGAGGCGGGGCCAGTCCGAGGATTGGAGGAGGAGAAGCTCCCGTCCGGCCTGCCTCAGGGCGTTCTCAAGATTCAGATTATCATTGATGTCACCGTAATCGTTGACGACATCGACCATCTCCTCTTCAGCCTCGTAGAGCCGCTGCCACATCCACCTGTTGCCGTCATTCAACAAGAGCTTGTGGTTGCCGCGTCCTGCCGACGAACCCTCAGAGAGCGTTGTCACCTCGGAGGGGCGCCCCTTATCCATATACTCACCAGTTGTAACCCTCTTTATCTCCTCCTCCTGTGCGAGGGAGGCGATGGTGTGGTAGAGCCACTCATGCCCCTCAAACCATCGTTGGCCGAAGATGGTCGCGTTAAAGAGGGAGACGACAATGCCTGCCTTGCCGCTATCCCGCCTCTGGTCGCTGAGGGTCTCTCTGACAAGTTTAGTGAAGTGAGTGCTGTTGGCGGCTATGCCGGAGAATGCTTGATCCGGGTGGTACTCCTCTTTTTCCACGAGGTCACAGCCGCCGCCAGTCACCCTCCAGTAGCGCAGATTGCTGGAGCGCTGCCTTCGGAAGAAGTCGAGGTAGCTGCCGTCTGTCGGGTAGCCGTCTTTTAAACCGGCTACCGCACTGCCTGTGAGGGGGTCTCTGGTAAAGAGGGTTAACGGGGCTGTTTCACTGTCAGCGCCACAGAGTTGGTAGGTGGTATAAGGCGATCTGTCGGGGCTATCACTGGCACTCAGATTGCCGCCATGTTTTTTCCACGCATCACTGAGTGATGTTGAGGTGTCGAGAGAGAGAGCCGGTGGTTCGTCTCCATTCAATAGGTGCGTATCGGTTATTAGATAATCGATCCCGGAGCTACCGGAAAAGTTTTCAATCCCCCCCCTTTCAGAGGGTTCACCCGTGTCGCCGGACTCTATCGGTGATTGCCAGGGGCCGCCCGGACGGTAGCCGTGCTCCGGCAGCCACATTCCACGGGGCGCCTTGCCAAAGTGGCGCTTGTGGCACGCCGCCGCCTGGCTCATCTGGGCATGAATGCTCTCATCCCTTGAGAGGAGAGGGAGGTAGCCGCCTGTGGCCGCAGTGGTGATGAGTTCAATGTGCCCTTCACTCTCCATGTCGGCGAAGGGTTTGAGGATATCGCCTTTAAATTTGGCTGTGAAGTCATCGAGGATGAAGGAGTAGAACTCGCGCCACATCCTGGCAATCATGGTGAGCTGTTTCTTCCCCAGCTTTTCGAATTCAACCAGATCCTTTTCAGCCGCCCCTATCCGTCCCTCCATATAGGCTACAAAGTCGTCCTTAAAGGCGTCTTGCGACACCATCTCCGTGAGGAGCGGTGAAAACCCTACGACCACTTTTGGGGATATCCCCTCATCAACAAGACGGGCAAGCGTATTCAGAAGGGGGATGTAGCACTCTGACGTTGCCTGATGGAGCCTGTTGACGTCGTCGGCAGACCTGTCAGGTGAGGTGACGTACGGTATATGTGAATAGATTACAAAGGTGAACGATCCTGTATTTTTCATGTCTCTCCACGCGATAGCTCGTGACTACGCCCTTTAGTTGTGAAGCTCTCCTGTTAAATGAACCACTCCCCTCCCTATTGCCTATGGGGTATATCGCGTTCAGCAGTTCTATCTGTCGGAAAAGACTAACATAGGACCCTGCCTTTTGCAATTCACATTGTGGGAGAGCATTCACTGAGTGTGAGGGGAACAGGAGGCATGTCAGGCATGGATCATGCCGGTCTCATTTCGAAGGGAAAGCGCGAGTGCTCTCAACAGCTCTGTGAGCGTTCCCGCTACTGGCTATGGTTGTGTGTGATGTTGTCAAGAGGCTCGATGCCGATCTCCCTGAGCATCCTGGCAGCCAGCTCACTCTTCGTCTTGAGCCACCGTTCGTAGAGCCTCAGGATGTTTTTATTCGAGGTCAGCCTGCACTGCTCGCTTACCTCGGTGAGGATATCGGTAAAGGTGAGGAACCTCCCGGCCAGCTCCTGATAGACATCAGCAAAGGAGGTCTGTCCGGCGGCGCTTGTCTCCAGCGTCGCGAGGTTGCCGTAGGATGCCTTGCCAAGGGCAATGTAGTAGTCAACATCTACCAGCTTTCTCGACAGGCTCTCCGCGAAGAAGCCGGAAAGGTAGAGGGAGAGGTCGCCAATACGTCTGAAAATAATAGCCTGTTCAGCCAGACTGGAGTGGGTGGCTTTTGTAAAGGTGATGGCGAGAGGCTCATCGTTATTTGAGCTCTCTTCAGTCACGATACATTTCACGAGAAGATTAACGATGTAGAAGCTGACCATGACATTAGTATCGACATGCTGATGTTTAAATGCCTGCTCGACCAACCCCTTAAAGTACTCTGTAGATGACTCTTCTGACCACATGGCTGCCTCCTTTTGAGCTGTAGAATACGACTCACAGTCCATAGGAACTGCATATACCATGCCAGAATAGTATCTATGTGGTGCTCAGTGTGGGATGAGTGGGAAGAGCGGTGGCGTGTGGTGCAGATAAAACCTTGTAAATATAAGGAGTTGTAAAAGCACTTCTGCCGATAGGCCTTGCAGGATGTTGTGGAGTGTGGTGTGTGGGGTATAGCAAAAAGCCACCCGAAGGGGTGGCTTTTTGCGTAAAGGCTGAAAAAAGTTCCTGTCAGGCGACCTTTTTTACAATAAGGTCAAAGTACTCGCCAACCTGCTCCATCTTCAGGATCTCCTGACCGTCGTTCTTCAGTGAGGTGGGCACATTCCTGATGGGCTCGCCGTCATCGAGGAGAAGTCCCAGCGTCTGTCCAAGCGCCATCGTCTCCAGCTTTATCTTTGCCTTGACGTAGTTGATGGGACACTTGACACCACGCAGATCCATTGTCGCGTCCGTCCCTGTGGTCGATGGGGCCTTTGCTTCAGTCGGAGGCGTCGTCGTAACCGGCTCCTTCTTTGCCTCGGCCTTCTTCTCCCCTTTGAACTTCATGTCGTTGTCCATACCGGCATAGAGCGCTTCTACGGTTGAGCAGAGGTCGTCCATAAAGGCAATCTCCTCCTTGAGTCCATCGGCGTCGAGTAACTCCGAGAGATATCGTGCCCACCGGAGCTTCAGGTTGCTGAACTTATCGGGAACGAGACCTGTCTTGATGAAGTTCTTCTCGAACTCGGTTACCGAGACATACTCATCGGTCGGCTCTATCCCCTTCGTGACGAGGATCGATTTTGTCGTATGGCCGATGGCCCAGGCAAGGGCCTCTGACGCCTTGTCGAGGTGCCCCTTGGAGAGGTCGTCGCCGGCCTTGTAGATGAAGCGCTTTGCATCGTCGATATCGGCCTCAATAATATCCAGTATGCCGGCCCCGCACTCGCCGGGTCCCAATCCAGCGAGGGAAAACTCCTCGTCTACCCCCCAGTCCTTGAAACACTCCCTATCATCCTCGTAGGCGGGCAGGGGGTACTCCTTGATCATCTCCCTCATCCGCGCCTTCCCCCGTCTGTCGAGGTAGGTGTAAAAGTCCTCCCCCTCGTCACGCTCCTGGTTGTACTCTGTGAGAAATCTGGTAACCAGTGTGTTCACCTTCTTGGCCGGGACAAAGCCCAACTCCTCACCGAGAACCGTCTTTCCCTCCTCCACCCTGCCTCCAAGGAGGATATTGTAGTGGGGCGCCATCTTGCCGCTCCCCCTCCGGGCGGCGCCGTGGAGACCTATGGGGCCGATGGGGTGTTGACCGCAGGCATTCTGGCAGCCGTTTAGCATGATCCTCACATCAGGCATCGTCTCAAAGGAAATACCCGTCTCATCCAGTTCATCCGTCAATACTGTGGCGAAGTTCTTCGGGAGGCAGATGCCGAGGTTGCACGTCGATGCCCCAGGACAGGAGAGGATGTCGGCTGTTCCCCCCGCGCACGGTTTGCTGAAGCCGAGATCCACAAGGGCCTCATAGAAGGGGTATACCTCAGGGCCGGAGAGCCACCTCACAAGGATATTCTGGTCGTGGGTGGTCCTGATAGTGCCCTCGCCAAAGCGTCTCACTATTTCGGCGAGCTTCCTGTAGTCGTCGGCGCTGATATCACCGAGGGGTATCCGTATCTTGGCGGAAAAGTAACCGTTCTGCTTCTGAGGTGTCACGTTGGTCTGCCGCCACTTTTCAAAGCCCTCGTCATTAACAGCAGGGATACCGTTATCCCCGTCAAGCTCCTTCTTCTGAGGCGCGTTGCGCTCACTCAAGTCGATCTCCTTTGGACCGGCCGCTTTGACCGCCGCAAGCTCCTCCCGGTAGAGCCTCATGAACTCCTCTCTCCCCACCTTATCGATGACGAATCGGAGCCGCGCCTTATGCTTATTCTTCCTGTTGCCGTACTTGTCGAAGAGGATCATGATCGCCTCGGCAATATCGAGGGCCTCCTCTTCTGGCACAAAATCCTCGATTTTATCGGCCACCCTCGACTTGGCGCCCATTCCTCCGGCGGCGTAGACCGTGAAGCCCCGCCGTTCAACGCCGTCGATGACCTGCTTCTTGGCTATGAAACCTACGTCGTTGATCGTGGCCAGAGAGCAGTCCTCCGAGCAGCCAGAGAAGGATATCTTGAACTTCCTGGGGAGGTTGAACGACTTCGGGTGGTTGAGGAAGAACTCGGTAAAGGCTGGGGCGTATGGGGAGACATCGAATATCTCACGGTCGCAGACACCGGCGTTGTAGCAGGCCGTAATGTTCCGCACCGTGTTGCCTCCGCCACCTCTTGTTGTCAGGCCTACCTTCAAAAGCCCCTCGATTACCTTTACGGTGTCATCAAGTGGGACGTAGTGGAGCTGCATGTCCTGACGGGTCGTCACATGTGGTATGCCGTTGCCGTACTTTTCAGACATGTCGGCAATCCCGATCATCTGGTCGGGTGTCAGGCCGCCTCCAGCAACCTTGATCCTCACCATGAACGTCTTCTGTCCCCGCTGCGCGTAGATGCCCCTGGCCACGCGGAACGGCCTGAGCCGTCCGGCGCTGATCTCACCCCTGTTGAGCCTGTCGACCTCAAGCCTGTAGAGCTCAATGTCCTCCTTCACCTTATCAGGTATGGTATAGAACGGTTTAATGTCTTTCATGGCTACCTCACTCAAAAAGTATCTATAAGTTGTTTTGCATATTGGATATACATTTTCTGAACTCGAAAGTCTACCACAACGTCACCACTACTACAAGATAAATGGCGGGACAAGGGCAATGACTATAGATGATAGCTGGACAGAAGAGCAGGAGCGTCTTTGAGAAGTATAACATTGTGAATGAGGAGGAGCTTAAAAGGGTCTCCAAGAAGGTCACGGAGTACCACAGAGGGAGGGCTAAACAAGAAGAACTAGAGACTCCTGGGCACAATAGACGAAGATAAGAGAATTTCACGGGAGGACGGAGACAATAAAAAACCCGTAACTCACTGAATTACAGGGTTAATATTTGGTGCCCCCGAGAGGACTCGAACCTCTGGCACACGGATTAGGAATCCGTTGCTCTATCCACCTGAGCTACGGGGGCTAACAAGTTTTATACTTTTGAAGCAGCGTCGCCTACGGCCACACTGCCTGAATTGCGAAATAACTTACCATTAGTCTCGACATCTTTGCAAGCAGTTTTCCATACCTTCTTCATGGCACCTGTGCTTTGCATTATGACAGGTGGAAGGTAATCTTGACCTTCATTCTTACACCTTCCTCACGCTGGATGGATGCGGGGAGCGGCAGGTAGGGGGCTGCACGCTGTACAGTCCTGACTGCGGCTCTCTTGAGGAGGGTGTGACACCTGGTTTCATCTGTTACCAAAATCGCCTCAACCGTGCCGTCCGGCAAGACGGTAAAATCGACAGTGGCGTCCCCCTCAATCCCCCTCCTCCTTGCCCTCTCAGGATAGATTTTGGCAGCTTCAATCCTCCGGAGAACCATAGATCGGAATTGCCGGCCTGCCACCTTGCCACGACCTCCCGCACCCGCTCCTCGCCCTGCTGAGTAGCCGTAGAGTGTGGCTGGCACCGTTGCCTGATAGTCGGCGTTTGTAAAGGGTATGGTCGCTCTGTTCCTTGAAGGTGCCTCACCTGTAACAACAGTGACTGGTGGTGTTCGTACACTCTCTAGCTTGGGCAGATCTCGAAGTTGAACGGCCTCCGCAGTCTCCACTACATCCACTGCCACCACTATCTCCTCTGAGGGTCGTGCCGCTCTCACCGCAGAGACGGCCCCCCCCTCCGCCAGCGGCGAATTCGCCTTAATATGACGAGGGTCCTTCCTGGAAATACCCTTTTCCTCTGCCCTCTTACTCCCTGTCTCGACCGTAGGCATCTGTGCCTCGCCTGCGCCTCTTTCCCGGCCCATGTCAATGACGATATCAACTTCTATGAGCCCTGGAAGGGGTGCCTTTCCCCTGAAGTTAATGGCTCCTATAAGGAGGAGCATGTGTACGAAGATGGAGCCAAGAAGCGCTATTTTCAAGCCCTTCCCACTCCATGACTCACCCTCTTTTTCAGTTGTGTGGAGAGATTCCATGATATCCGTTCGTCATGAAGTGCGCCTGGCAAAGCGAGGCTATCGCTCTGCCGTAACACACTAGGCATAGGAAGGTCTGATTTATTCAGGCCTTCCACGATACATCCATGTATCGCCATTTTCAGTGGTGGCAAACCATTGAAAATGTGAGAAAAGTAAAGCCGCACTTTTATTTGACCTCCTCTGAATAATTCAGGGACGAATTATTCAGAGGTTCCATATAGATTAATACTCCACACTCACGCCGAAGAGGAAGTTCCTGTCCGGTGACGGGTAGAATGCCATCTCCGTAGGGAAGCCGCCGAGGACGCCGTACTCGGAGTACTCCTCATCGGTGATATTGTTGACGTTAAAGAAGGCGGTCATCCTTTTCCAGTTGTAGGTCACCTTTGTATCAAGCACGGTATAGCTCTCCTGATTAACAAACCTCTTGTCGAAGTCGCTGATAAAGGGGCGCTCACCAACATAGTGTCCGTTGAGGGCTATTGATACCCCCTCCCACGGATTGACCACTACACTTGCAGTCGCCTTCCGCCGCGCGACGCCCGGGATATCGTTGCCCTTGAACTGCCCCCCTCTGACGGTTGCATCCAGAAAGGTGTAGCTAGCCTTCAATGTTACCTCGTCGATGGGGCTGGCAGTGACGGATATCTCAACACCGTCCCTCCTCGTTTCGCCGTCAAGGTTCTCATTTGCAAAGGAGTTGGCATTATAGAATATCTCCTGCTCCGTATCGATGCGGAAGAGGTTCACCTGGGCGCTGATCCTCTCGGTGATATCGTGACTAACACCAATCTCAAAGTTATCCGACCTCTGTGGCATGAGCGTCGTAGAGACCGTATTGGTAAAGAAGCTGAAGTACTCGTCCAGCACAGGGTAGCGGAAGCTTTTTGCAAAGCTCGCGTAGATGTGGGAGCCACCCAAGAAACCGTAATTGATACCCGTAGTAAAGGTATCCTCGTCCGCAGTCACCTCCTCCGGTGTCCCCGGTGTAAACGCATACTCGGCCCGGTCATGCCGGTAGCCGCCTGAGAGGGTGAGGTTGTCGCGCGCAGTAACCTCATTATGGAAGTAGTAACCGTACTCCCTCTTCCTTAGCTGAAAGTTTTTGGCAGT
>JBHHTR010000019.1:0-19128 GCA_046753505.1 Thermodesulfobacteriota bacterium
GGCTCTATTGCTCCGAAGGATATCCCCTCCAAACTGAAGAAAATTAAAGACTTAAATGTCTTTCCTCTCGATATCCCCGAGGAGGGAATCAAACTTGCCGAGTTCCTCTATGATCTTGAGAATATGTTTATTGAAAAGGCGCTGGGCAGGACAGGCGGCGTCAAGAGCAAGGCGGCTGAACTCCTGGGAATAAACAGGACGACCCTCATCGAAAAGCTGAAAAAGAAATCGTCTCTGACTCTCGTCGCCCAACAACCAGAGGCACGCCCCTAATCTCCCTAGAGCAGTTTCCTCTGCTCCCCTTCATCGAGGGCCTGTTCCAAGGCGACTTCAAGGTCTTGAAAGTTGACTGGCTTCTGAAGGCAGGTTACCTCCATCGCCTTGAATTCCTCCACATCCTTAACGGGGAGGGGGTATCCGGTCATCAGCACGACCTGTATAGAGGGGAAGTCTCTCCTTACCGTCTTGAGAAGGTCGATGCCGTTCATCGCCGGCATCGTTATATCTGATAGAAGGAGGCTGATTTTCTCTCGATCACTCCTGCATACCTCCAACGCCTCTACCCCGTTGGATGCGGTCATCACTGTATATCCCATATTTTCCAGCATTGATTGATTGACGTCCATTACGGCGGGGTCGTCTTCGACGAGGAGGATGGTTCTCCCTTCCCCTTTTCTCTCGCTCTCCGTTATGCCAGTAGGCTCTTGCAGGGGCTTTTGCCCCTTCCTGATAAGTTCCGGCAGATAGACGGTAAATGTCGCCCCTCTGCCGACTTGAGAATCGACGTCAATAAAGCCGTTATCCTGGCTGATAAGTCCATAGGCTTGAGAAAGTCCGAGACCTGTGCCCTTGCCCTGCTCCTTTGTCGTGAAAAAGGGATCGAAGATGCGCGGCAGAACCTCTCTGTCAATGCCAGACCCCGTATCGGAGATGGAGAAGGCGACCCATCGCCCATGTGGCATCGCAGGGATCGGCGGTATAGCGCCATCTGCGACTACAAGGGAGAACAGTCGAATCTTCAGCGAACCTCCATCGGGCATGGCGTCCCTAGCATTAATTACCATGTTGGTCAAAACCTGTTGTACATGGACAATATCGGCCTTGATCATCGCCTGCTTCATCTCTACATCGAGGGAAAGGTCGATGTTTCCAGGGATGGTGCGTTGAAAGAACTTAATGGTCTCTTGAATAAGGGGAGCGATATTAAAGGGCTGACTCTTTGAGATTGACTGACGGCTGAAGTCGAGGATCTGATTAATGAGATAGGCGGCCCTCTGCCCCTGTTGCACAATATTGCTGAGATATTTTCGGGACTTTTCGGAGATATCGTGGCCCCTCTGTAACAGCTCGGAATAACCGATTATACCCTGCAGTATGTTGTTAAAATCGTGTGCAATCCCGGCGGCCAGCTGTCCCACAGCCGCAAGCCGTTCGTTCTGCCTCAGAGCCTTTTGTGCCATCCGAATCTCCGAGACATCCCTGATGATGACCAGGGTTCCAAGCTGCTCTTCTATCTTCGTTGACTTGGCTGTAATCTCGAAGATTCTCTCCTTTGATGAGCTGCCGACGGTGATTTCGTAATGGCGCCCATTGCTGGAGTCGTTGAGTATCTTTTTCAGCGAGTGACCGTCCAGTGCCGTCAAGCGTTCTCCTGTCTCCGCTGGCGTGTTCAGTGTGCGGAGATATTCTTCTGCCAGCGTGTTGATCATGCGGACCCTGTTTTCACTGTCCAGAAGGAGGAGGCCGTCGGGGATTTCAGCAACTACATTCCCCATACGTCTCTCTTCCAGTACGTGACGCAATCTCAACTGCTGCAAGGCCGTCAAAAAATGATTCGAGATGGTATAAAAAAATCTTATCTGATCTTCATTAAAGGAGTGTTTAGTTTTCGAGCCGATAAAGAGAATCCCCAAAGTGTTCTCTCCGCTGCCGATCGGCACCATAAAGGCTGACTCCAATTCACCTATTGCTGAAGAGGAGTCGTCATACCCCTCACACTCCTCCAGCTGCATCGTAAAGCGGGTGGGCGCCACCTCCTCTCCGGCTACCGAGGAGAAGGACTTGACAAGCCGCTCCCTTACGACCACCTTTTTATAGGCGCTTATCGGCGCCCTATGGCTGACAATGAGGAGAGAGAGGGAATCGACACGAAGTACGGTGGCGGCTATATCGGACGGAACAATGCGTTGGAGGTGGGCAAGAACAG
Organism: Thermodesulfobacteriota bacterium; assembly: GCA_046753505.1. Classification (GTDB taxonomy): domain Bacteria; phylum Desulfobacterota; class GWC2-55-46; order S146-70; family JAUXIU01; genus JBHHTR01. The sequence continues at coordinate 2,207 of JBHHTR010000019.1, forward strand.
AGCGCGCAAGGTCGTCAAAAGTGAGGGCGTACCCCAGTTGTTGTGACAGGTCGTAAAGAGCTTGAAGTTCACCTGTCCGCTCTTTGACCTGTCTCTCAAGGGTTTTATTGAGTAGTTGAAGCTTATGGGTCAGCTCCTTTTGAGAGAGAACCAGCTCTAGCGTATTGGCAATGTACTCCAGGAGCGTACGGCTGGAGTTGGATAGCTTGTACTCTTCAGTCACCGGAAAGGCCAAAAAACCATGTGGGGCGATACCCTCTCCGTCTATGGTCAGTGGAACCCGCAGAACAGAGTGTCTGATGCCACTCTTGTTGAGCCCCTCACACTGAATTAGTGCGATCTTCGTAGGGTGAATCTTTATTCTCTCCAGATCCTCCGAGCAGTGATGACAATGGTCGAGGCAGATGAGGGATGAGTCGACTTGCATGAATGGAGGGGAGACATTATAGGTGACAACGAGCTCAGGCTCTTCTGCCACGGTGTAGAGGACAAACCAGCCGCTATCAAGGGTGAGGGTCTTGCAGACGTGCTGCAGGGTAAGGTGGAGACCCTCCTCCAGACCGCCTGCCAGATAAGAGATGAGGGACTGGTTAAGCGCCTCGAAGGCGCCCCTTTCCTGCGTCAACTCCTGCTGATACTTGAAGAGGTTGCTGAGCATCTTGTTGCGTGTCCTCATGACGTCGCCGAACTCATTGAGAGGGATCTCCTCTGCCGGGATGATCGCCGCTGCCCTGTCCTCTGCTATGAGCGCACTATTGTGCCTCATAATAGCGTTGATGGGTCTGATTATGGTGCGGTGCATAAATATAGAGAAGGGGATCGTGAGGATGATGAGAAAGATTGGTATGGTGATGATATAGTCCCACGGGAATCCAAGCCGCAAGGATACCGTTGCCCACTGGTGAACGTAAGCGCTGGCGACGGCGGCAAGGATAACGGAGAGGGCGCTAAAGAGAAGAAAGCGGCGGTTAATACGGGTTGGTAGCAACGACACAGTTAATTTTCTCCTCTTCTACGAGACCATCATACTTCATGTCTCCATCAGAAGCACACTCCTCGCCCCTCCTCATGGGTGCAGGTGCTTAATGATAATTCAACGAGTGCTTGTTGCGGGACTTCTTACGAGACTGTCATCAACAGTGGTGCAGAGGGCGCAAGGATGATTTTGTCTGTATTGAAGCGCCCGACTATTATAATGGAATTATTCCCTGAATGCAACGGGTAAGGCGACGGATGTAAGACGCAGGGCGCGGATATGGTAAAAAAAAGGGGGGGAGTGGGGAGGTTAATGGGGCGGTATGTTCATATGAGAGTGTCAGAGGGGCGTCATGGATAGAAAATGAGTGGTCAAGTTTTTTGGTGTCGTGCCGATGACAATGGAGTAATGAATGTACCGGTGACAGCAAAAGCTGACAGAGAGGGATTGCGAAGAAGGATAGAGGGGCTCAGGAGTCTCTCTACCATTCCTGTGGTGTTGCAGAAGATACTGGAGGTGGTGGATGATGACGGCAGCTCAATTGAGGATCTTGAGGAGGTGTTGAAGCGTGACCAGGCTCTGGTCGCACGTATTGTTGCCATTTCCAATGCCGCCTTCTACGGTCAGAGCAGGAGTGTGGAGAGCATATCCCAGGCCATACTGATACTCGGTTTTAATATGGTAAAGTGTCTTGCTGTCTCTGTCTCCATACTGGGCTCTGTAGGCTCCAGTCACCACCTTTTTGATATAAAGAGGCTCTGGCTCCACTCCTTTAAGGTAGCCAATGTATCGGTTGTCATTGCCGATAAGTGCAATGTTGTGGGCAGGGAGACGGCCTTTCTTGCAGGTCTCCTCCACGATATCGGAAGGGCAATCCTCTTCCAGCTCTTTGGAGAGGAGTACCTGGTTGTCTCTCTTCAGGGTAGAGAGGGGTTGCAGGAGAGGGAGGAGAGCGCTTTCGGAGCCGGCCACTCCCTGGTTGGGGCGTGGTTTGCAGAGCGGTACCTCATGCCTGCAGGGTGTGTTGCGGCGATACAGTTCCATCACGAGCCGAACAGTCTGGAGTTGGCGGATTCAGAGAGTCTTAACGCATTAAAACCCCTCATCACGGCAGTCCATTTCGCCGACTCTATCGCTTCAGGTGAAAAGGGGGATGAGTTGATAGATGACTTTGCGCCGATAGAGGATTATTCCGAGGTGCTCCACACCCTTGGCCTGGAGGAATCTGCTGTCGAGGAGATAAGAGAAGCTCTCGCTGAGAAGGAGGCGTCGATGACGGCCTTCTACAATATTGCGGGCGGAGACGGATAGGGGATGGCTCAACCACTTTTACAAAACGGCAGCCTGAGTGGACTCATGGAGGATCATGAGGATCTTATCCGCGCCCTCTCAGCCTTCCGCAGACTTGCGGAGAACCTCCATGGCAAGACGACTGTTGACGCCATTTGCTCTGAGGTAACAAGGATCCTGGCAGAGGAGCTCCATCTTGAGAACTGTTCAATAATGCTCTTCAATGAGGAGAGGAGTCTCCTTAACCTGCAATGCGGCGCCGGCTCAAAATTTGACGAAAGGGTACACAATAAGAGGAGTGCTATCCAGGCAGGCAGGGGAATAGCCGGTACCGTGGCTCAAAACGGGCCCCCCCTCTATATTGAAGATGTCAGCCTGGACCCCCGCTTTATTCCACTCGAATCGTCAGTCAAGGTTGGCTCCATGCTGTGTCTTCCCGTCTTGACGGGTGATGATATCCTTGGTGTGATCAACATGAGCCACCCGGAGAAAGGGGCGTTCTGTAGAAAACAGTTCGAGGTATTCAACACACTCTCCATGACGGTGGGACATCTCATCGCCTTTGCCACGAATGGCAGGGCCCTTGAGGGGAAGGTGCGTGAGCGGACCAGAGCGCTGAGTGACTCTAATGCCTACCTTGAAGAGATCATAGCCAACGCCAACGATATGATTCTCACAGTAGACAGGGGCGGGAGGATAACCTTTACAAACCAGAAGGTTCTTGATATCGGCTATAGATCTGAAAAGCTTCGCAGAAGATCCTATGCCTCATTTTGTAACGAGACGGTTCCCGTTAATATTCTCAAGATACTCATCAGGAGTGGGAGAGCGCTGTGGGACACCGTTGTAACTGATGACGCCGGTGATAGAAGGGAACTCTCGTGTAACATATCGGCTGTGAAGGGTAAAGGGGGGAGGATAGTCTATTTTCTGGTTGTCGCTAGGGACGTTACGGAGGAGAAGAAGATACTGAAAAGCATAAACACCATGGAAAAGTATGCCTCCCTGGGCGAGATTGCCGCAGGGATTGCCCATGAGCTGAACAATCGCCTTGTGCCGATACTCTCCTATAGCGAGATGCTTCAGAACGGACTTGCAACGGATAAGAGAGAGAAGATGGTAGAGTCGATCTACACATCGGCGATGGGGTGTCAGCATATAATCCGCTCCATGCTCGATTTTGCCAGACCCAGGAGTCAGGCAAGGAGTCCCGTCAATATAAACGATCTTCTTTTTCAGAGTCTGAACCTCCTGGCCTACAAGATGGAGTCGTCAGGCATAGTCGTTACAACAGATTTCGCTCAAACCCTCCCATGTGCCATGGCAGACCCCCACCAGTTGGAGCAGGTCTTTATCAATATCCTCCATAATGCGATACAGTCGATGGATGGGAGAGGAGCTGTTACCGTCTCCTCACGACACAGTGGCGACAGCATTGTGATCACCCTTGCCGACACGGGGTGCGGGATTCCGGAGAGTTGTATAGCCAGGGTCTTCGATCCCTTCTTTTCAACCAAGGAGGTGGGCAAGGGGACAGGTCTAGGTCTCTCTGTCTCCTACAGCATAATAAAGAGTCACGATGGGGATATGAGTGTAGTGAGCAGGGTGGGGGAGGGAACCACCTTCACTATAGAGATGCCTGTAGCGCGTGAGGCGATTGCCGTCGGCGGGAGCGAATCTGTTGAGAAGCAACATGGTGGGGCTAAGGCACAGAAGGGGCACGGCAGACTCCTTGTAGTTGATGATGAAGAGGAGATACTCGGCGTCATCAGAGAGGTGCTGGAGGGGGGCGGCTATGGGGTTGATACCACAAGTAAAGTAACGGAGGCTGTAGGTATGCTCTCGACCCACGAGTACGACCTGATACTGACGGATGTGAGAATGCCGACGCTAGACGGGAGAGAGTTTTATAAGCTAATCGTAGAAAAGAGGCCAGACTTAAAGAGACACGTAATATTTATTACCGGCGATATCATTGACGGCGAGATAGGTGAGTTGAAGAGCTTCATCCTCAATGCAGGATGCTCCTACCTTCAGAAGCCGTTCAGTGTAGGCGAACTGCTGGAGGTTGTAGAAGCTGCATTAACCGCGTGACGGTGGGCGCCGTCATGTTTTTGACGCTCGGCCTGCCTCTTTCCTCCTCTCTTTTTCCCGGTGGGCGCTTCAATAGAATCCCCTGGCGTGCTCCTGAAGCCATCAAAATTTACATCCGAGTCATCAGTAAGCCTTCGAATAGTCCATTATTTCCCACCTTATTATAGTCAGGGCCGCCTCCGGGACAATCCACCTGCCGTCTCTACCACAAGGATAGATATCTACCGTTAAAGATCATGGCACGCTCTTTGCTTTCTATTAACAGACAGCATGAGAATCGGCGCTCTTAAATTCATTATCCTCGTAATTATTTGTCTCTACACCTCCCTATCCTCCGCCTCGGCTGTTATCGAGAATGGGAGGGGGGGAGAGCGGTGGAGGGAGGTCTATAGAGAAAAGGTATTCTCTGAGCTCTTCATGAGGCAGGCCGAGATGGCCATCAAGGGCTACTCATCCACTATCGCAGAGATCGATGAGGCCCTAGCTATAGCGCGTTCCGGCGAGTTGAGGGGCGCCCTCTCCAAACTCCTTGTAATGCGGGGTAGTGGCGGGGGCGATTCCATTCGCAGAAGGGAGGCCATCTATCTGTCTGGTCTCATCAATGAGAGGCTGGGCTTTTTCCCCGAGGCTCTGGCGCACTACATGCGAGTCATCCGATCTCCGCAAAAGGACACACTCTACCGGCGAGCTCTCATGGGGCGTTCCTTTCTTCTCCTCAGGGAGGGGGTTCGGGAGGAGAAGAACCGTCTCATCGAAAGGGCGGGAAGGCTCTTCTATCGGGTATACCGGGCTGCGGAACAGCCTGAAATATGGCAGAAGGCGCTTGCCGGTTATGGGCTGGCTCTCTCTTTTACAGATAATAATGATGCCGCCGAGAGCGTTTTCAGCGAGATTAATAGCTTTCTTGACGGCAACCCTCCATTCCGTTTCTTCCGTGCAGAAAACTTTGTAAAGTTAGGCAGAGCCGATCTCGCAATGGAGCCCTTGCTGGCTCTAAAGGGCGACAAGGCATCTCCTGTTATGGCTGGCTATGCCCTCTTGCGTGTCGGCGACATGGCGGTGGAGAGTGGAGACAGGGCAGAGGGGGAAAAGCGGTATCAAGAGCTTGTAGAGAAGACGGGAGACCGTGCCGGACAGGTTATGGGAATGATGGCTATGGCAGAGTTGCACAGGGGAGGGGAGGAGTACGGTAAAGCAGTGGAGATGTGGCGGAAGGTGGTCGATGGAGAGGCGCCCTATGAAGTGAGAGACATCGCGCTCTTCTATCTGCTTCGCGTCTCTGAAGATGCAGGCAGCGCTGAGGATGTATTGAATAATGCAAAAAAGCTTCTTCTGACCGGCGTCTCAACCTCCTGGAAAAAGGAGGGCAGAAAAGCGCTCTCCGACACTCTCTTCTCTTTCATCAAGAGCGCCTACAGCGAGGGCAATTATGGAGAGGCGGTAAGTCTCTTTTATAAACATGGCCCCTACATCAAGGAGGGGAGAACCCGTCGTATCGTTGCGGATGCCCTTCTTGAGGTAAATCTTCCGGCTGAGGCGAGAAAAATCTACCTTGGTCTTGAGAGGGGCGAGAAGATGGGGGTTCCTGTCAAGCTGATTCGTACTCATATTATGGAGGGAGAGGTCGAGAGTGTTGAGGAGGATATGAGAAGACACTATAAAAAGAGGAGCGCAGAGATGAACGTGGCGCTCCGCGAGGCCGGAGATCTCTACATGAGGAGAGGGGCATACGACCTGGCGATGGCGAAGTATGCTATGGCGAACAATAAACTCGACTTTCCGGAACTCATCCTGAATTCCGCCCACCTCTATACGATGACAGGGAAACCGGAGAGGGCGAACCGCCTTCTTGGAAAGCTTATTAAAAGGTATCCTGACAATGATATCGGCGCAAGGGCATATCTTGGAATGGGAGACGCAAATTATGCGATGGAGAGGTGGAGCGACGCTCTCAAGGCGTACACGAGAGCTGGCGCGAAGATTCGCACCGATGATGGCGCCCGCATTCACTACCGGATGGGGCGGCTCAACCTCATGCTTGGAAGGAGGAAAGAGGCTGTCACGATATGGAAGGGTCTTGCCGGAGAGGATGGCGGTTATTACGGAAAACTTGCTGGAGAGAGCGTAAAGGAGGCTGCTCTATGGAAGTCAATCAAGATGTAAATCTTCTGATTAATGCCTTTGATACCTTCAAGAGGGCCTCCTCAACGCTGGAGTCTCACTATAAGGGGCTTGAGGAGAGGATCGAAGAGCTTAATCTGGAGTTGGAGGAGAAGAACAACTACCTCACATCCATACTGGAGGGCTTACCTCTCGGCGTCCTTGTTACCGATAGTGACGGGCGGGTTGAGTGTGCCAACAGGTCTGCCTTCGCCATTCTCGAAGAGCCCTTAGAGGGCGTTGTCGGGAGAGGGCTTGATGACCTGCTGCCGTGGGTGGAGAGGCTCCATCCTGACGATCACGTTGCTGCCGGAGAGGAGGAGGGCGATATAGAGATTGATATAGAGACACGGGCAAGAGGAAGGGGGAGGAGAAAGAGTGTAGCAGTGAACCGTACCGTTCTCACAAACCTTCAGGGGGTGAAGAGCGGTCTTCTTGTGGTCTTGAGGGATATATCGGAGATGAAGCGGATGAGAGAGGTCATGCAGAGGGACAAAAGGCTAAAGGCCATGGGTGAGATGGCGGCCAGCATTGCCCACCAGATACGCAACCCCCTTGCCAGCATAGAGCTATTCGCTTCACTCCTTGACGACAGCGCTATTGAGAGGGTGAAGCGGGAGAGTTTTGCCAAGGAGATCGTTGCCGCTGTCAAAACCCTCAATACTACCCTTTCAAATATGCTTCTCTTTGCAAACAGCTCGATACCGCAAAAAGATGATGTGACGGTAGAGGGGCTTCTCGCGGAGACCCTTGATATCTGCAAATACATCATGAAGGAGAGGGGCACAAGGATTGAGGTGCCCCATGAAGTTCCCGATATCTCCGTCTCGGTTGATAAGGAGTTGATGAAACAGGCCCTCCTTAACCTCATCATGAACGGCATCGAAGCCCTTGGAGAGGAGGGCGAAGGAGTAGTCTCTCTTCATACGGTTCTTGATGAGGAGGGGGTTCATATCAGGGTGTGCGATGATGGTAGAGGCATTCCAAAGGAGTTCATGGACAAAATATTTGATCCCTTCTTCACCATGCGGGCAAGGGGGACAGGGCTGGGCTTGACGGTGGTCAATAACATTATCAAGGCCCATGGGGGCTTGCTGGAGGTGGAGAGTACGGCAGGGGAGGGCACACAATTTGATATCACCCTTCCAGAGGCGGCGTATGATGAGGCCAGGAGCGGAGTGGGAGTTGAGGCGGTAGCCCGTCACCCTCTTACCGGTGGCAGAGAGATGTCAAGGAGTCTGTAATGGATAGAGTACTCATAGTTGATGACGAGCCGCAGATAAGGGTGGCCCTTTCGGAGGTCTTAAGGCTGAAGGGGTATGAGGTGGAGTGTGCGGCATCGGGGGAGGAGGGCCTTGCCAGGATCAAGGATGGTCTCTACAACCTTGTTATTACCGACGTCAAGATGCCGGGGATAGGCGGCGTAGGCCTTCTCCGTGCGGTCTGTAACATCGCCCCCGGTCTTCCCGTTTTGATGATGACCGCCTTCGGCACCATAGAGAACGCTATTGAGGCAATGAGGGACGGCGCCAGGGATTACATACTTAAACCGTTCTCGCCCGACGTGCTGGAGGCGTCGATGAGGAGAATACTCGCAACCAGACATGACGAGAGTGAGTTCGGGATTATTGGGGAGAGTGAACAGATGGTGGATATCCTAAACGTTGCCAGAAGAGTGGCAAACACCACGGCAACTATCCTGATAATGGGTGAGAGCGGAACAGGCAAGGAGGTTATTGCCCGTTTTATCCACGGCTTGAGCAACAGAGCGGATGAGACCTTCGTCGCCATTAACTGTGCCTCCATACCGGATGGGCTGCTGGAGAGCGAGCTCTTTGGACATGAACGGGGGGCGTTTACCGGCGCCATTACACGGCGGGTTGGAAAGTTTGAGGCGGCCAACAGGGGGAGCATACTCCTCGATGAGGTTGGGGAGATGGGGATGCTCCTTCAGGCCAAGCTGCTCAGGGTTTTACAGGAGCGTGAGATAGATGTAGTCGGGTCAAAGAGCCCTCTCAGTATCGATGTGAGGATTATTGCAACGACCAACAGGAACCTTCAGGAGGAGGTAGAGAAGGGAAAATTCCGGGAGGATCTCTTCTATCGTCTCAACGTATTCCCCATCGTCATTCCTCCACTGAGAGAGCGGCCTGAGGATATCCTCCCCCTTGCCAGGCACTTCCTCGAAGTTCTTAGTAAAAAAAATAATCGTGAAATAGGTGGTATAGAGAAAAAGGCTGCCAAGATACTTCAAGGATACCAGTGGAAGGGCAATGTGAGGGAGATGGAAAATGTGATAGAGCGGGCAGTCCTCATGTGTCAGGGAGATGAGTTGACCTGTGACGATCTCTTCTATGGAGAGTCCAGGACGGTTGAGAGAGATGGCGTGTCAGCAGCGACGAGCATCAGGGAGATGGAGAGGAGTCTCATCTTTAAGACACTAAAAGAGATGAAGGAGAACAAGACACTCACCGCCAGGGCCCTTGGAATAAGCATCAGAACGCTGCGAAATAAGCTGAAAGAGTACAGAGGAGTGGAGCATGTTGCGTGAGAGGAGATGCAGGCTGAAGGGTGAATGTTTGGAGACTAAGGGCCTAAAATCCCATGCTATGCTCTCTTTGGAAAATAGTGGCACCTGTTTTGCATTATGTAAGGGTAGCAACGAGGAGGTGAGGTAGGTGAAGGGGATTTTTGGAGGACTGATTTCAAGGCTGGAACACTCTCTCGATCTTGTATCGCAGCGGCACAATCTTGTTGTGTCGAATATAGCAAATGAGGAGACGCCCGGCTACAAGACGCAAGAGATCGATTTTTACAGGGAGGTAAAGAAAGCGAGCGGAGAGGGGGATCTCCGGCTTGCCGTCACCGATAAAAGCCACCTCACGGCAGGCCCATCAACTATTGGCGGCGCCGAAGTCTTTACACCCTCCGATGCTGTCCCCTCTCTTGATGGAAACAGCGTCACACTGGAGAAGGAGATGACCAAGGTTGCCGAGAACACCATGATCTACAACGCAACAATAAGTCTGCTTAACAGAAAGTTTTCCATGTTACGAGAGGCTATTAAGGAGGGGAGGTAGTCATGTTTACAAGCTTTTCCGTCATCTCTTCAGGGCTTGAGGCACAGAGAGTACGGCTAAATACCATATCGAGCAACCTCGCCAACATCAACACCACCCGTGGCCCAGGAGGCGAGCCGTACAGGAGGAAGGACGTTCTCTTTACAGCCATACCTGCCAACAATGAAGGGCTGGTAAAGGTCAAGGTTCTCGATGTTATTGAGGATGGCAGGGAGTTCAAGGTTATCTATGAGCCGGGCCATCCAGATGCAGACAAGGATGGTTTTGTAAAACTCCCTAATATCGATAGCATAGAGGAGATGGTTAATATGCTTTCTGCTATAAGGGCCTATGAGGCAAATGTATCAGCCTTCAATTCAACGAAGGAGATGATGCAGAAGGCCCTTGAGATCGGCAGGTAGTCCAAATGGTCAGTACCGTAAAGTTTGACTTATCTATGGAGAGTGGAGGTAGAGATCATGGAAGGCATTAAGGGTGCGGCAAGTCAGATCATAAATGGCGGGATCGAGGGTACGGCAAAGAAGGGCGAAGCAGGGAGCGGCTTTTCAACGGCCCTGAAGGATGCAATCGGCGATGCTAACAAGGTGCAGGTAGAGGCGGATAAGGCAATTAATGCCTTTACCGAGGGAGAACTTTCCATCCACGACACCATGATTGCTGTTGAGAAGGCTAATCTCTCTTTTCAGATGATGCTTCAGGTGCGAAACAAGCTGATTTCCGCCTATGAAGAGGTCATGAGGACACAGGTATAGTCATGGCAAATGCGGCAGATAACTTCATGGCGTTGAGCAATGCAAAGAAGATTGTCTTCGTCCTTATCCTCGCCCTCTCAGCCGTGGCGGTAGCGGGGCTCTACAAGTGGGCCAACCAGCCCTCCTATCAACTCCTCTATTCAAACCTCTCCCAGAGTGACGCTGCCTCGATAGTTGAGGAGCTACAGAAGAGAAATATCCCCTACCGCTTCGAGGGGAGCGGCGCTATCTTTGCGGCTCAGGAAAAGATTTATGAGACTAGGCTTGAGCTTGCAGGGCTAGGTCTCCCCCACGGAAGCGGAGTCGGTTTCGAGCTTTTTGACAAGACCGGCCTCGGAATGAGTGAGTTTGTACAGAATATTAACTACCTGCGTGCGATGCAGGGGGAGCTGTCAAGGACTATCGGATGGCTTTCCGAGGTTGAAACGGCGCGGGTTCATATTGTTGTTCCAGAAAAGAGGCTCTTCCAGGAAGAGGAGGAGCAGGCGAGAGCATCGGTGGTACTCAAGGTCATACAGGGGGGGCATCTCAGCAAGAGACAGGTCCAGGGCATTGTCCATCTGGTCGCAAGCAGTGTGGCGGGACTCACGCCGCAGAGCATCACGGTTGTTGACGGCAGTGGCAAGCTTTTGACGGAGCAGTATGGTGATGATGAGAGTGTGGCTGCCACCTCATCCCAGATTGAGTATCAGAATTCACTGGAGCAGAATATTGCCAGGAGAGTGGAGGGGATGCTTGAACCGGTCGTGGGCAGGGGCAAGGTAGTTGCTCAGGTTGCAGCGGAACTCGACTTCAGGCGTGTTGAGATGACGGAAGAGAACTTTGATCCCGACGGCGCCGTTGTGAGGAGTGAACAGAAGAGCAAGGATAAATCGACAGGGGGAGGGGTAGTTGCAGGGATTCCAGGTGTTGCCTCTAACACCCCCGGTGGTCAGCAGGGCAGCGCTCAAGGGAGTCCGTCTCAGACACAGAGTCAGAAGCAGGTGCTCAATTACGAGATTAATAAGGTGGTCAGGAATATTATTGAGCCTAGCGGAGTAGTCAAGAGGGTTAGCGTCGCAGTGCTGGTAGACGGCAAGTATGAGGCAGGGAGCGGCAAGGGCGACGGGGAGGAGGCCACCTATGTACCACGCACCGATGAGGAGCTGAAACAGTTTGCAACCATTGTGAAGAGCGCCATAGGCTTTTCAGAGGAGAGGGGAGACCACGTTGAGGTTATTAATATGCCTTTCGAGCAGCAGGCGAGCATCGAGACGGGGGAGATGGATAGTGGTGGCGGCATTGTAATCTCTGACTATATCCCATCCCTTATCCGTTACGGCTCGATTACCTTTATCTCAATCCTCCTCTTCCTCTTTGTTCTGAGGCCCCTCATCAATGGAATTTTCACCGTCACACCTCATGGCGGCGGTGGTGGAGGTGGAGATGGTGATGGGGATGGAGAGAGTCAACTGATGGAGGTGGTAAGGGCGCTGGAGGGCGGCGGAGACGAGCATGCCCTTCCCGCTACTAATGTGGATATGCGGCAGAAGGTGCGGGAGTTGGTAAAGCAGAATCCACAGCAGGCCGCGCATATCCTAAAAGGATGGATAAAGGACAAGTAAATCATGGCGGCAGAGGCAAAACAGATAGAGGGTCTGGACAGGGCGGCCATACTCATGCTTTCTCTCGGTGATGATCTTGCCGCAGAGGTAATGAAGCACATGGGGCCCAATGATGTGCAGAAGATTGGCGCCAAACTGACCCAGATAGAGGATATTTCCAACGATAAACTTCAAACTATAGTAGCTGACTTCAGCAGTGAGGCTGAGACAAACGTTCCACTCGGTGATAACGAGTTTGTCAAGAAGGCCCTCACAAAGGCCCTTGGTAAAGATAGGGCGGATATGGTCATAGACCGAATATCCACCGACAACGACGGCTGCGGCCTTGATGCGCTTAAATGGATGGACGCCAAGATGGTTGCCGATATCATTCGGGATGAGCATCCCCAGACTATTGCAGTGGTCCTGTCGAGTCTCGATTCGGATCAGGCGTCGGAGATTATGACTCTCTTCCCGCCGAGGCTGCGGTCGGATGTTGTCATGAGGATTGCGACTATGGAGTCGATAACCCCGGCTGCAATGAGAGAGCTTGAGGAGGCTATCAAGGAAAATCTTGCCGGGAACGCTGCAGTAAATACAAAGAGCATTGGGGGCGTCAAGACAGCGGCTGAAATCCTCAACCAGATGGACAGCGCCAGCGAGGGGGCGATAATGGGTGAAATAGAGAAGACCGACGTTGATCTGGCCACCTCGATTCAGGAGAAGATGTTTGTCTTTGGTGACATTGTCAAGATTGATGACAAGGGATTCCAGGCTCTCCTCAAGGATATCACGACCGAGCAGCTCATCTACGCCCTCAAGGTGGCCGATGAGGAGCTCAAGGAGAAGTTCTTCAAAAATATGTCGGAGCGGGCACGAGAGATGCTGGAGGAAGATATGGAGGCGAAAGGTCCGGTAAAACTGAGTGAAGTGGAGAAGGCTAAAAAGGAGATTCTTACCGTCGTCAAGCGGCTTGAGCAGGAGGGCAAGATTGTTCTTGGCGGCAAGGGAGGTGATGATGAACTCGTCTAAGATCTACAAGCTGGGTTATGGTGAAACCACAAGCCCCTTACGCCTCATGACCATTGTCAAGGAGGATCGGAGAGATGGCGCCTGTACGGCCTCTGCCGAGCGGGATGGGTATGAAGAGGGCTTCATGGCCGGTGAAAGGGCCGGGATGGAGATGGGCCTTGAGAAGGCGAACCTCCTTCTCAGACGTATTGCGGCCATGGGAGACGAGATAGCCAACTTTAGAGAGAAATTCTATCAGGAGAATAAGGAAGAATTTATCAAGTTGGTCATAGGAGCGGCGAGCAAGGTTCTTCACGGTGAAATCTCCATCAACCGGGAGGTCATTGCCAACATTCTCACCTCTGCCGTGGATGCGATGCATTTTCAGGAGAAGGCAGTAATTCGGGTCAACCCCGATGATCTCTCTCACTTGAAAGAAAATTGCATCCACATTGTCAAGAGGCTCGAAGAGGTGAAGGGGTTCCTCCTGGAAGAGGACAGCGCCATAGAGGTGGGGGGGTGTGTCATCGAGAGCGCAGATGGCGAGGTTGATGCGAGGGTCGAGGAGAGTCTCAAGATCATTGAAGGCGCCATGAGAGAGGCGTTAAAGAAGTGATGTTGGAGCTTTTAAATAATGCAATTAATGAAACTGAGCCTATCAGGGTCAACGGCAAGGTGACAAGGGTTGTCGGTACGGTTATCGAAGGGGCAGGGGTCGGGCTGAGTGTCGGCGATATGTGCCGTATAAGCAACAGGGACGGCTCCAGTGTGGTCTGTGAGGTGGTCGGTTTCAGTGATCGCAAGGTTTTCCTCATGCCCCTCGGCGAGATTACGGGCCTTATGCCTGGAAGCCGGATTGTAGTATTAGGAAAGAGGGCGCGGGTGAGGCTCAGCAGCAATCTCATGGGGCGTGTTATTGACGGGGTAGGGAACCCCATCGACGGGAAGGAGCCTCTCAAGAGGGATGTAGAGTGTCAGCTCTACAAGGCTGCTCCCAACCCCTTTCAACGTAGAAGGGTTGCGGAGCCGCTCGATGTTGGAGTACGGGCCATTAACGCACTCCTTACCGTAGGGGCAGGGCAGAGAATGGGTATTTTTGCCGGAAGCGGCGTTGGCAAGAGTGTTCTCCTGGGAATGATGGCGCGTAATACGAGCGCCGACGTTAATGTTATTGCTCTCATAGGTGAGAGGGGGAGAGAGGTCAAGGAGTTTATTGAAAAGGATCTGAAGGAGGAGGGGCTCAAGAGATCGGTTGTAGTAGTTGTTACATCTGACATGTCGCCTCTCTTGAGGGTGAGAGGGGCCTTTCTTGCCACGACCATAGCCGAGCATTTTAGGGATCAGGGGAAGCGGGTGCTGCTGATTATGGACTCACTGACGCGATGCGCCATGGCACAGAGGGAGATAGGTCTTGCCGTCGGCGAGCCGCCCACGACAAAGGGGTATCCCCCATCGGTCTATTCCCTCCTGCCCAAGCTGCTGGAGAGAGCCGGGACAGCCGATGGAGAGGGGAGTATTACCGGCTTTTACACCGTTCTGGTCGAGAGTGACGACTTCAATGAGCCGATTGCAGATGCGTCGAGGGCGACCCTGGACGGCCATATTGTTCTTTCAAGAGAGCTTGCATCGTTGGGTCACTACCCGGCCATTGACGTTCTGCAATCAATCAGCAGATGTATGAACGATGTTATTAAGGACGATCAGAGAGAACATGCCCAGCGGACACGGAGGGTGATGGCTACCTACCGGCAGAATGAGGACTTGATTACTATCGGAGCTTACCGGGAGGGTAGCAGCGCTGCAGTTGACTATTCAATGAACAACATTGACAAGGTCAGGCGTTTTTTGAGACAGGGGATGGACGAAAAGATCGATTATGATGACAGTATCCAGGGGATGTATGCAATGAATCTGGAGAGCCTGAACTAGGTCAATGTAGCAAGCCCCCTCTCCCCAATGGGGATAGGGCAGGGGGTGAGGGGGTGAAGAGGTCCGCCCCCCATTCCCAGATGGAGCCCCTCTCTCAGAGGGTGGAGAAGCAACAGGGGGATAGACCCCTTCAAGGGTAACTTTCAAACCACCCCTTTCAGTGGTGGTCGTGGTTGCAGAGGTGCTATTGATATGAAGCGGTACCGTTTCAGGTTTGAGACCCTCCTCCATTTCAGAGGTCATGTTGAGGAACTTCTCATGACAGAGTATCGCCTGCTCAAATCAAGCGTCGAGCAGGGGGAGCTCTCTCTGGACGCCTTGGTCGCCCTCTATGATTGTAAGGCCGATGAATTGACTCAACTGGCTGAAGTAACGCCTGTAGAGTTTCTGACGAAACGCGCCTTTATAGGGCTCATCAAGGAACGTATTGGAGCCGAGGAGGAGGAGTTGTACGCGATGAGGAGTGCTGCCCGATTAAAACAGGAAGAGCTGCTGGAGGCGAGTAAGGCGCGGAAGGTTCTTGATATAGTAAAAGAGCGTGAGGCAAGGCAGCACAGGGAGGCAGTGGAGAAGGAGGAGCAGGCAGCCCTGGATGAATATGCGCTGCGCTGTTCAAGGAAAGGGGTTTGCTGACTGGATGTGGCGATCTTTTAGTAATGAATAGAGTCGATAAAATAGTATCCTTCGCCATCCTGCTCCTCCTCGCGGTGATGTCGCCCATAGCCCTCTCGCACGGGGCGGATGGCAGCAGTGACTGTGCCGGGGTTCCAAGTGAACTGCTCCTTGCCATCAAGCTGCGCTCAAACGACCTCGACAAGAGGGAGGGGTTGGCTCATATTGAGGAGCTTCAGATCAAGACGCTGAGGAGTGAGATAGAGGAGCGGATAGCTCACCTCTCGAAGGCTCGTCAGGAGATGGAGCAGGTTGTTGATGAGTTGAAGCTGGAGAAGGAGAAGGGGGTCAAGAAACTGGCTAAGATATATGAGAGCATGGAGGCTGAAGAGGCCGCCACGCGGATTGAACTGGTTGATAACAGGCTGGCGGTAAAGCTTCTTAAGAGTATGAAGCAGAAGAGCGCCGCCGCCATTCTGGCCGCCGTTAAACCAAAAAAAGCGGCTCTCCTGACACAGAAGCTTGACAAAAGTATGTCGCCAAAGTAGACGGCTGTAGGCAGATATAGAGCAGTGAACCCACCCTAACCTCCCAGAGCAAAAATACCACTATCAGATATAACCCTTCCCCCTCACCTCAATCCTCTCCCCCTGGGGAGAGGAGGTATCTGTAGGCAAGAGGCCTGTCTCCTCTATGCGGCTCGAACGTGAGAATCTCCATCTTGACTCTCTACACTATGGAGAGTCACAGGTTGTGCGTTTGAATCGGTAGAAGCATGGGACACCTTAAACATCTCAACCTTTGCCTTCAGTCCTACAGCGAGTTCAGCGATCTCGGTGCTTGCGCTTGCAACCTGTTGCGCCCCTGTTGAGGTTTGTGTCGCAATTTCCGATACGTTTTCAATGTCGCTGCTGATCTGCTCGGTAGCAACGGATTGCTCTTCTGCCGCAGTGGCAACCTGATGGATCATCTCCTTGACTTCATCGACCCTTTCGAGAATGAGATCCAGTGACTGACCGGCTTCAGTGGCAAGCTGGACGCCGCTCTCGACTACCTCGACCTCGTTTTCCATGGAGGTAATAGCCTTGCCTGTTTCTGCCTGTATAGCTCCGATCATTTCACCGATCTTTTTGGTTGCCGTAATGGTCTTCTCCGCAAGTTTTCTAACCTCATCAGCGACTACTGCAAAACCGCGCCCCTGTTCTCCGGCTCGTGCCGCCTCGATTGCGGCGTTAAGGGCAAGGAGGTTGGTCTGGTCTGCGATGTCGTCTATGACATTGATGATGACGCTGATCTCCTGAGACTTGGCGCCGAGGGCGGCGATTATATCGCTCGACTCCCTGGCTGTCTCGGCGATGAGGTTTATGCTGCTTATTGTATTCTGTAACTATTCAGCGAAAAAGATAAAAAAGTACTTGACACGTTATTTTGCTCA
>JBHHTR010000020.1:0-18491 GCA_046753505.1 Thermodesulfobacteriota bacterium
TTCTTGAGGAGACCGAGGCGGAGTTGGGTGACGACGGGAGGGTCTTCATACGCTACTCCGGCACTGAAGCGCTTGCCAGGATAACGATAGAGGGGATGGACGGAGGGCGGATAAAGGTCATGGCCGACAGCCTTGCCGACGCCATGCGGGAGGAGATCGGGTGAGGGGCTCAACGGTGTATAAACGAGTTTGAGAAGAAGCGATTATTGCTACTATGGAGAGGATGTGAAATGGCACGACTATCGGTAAATGTTGATCACGTTGCTACGGTACGACAGGCTAGGTTGGGCGTGGAGCCGGACCCTGTTACTGCCGCTATGGTTGTAGAGCTTGCAGGAGCCGACGGGATTACTGCCCATCTCAGAGAGGACAGGCGGCACATACAGGACAGGGATATAAGACTCCTGAGGGATATGGTTAAGGGCAGCCTCAATCTTGAGATGGCGGCCACGCCGGAGATGATGCGTATCGCTATGGAAACGAAGCCCGATCTCATCACCATTGTCCCTGAAAAGAGGCAGGAGCTGACCACTGAGGGCGGCCTCGATCTCAGGCTCCAGAGGGAGAGGGACCACCTCAAGCGCTTTATCTCAAAACTCAGGGAGGCCTCCTTCGAGGTCAATCTCTTTATCGATCCAGATCCGGAGCAGATAAAATTGGCCCATAAGGCGAACGCCAGCGGTGTGGAGCTTCATACAGGAAAGTACGCCGATGTCAGCGAGGAGCGACTCGTGGATGAAGAGTTCAGTCGTATCGGGAATGGCGCCGCACTGGCGTCGAGGCTCGGCCTCTCCATACATGCTGGTCACGGCCTAGATTACCGTAACGTTGCCCGTGTCACCTCCATAAAGGAGGTTGAGGAGTTTGCCATCGGTTTTTCTATTATTGCCAGAAGCGTCATGGTTGGGATAGAGAGGGCGGTAAAGGAGATGGCGATCCTTGTTCAGTGAGTCGTGGACGCTCAGTCGTCGGGCGATAACCTCCTTATTTAGGTGCGAAGAATGATAAGGGGCGTCGGTGTTGATATCGTCGATATAAGGCGTTTTGGCAGGGTCATGGAGCGGTATGGCGAGAGGTTCCTTGCGCGCCTCTTTACCGACGGGGAGAGGGCGTACTGTGATGTGAAATTGCGATCGGCCTGTCACTATGCCGCCAGATTTGCGGCAAAGGAGGCAGTCATCAAGGTTGTGGGGAGGGGAGTCACATTCAGGGATATTGAGGTTCTCAGGGAGGCGGATGGCAAACCTTTACTGCAGGTGAGAGGGTTTGAAGATGGCTGCCGGTGGCACCTCTCCCTCTCTCACGATGGCGATTATTCCGTTGCCTATGTCACGATGGAGGACGATAGTGAAGCTCGTTGACGGGGCGACAATGGGGCGTATGGACCGGCAGGCCGTCGCACAGTACGGCATGAGTGAGATTGTCCTCATGGAGAATGCCGGACGGGGGGTGGCTGATGTTGTTGCCAGCTACATTCGAGAGGGCAAGAAGAGGGTAACCATCCTCGCTGGGAAGGGAAATAACGGTGGCGACGGTTTTGTCGCCGCACGGCACCTCTCGAACAGAGGCTTTGATGTTGCACTACTCCTTCTTGCCAATCCTTCAGATGTCAAGGGGAACGCCAAGGTCAATATGGATATCTGGGATAAGATGGGAGGCAGGACTGAAATGGTCAGGACGGCGAAGGAGTTGAGGGGCCTTCTCTCCCTGCTGAAGCACTCGGCTCTTATCGTCGATGCTATATTCGGGACTGGCCTCTCCTCATCGGTGAAGGGCCACCATGGACGGGTGATCGATACCATCAACGACCTCTCCCTCCCCGTGGTTGCCGTCGATATACCCTCCGGCCTCAACGCCGCAACCGGAGCAATTCTTGGGCACGCCGTAATGGCCGATGTTACCGCCACTATGGCCTTTCCGAAGATCGGCCTTGTCACCTATCCGGGCGCCGACTATGCCGGTGTGGTTGAGGTAGTCGATATCGGGATGCCCCGTGAGATCACCGACGATGCAGATATCCCGTGGAACCTTGTCGATGGTACGATGGTCGGTGGCATGGTGCGACAGAGGGAACGGGATAGCCACAAGGGAAGTTGCGGCCATCTCCTCGTAGTGGCAGGTTCTCCGGGAAAGACGGGCGCGGCCACCATGACAGCGATGGGGGCGCTACGATGTGGAGCCGGTCTCGTTACCGTTGGGGCGCCGGAGAGTCTCCATACCATAATGGAGGTGAAGACGGTGGAGGTCATGACGGCCCCCCTCCCGGAGACAGACTCCCATACGGTTGGCAGTGATGACTTCCGTGCAATTACGGAGTTGATGGAGGGTAAAAAGGCCCTTGTTATCGGCCCCGGCCTTGGCGACAACAGTGAGGTGAGGGGGCTTGTCATTCGGCTCATAGCAAAGTCGCCCATCCCCATGATTATAGACGCCGATGCTTTGAATGTCATTGCCGGTCATCTCGACGTATTGAAGCGGGCGCGGTCGCCCCTGATACTGACCCCCCATCCGGGAGAGATGGCCAGGCTTCTGGGAAAAAAGAGCGCCCATGTCCAGGGAAACCGTGTTGAGGTGGCCTCGGATTTTGCGAAAGAGCATAAGGTTACCGTGGCGCTGAAGGGGGCGCGGACGGTCATAGCCGGAGCCGATGGCGCCGTCTTTATCAACACCACCGGCAATCCGGGAATGGCGACGGCAGGGACGGGCGATCTCCTCTCAGGCATTATCAGCGGTCTTGTCGGCCAGGGATACGAACCAATGGAGGCGACCGTTCTTGGCGTCTACCTCCACGGCCTTGCAGGCGACAGGGTGGCGGAGGCCCAGGGAGAGATCGGGATGGTTGCAACCGATATCTTGGATGAGGTGCCCCGTGCCATCTCTTCGATAATTAACGGTGAGTGAAAGGAAGAAGGGGGTGGAGAGCTATCACACATCGTCCCCTGAGGAGACCCGCGACCTGGCACGGAGAATGGCGGCCACACTGAAGGCGGGCGCTCTCCTCATCCTCACCGGCGAACTGGGCGCCGGCAAGACAACCTTTGTCAAGGGCCTCGCAGAGGGACTGGGGATTACGGGACTCGTCAGAAGCCCCACCTTTACGGTCGTCAATATCTACAGGGGGCCTGTGACCCTCTACCATATCGACCTCTACCGCCTCGCTGGCGGGGCGGAGTTGGACGACATCGGACTCGATGACTACCTCTACTGCCGTGACGGCATCAGCGTTGTAGAGTGGGGTGAAAGGGTGGTGGGAGAGTTGACCGACCCCTACCTCTCTGTAAGATTTTTCCATGATGACGGCGACAGGCGAAGGGTTGAGGTGGAGCAGGTTGCGCCCCAAGTTTTGAGGGCCAAGACGAGATGATTTTTAGTGAAGGGTATCTATGAGTGAATACGATATAGCCATTATCGGCGGTGGTCCCGGCGGCTATGTGGCCGCCATTCGGGGAGCACAGCTTGGCGCAAGGGTCTGCCTCATTGAGAGGGAGCGCGTTGGTGGCACCTGTCTCAACAGGGGGTGTATACCGACTAAGGCCCTCTATGCCTCCGCCACCGCCCTTGCCGCCACCAGGAGGGCGGGTGAGTTTGGCGTCCATACTGGAGAGCTTTCCTTTGACCTCTCCCGGGCTGTATCGAGAAAAGACGGTGTAGTGGAGCAGCTTGTCAGTGGTGTGGAGCAGCTTCTCAAGGCGAACGGCGTTGATCTCCTGACTGGTGATGGCTTCATAGAGTCGCCCGGCAGAGTGAGGGTAGAGAGGGGCAGGGAGAGAGAGGTTGTTGCCGCTAAAAAAATCATCGTCGCCACCGGATCGGAACCGGCCTCCATCCCCGGAGTAGAGCCCGATGGAGAGGGTATCGTGACAACCACGGAGGCCCTCAACCTTACAGAGGTGCCTGACTCGCTCCTCATCATAGGGGGCGGTGTGGCCGGGTGTGAGTTTGCCACCATATTTGCCGAGTTCGGCAGCGAGGTCACCATTGTTGAATTTCTCCCAACTATCCTCTCCTCCGAGGAGCGGACCGTCTCCCGCCTTGTGGCAAGGAGCTTCAAGGAGAGAGGGGTCTCAGCTCATACGGGAGTAACGGTAGAGTCCAGTGAGCGTGTTGACGAGGGGGTGAGAACAAGGCTATCGGACGGCAGGGAGTTACTGACGGAGAAGGTTCTGGTGACGACAGGGAGAACTTTCAATTCGGGTGGGCTCGGGCTCGATGGGGTGGGTGTTGTTGTGGAGGCAGGGAAGATTCCCGTCAATGTACGTATGGAGACAAGTGTAGCAGGCATCTACGCCATTGGCGATGTGACTGGCGGTATCCTCCTTGCCCACGTTGCCTCACAGGAGGGGATAGTTGCCGTCAACAACGCCCTGGCCCAGGATGGAGGCAAAGAGATGGAGATGGATTACTCCGCGATCCCTTCGGCTATTTTTACCAATCCCGAAATAGCGAGTGTTGGCCTGAAGGAGGCAGAGGCGAAGGCACAGGGCATTGCTTTTAAGGTGGGGAGGTTCCCCTACGGCGCTAACGGGAAGGCCCTCGCAATGGGGGAGGAGGATGGCTTTGTCCAGGTTGTCGTCGATGCGGCGACTGACCGTGTTATCGGCGCCTCTATCGTCGGCGCTCACGCCACCGATCTCATCGGAGAGGTCGCCCTTGCAGTGAAGACTGGCCTCAAGGCATCGGATATTATCGAGACCATCCACGCCCACCCCACCCTCCCTGAGATTATCCAGGAGGCCGTGGAGGACAGTCACGGCATGGCGATACATAAAGCCGGACGGAGGAGGCGGTAATGGCCATTGTTGTTCAGAAATATGGAGGCACCTCAGTAGGCACTATTGAGAGGATCAGGAAAGTTGCCCAACGGGTTGCCGCCAGGAGTAAGGGGGGCGACAGGGTGGTTGTTGTTGTCTCAGCCATGTCTGGTGAGACTGACCGCCTCATCGGCCTAACCTCGGAGATGGCTGACCGGCCGGAGTGCCGTGAGTTTGATGTTGTCGTATCTGCTGGCGAGCAGGTCTCAGCCGGTCTCCTGGCCATAGCCCTCAACAAGATGGGATGCAGGGCTAAGAGCCTCCTCGGTTTTCAGATACCCCTTACTACCGAGGCTACCCACACCAGAGCACGAATAGAGCATATAGAGGGGGCACGGATTACCGGAGAGCTTGATGACGGCAATATTGTTGTGGTGCCCGGTTTTCAGGGAATCGACAGGGATAATAATATCACAACCCTCGGCAGGGGTGGTTCCGATACGACAGCCGTCGCCCTGGCTACGGCCCTCGATGCCGATATCTGCGAGATCTATACTGATGTGGAGGGGGTTTACACCACCGACCCCTCCATCTGTTCCAACGCCCGAATGATCAAGAGGATAAGCTACGATGAGATGCTCGAAATGGCAAGTCTCGGCGCCAAAGTGCTCCAGACGCGCTCCGTCGAGTTTGCAAAGAAGTACCACGTCCCCCTCATGGTGAGATCCTCCTTCACCGACAGGGAGGGGACGATGGTGACCATGGAGGATGACGATATGGAGAAGGCGGCTGTCTCAGGCATTACCTACAACAAGAATGAGGCAAAGATATCCATCGTAAGGATTCCCGACAGACCGGGGATAGCGGCAAAACTCTTTGCCCCCTTAACGGAAGCGGATATCAATGTTGATATGATCGTCCAGAATTTAAGCCACGAGGGGTATACCGATATGACCTTCACAGTTCCTCTGGACGATTATGAGAAGGCCCTTCATCTGATAGAGTCGATGGCAGACAGCATTGAGGCGGGAAAGGTCGAAGGTAATAGAGATATCGCAAAGGTCTCCATCATCGGCGCTGGCATGAGGAGTCACGCCGGGGTAGCGTCAAAGACCTTTGACACTCTTGCGGCAGAGGGGATAAATATACAGATTATCTCCACGTCGGAGATAAAGATATCGTGCGTTATCGATGAGAAGTATACGGAGCTTGCCGTGAGAATCCTCCACGACGCCTTTGGACTGGGCGATACGGAGATAGGTGAAGAGAAAATCTGAGACCGTTAAAGTTACAAATTTGGCAATGATTATCCGTTCGTTGGGATAGACAAGTTTTTATCTCACACAAAGCTGCCAGGATCGCCAAGTTTGATAGGAGACAAGAGAGCGGGTTATATTCAATTCCCTTTCTCTGTGCTCTCTTTGTGAACTCTGTGTGAGAATATATCCTTTGCCCCAGAGCCAAAGCCAAAACCCTACTCAGCCGATTCGAGCTCTCCCGTTGTGAGGTTCACCTGCCGGTAGAAGCAGCTCCGCCTCGCCTTGCCGGTTGCTGCGTCCTTCGTGTGACACGCCCCCTGCCCCTGCGGTTCGACACGGTAGACGACGGCGTCCTGATCGCAGTCCACATAGATATCGATAACCTTCAGGAAGTCGCCCGATGTGGCCCCCTTCTTCCAGAGTTCATTCCTCGAGGTAGACCAGAAGGTGGCCATCTTCGATCTGACCGTCTCCTCAAAGGCCTCCCTGTTGGCGTAGGCGAGCATCAGTACCTGCCCGTTTCCCGCCTCCTGAACGACGACCGTAATAAGGCCGCCCCGCTTCTCAAAATCGAGGTTTATGGCGCTGCCCTCTTCCCGTTCACTCTTACTCACGTTGCTATCCCTCCTGTCTACTGTTTTCTGATCATCTGTTGTGAAAATATTTTGGGGGCCTGGATCGGCACGATGCCGTCCACACCAAGGCGGAGCAGTTTCGGGGCCAGTATGTTAAGCTCCGACTCCCTGATGACCGCCGACATGCTGATCCACCCCTCCTTCTCCACGGGGCTCACCGTAGGGGCGATAACGGCAGGGATCATCTTCTCCACCTTTTCGACTACACCCTTGGGCACATCCATGAAGACCATGTAGACAGGCTCCCTCTCGGCGAGGAGTACCGAGTCGATGCCGACACGGATGTCCTCAATCTTCTCAAGCTTGAAGGGCGCCTTCATTGCTGCCCTGTTGCAGAAGAGCTGGGGGTTTGACTCGAAGAGTTCGGCGATGATGATATTGCCGTTCTCCCTGAGGGTGGCGCCCGTCTCCGTTATGTCGGTGAATGCGTCGGCTTCGCCCATGAATACCTTCGCCTCCGTCTTGCCCTCGGAGTGGAGGATATTCAAATCGTCAACGCCAAATAACTCCTTCATTCTCCGCCGTGTCAGGTTTGGCAGCTCGGTGGCGATGGTCTTCCCGGCGCACCCCTCCGGCGTGGAGATGCCCGTCTCGGGACGGGTGGCCAGCACCAGCCGTGACGGTTTATTGGTACGTTTAGAGAAGATAAAGTTGCCGATGACCTCGACCTCTTCCTCCATTCCAGCCTCATATATGTAGTCCTTGCCGGTAATCCCGCAATCTACGATGCCGTTGGCCACCTTCCGGGGCATCTCCTTCCGGTCGAGGATGCGAAAGACTACATCCCTGTCGTAGGGGGAGGTGAGTTCATAGAGGCGTCCCTTTTTCAGCGGGTGGCCAGCCTTCTCCAGCAGCCTCATCACCTGTTCGTTAAGGCTCCCCGACGGTATGCCGACATAGAGGAGGTTCTCTCTCTTTCCGTATTCCATGTCTTACTGCTCCTGTAGAATGTTGCTCCAGTTGGAGGTAATCAATCCATTACCCATTTTTCCCATTGAGTGTGGCACGGTCCATCTTGCCTCGTCAATAAAAAAAAGTGAAGAGCGGCCATCCCGGCTTGATTGTGCGTAAAAGTGGGTATCGCCGGTCAGCTGAAAGAATTTCCCAGTCGATAGAGGCCAATAACGATGGCTCTGTGAAGAGTCAGAAAGTTGCAAACCCTACTCAATACCTGCCCATATTTATGTTTGACAACCCGCCGTAAAGGGGTAGAATGGCTTGAAAAGTTAGTGAACTTCTAAAATAATTGCTACTCCCCAATTCCCCGAAGGACCAACATGGCAAGAAATAAAACAAAACTCGAATTAACGTGGGTCGGGAAGGAGAACCGGCCCAGGCTGGAGCCGAGAATCCTGCTCGAAGAGCCGGAGAAGTCCTATCACGCGGCTCAACGTCATAGCGAAGATGACATCTTCAATAACCAGCTGATCTTCGGTGACAACCTCCTGGCGCTCAAGGCACTGGAGCAGGAGTTTGCGGGCAAAATCAAGTGTGTCTATATCGACCCGCCTTACAACACGGGATCAGCGTTTGAACATTATGATGATGGTGTTGAGCACTCGTTGTGGTTATCGCTCATGCGGGATCGCATGAGCATGCTCCGGACTCTTCTTTCGGAGGATGGCAGCATCTGGATTTCGATGGACGACAATGAGTGTCACTACTTCAAGGTTATGATGGACGAGGTGTTTGGGCGAACAAATTTTATCGCGACAGTGATTTGGCAAAAAATCTATACGATCAAGAATTCCGCCCGTCACTTTTCAGACATGCATGACTATGTGCTTGTCTACGCGAAAAGCGTAGATTCATGGCAGAGAAATCTACTGCCGCGAAGAGAAGATATTGATAAGTCATATTCGAATCCCGATGATGATCCACGTGGTCCATGGACTACGAATGCGGTACAGGCTCGAAATTTCTACAGTAAAGGCTCTTATGAAATAGTTGGTCCCACCGGCAGGGCGTTCATGCCGCCCAAAGGAACGTATTGGCGGATTTCGAAGGCCTCATTTGGAGCATTGGATGCCGACGGGAGAATCTGGTGGGGCAAACAAGGAACCAGCGTTCCAAGAGTAAAGAAATTCTTGAGTGAAGCTAAGCGGGGCGTGGTGCCCTCAACATTCTGGCCCCACACCGAGTGTGGTCAGAACGCGGAGGCAAAGACAGAGTTACGAGTATTGCTGGCAGATGACGACAATGTCGACATGTTCGTCACTCCAAAACCCGAGCGCTTGATCAAACGCATAATGGAAATCGCAACCAACCCCGGCGACCTCGTACTCGACTCCTTCCTCGGTTCCGGCACGACTGCCGCCGTGGTATACAAGATGGACCGCCGCTGGATTGGTATTGAGCTAGGCGATCATTGCCACACGCACTGCATCCCCCGCCTGAAAAAAGTCATCGACGGCGAAGACGAGGGCGGCATTACCAAAGCTGTCAACTGGAAAGGCGGCGGCGGGTTCCGCTACTACCGGCTGGGACCGTCCCTGATCGTTGAAGACGAATGGGGCAACCCGGTCATCAACTCCGCGTTCAACGCGGCCATGCTGGCCGAGGCGATGTGCAAACTGGAGGGTTTTGACTACGCTCCCAGTGAGGATGTCTACTGGATTCACGGTAAGAGCACGGAGACGGATTCAATCTACGTCACGACCCAGTTCATGAGCAGGGATATGTTGACCAGGCTCAGCGACGAGGTCGGGCTTGAACGGAGCCTGCTCATCTGCTGCTCCGCTTTCCGGTGCGACCCGGGATGGTTCTCCAACCTGACTATCAAGAAAATCCCCAAGGCGGTCTTGAAGAAATGCGAGTGGGGTCACGACGATTACAGCCTGGAGATCCAGAACCTCCCCCAAACGCTGCTGGAACCGGATGAACAGACGGAAGTGAAACCACGCCGGAAGTTCGGCAAGGGCAACGCAGCCCAGGTGACACTGTTCGATTCCATGGAGGGAGGGTCCGAGGATGAATGAACTTGCGCCCAATAAATCCGGTGGAGAATTTCTTTTTTATCAGACCGAGGACGGCCGTTCTCGTCTTGAGGTTCGGATGCAGGGCGAGACGGTATGGCTGACGCAGCAGCAGATGGTGGAGGTCTTCCAGGTGGACAAATCCGGCATTAGCCGCCATTTGAAGAACATCTTCGAGTCGGGCGAGTTGTCAGCTGATTCAGTTGTTGCAAAATTTGCAACAACTAGCGCCGACGGAAAAACCTACCAGGTGGAACACTACAATCTTGATGCGATCATTTCGGTAGGTTATCGGGTCAACAGCATACGCGGCACCCAATTCCGTATCTGGGCTACCCAGCGCTTACGGGAATACATTGTCAAGGGGTTTGCAATGGATGATGAGCGTCTCAAGGAGGCCGGAGGCGGTAAATATTTCGACGAACTGCTTTCCCGCATCCGGGACATACGCTCGTCTGAAAAAGTTTTCTGGCGGAAGGTGCTGGACATCTACGCGCTGAGCATCGACTACGATCCGAATACTGATTCTTCTCGTGAGTTCTTTTCGGTGGTGCAGAACAAGATGCATTGGGCGGCCCACGGACGTACGGCCGCAGAAATTATCGACCAGCGCGCCGATGCTACCAAGTCCAATATGGGCCTAACGACGTGGAGCGGCGAGAAACCACGGAAAGCGGATGTGACTGTTGCGAAGAACTACCTGAGCGAAAAAGAACTCGACGTTCTTAACCGCATAGTGACGATGTACCTGGAATTCGCGGAGCTCCAGGCGTTGAATCGCAAGACCATGCACATGCGCGATTGGATATCCAAGCTGGATGATTTTCTCAAGCTCAGCGACCGGGATATCCTCACCCACGCCGGGACTGTCAGTCACGAGCAGGCTTTGGACAGGGCGCGGGAGGAGTATGAAAAGTTCCACTGTAAACATCTAAACGATCCTTCGCCAGTCGAAGAGCACTTTCTGGAGGCGGTCAAGGAATTAAAACAACTGGATGAATCACGGGAACCTTCAGATAAGGAGGGTTCGGAGTGACCATTCAACAGGTCAACGCCATCACCAACCGCCTGAGCCTGCGTCCCCCACAGCGGGATTCACTTGAGATTCTGGCCCGCATTTGTGAGATCATCTCCCTTGAAAAGGACGGAGACACCGCCCAGGCTTTGGAAACGATCAAGATCGAGTTCCCCACCGTAGAAGACTTCGAGCGTGATTTCCCTTCCCTCTGCTTTGCCCTTGCCACGGGAGTCGGCAAGACGCGGTTGATGGGCGCGTTCATCAGCTACCTCTACTTGAGCGAGGGCATACGCCACTTCTTCGTGCTCGCGCCGAACCTGACGATCTACAACAAGCTGATTGCCGATTTTACGCCTAACACGCCGAAATATGTTTTTCAGGGGATTTCCGATTTTGCCGTTAATCCACCGCTGATCGTAACCGGAGATAACTATCAGGATGGACGTGGCATCAGGGGAGCCGGTCTGTTTGGGAACCACGATTCCATTCACATTAACATTTTCAACATCTCGAAGATCAACAGTGAAGTACGTGGCGGCAGGAGCCCGCGCATCAAGCGCCTGAGCGAGTACATCGGGCAGAGCTATTTCGACTACCTTGCCGGGTTGGACGACCTGGTTATGGTGATGGATGAATCGCATCGCTACCGGGCCAGCGCCGGAGTGCGGGCGATCAATGAATTGAGTCCCATCCTTGGCTTGGAGTTGACGGCGACCCCACAGGTGGGGCAAGGCCAGCACACCGAATCTTTCAAGAACGTGATTTACAGTTATCCCTTGAGCAGTGCGATGACCGATGGCTTCGTGAAGGAACCGGCTGTGGCAACACGGGAGAACTTCGACGCCACGAACTACTCGGTCGAAGGCCTGGAGAAGATCAAGCTCGAAGACGGTGTTCGGATTCACGAGAACACGAAAGTCGAACTGGAGGTTTACGCTCGAAATAACGATCAGCCGATGGTCAAGCCGTTCATGCTGGTGGTCGCCCAGGATACACGCCATGCCAACGAGCTACAGAAGCTTATGGAAGATGAGGCTTTCTTCGAGGGACGCTACAGGGGCAAGGTGATTACGGTTCATTCCAAGGTGCGCGGTGAAGAGAAGGACGAGGTTGTCGAGCAGTTGCTGAACGTTGAAAACCCGGACAACCCGGTCGAGGTCGTTATTCACGTCAATATGCTTAAAGAGGGATGGGACGTTACGAACCTCTATACCATCGTTCCACTGCGGGCCGCAAACTCCAGAACCTTGGTGGAGCAGTCCATAGGTCGAGGGTTGCGTCTGCCTTATGGCAAACGAGTGGGAGTCCCGGTCGTGGATCGCTTGACCATCGTATCCCATGACAGGTTTCAGGAGATTATCGATCACGCCAACGATCCGAACTCGATCATCCGCACCGGGGTGGTCATTGGAAAGGATATCCCAGAGGCTGGGAAGAGGGCGGTGATCGTCGAATCCGAGTTTGAGAAAACCATCTCGCCATCCCCGCCGAAGACTGGAGAAGCAGAGAATGCCCAGGATACCCGTAGCCTCTTCGAGAAACCGGAAGAGCAGGCAGTGGCGAAGGCAACGTTCGAGGTTATCCGCCAGTACGAGTCTCTGCGAGGCAGCGACCAACTTCAGGGCGCGGAGATCCAGAAGGAAATTGTCAGGAAGGTGGAGGATATCGCCCGGCCAAAGCTCGGGCTCCTTTTCGACGGCCTTGGCAAAGATACCGTCACCAGGGTTGTGAAGGAAACTACGGAGCTATATCAGGAAATGTCCATCGACATTCCTAAAATAGTGGTTGTGCCAAAGGGCGAGGTGAGCGCCGGATATCAGGAATTCGAGATGGACACCAGAAATATCAATCTACAGCCGGTGGCCCAGGACATTCTCATTCAACACCTGCATGATATGCAGCGTTACAAGCTGCGCGACGGATCAGGCGTGATAGAGGAGAAGCGGCCGGAAGATTACCTGGTGCGCGGGATGAGTGATTTCAATGATATCAGTTATGACGATCACGCGGCATTGCTTTACAAGCTTGCCGCTCAGGTCGTTGTGCACCTGCGCTCCTACCTGAGCACGGAGGATGACGTGGTGAATGTGCTGCAATACCACCAGCAACCTCTGGTGAACCTGATCCACTCCCAAATGCAGGGCCATTTTACGGAGACGGCTGCGTTATATGAGGCGCATGTGACCAAGGGGTTCCGTACTTTGCGTCACAACAACTACACGACCGGTGCGGTTCAAACGGTTCGTGATTTCAGAACGCCGATCCCGGATGGCGAGAAAAACCAGATTGGTTCAATGCTTTTCGGTGGATTTAAGAAATGCTTGTATTCAGAGCAGAAATTTGACTCCGACCCGGAACGGCGTTTTGCAGCGATCATCGAGAATGACGAGGATGTCATCAAGTGGTTCAAACCCGCCAAAGGCGATTTTCAGATCCATTACAGCCATGATCAATCGTATGAACCTGATTTTGTTGTCGAGACCGCATCTGGGAAATTCCTCTGCGAGCCCAAGCGGGCCTCCGAAGTTTCAGATGATGTTGTTCAGTCAAAGGCGGATGCGGCCGCCGTCTGGTGTGAACATGCAACTGTTCACGGGAAGACTCATGGTGGTAAGCCCTGGACTTATCTCTTGATCCCCCATGACCAGATATCCGAACAAATGAGCTTGTCCGGCCTGGCAGCCGGGTGTACCCATACATCACAGGGATACGGAGATCTATGAAACTGAATTTTGGCGAGGCCGTAATGAGAGATGGCATTAGACGAACGATCCACGAGGAGCTTTAGTTCTCTCGAAGCTTAGTGCCTCTGTGAGAGAAACAGCAATAGGTGTTTTTTCACTCAAAGAGTGAAAAGCTGGTGAGCAAGTTCAAGAGGGTGTTGTTTGATGTGAGGGATATATCATAAAGTGTAGACCAACAGGTAGACCAGTTGGGATGGAGGTGTTTCTAATAGAGCTTGAAAAAGTGTTCGTTCGTGATATAGTACCAAGAAAAATAGGCAGGCTGAGGAAAGAAAGAATAGGGGAAGTGTCCCCGGTTTTTTCTGGTTTTTTGGTTTTGATCAACAGAAAGGAGAGTTCTATGTCAGACAAAATATTAGATATGGTCTCGCCGGGAGTTGTTACAGGCAAGGGCGTCCAGGATGTGTTTGCGGTTGCTAAATTAAAGGGCTTCGCCCTGCCCGCTGTTAACGTTGTGGGGTCCAACTCCGCCAACGCTGTGATGGAGGCGGCAAGGGCGGTGAATTCGCCGGTGATTATTCAATACTCGAACGGGGGCGCGGCATTTAATGGAGGCAAGGGTTTAAGCCTTGAGGGCCAAAGAGCGGCAGTGCTGGGCGCGGTTGCTGGCGCGGAGCACATTCATCGATTGGCAGAGGCCTACGGCGTGGCCGTCATACTTCACACCGACCATGCCGCAAAAAAGCTGTTGCCATGGATTGACGGAATGCTCGAAGTTGGCGAAGAGCACTTTGCCCGAAACGGAAAACCGCTGTTCAGTTCTCACATGCTGGACCTCTCCGAGGAGCCCCTTGAAGAGAATGTCGCCATCTGTGAGCGCTATCTGGAGCGTATGAGCAGGATTGGGATGACCTTGGAGATGGAATTGGGGTGCACCGGCGGGGAGGAGGACGGCATTGACAACACAGGTATCGACAGCGCGGCCCTCTATACTCAGCCCGAAGACGTAGCCCTAGCCTACGACCGCCTCAGCAAGATCAGCGACTACTTCACCATCGCAGCCTCATTTGGCAATGTTCATGGCGTATACAAGCCGGGCAACGTCAAGCTGACGCCGAAGATACTAAAAAACTCCCAGAGGCACATAGAGGAGACCCTTGGCACTCCTTCCAATCCCGTAAACTTTGTCTTTCACGGCGGCTCCGGTTCCAGCCGCGACGAAATCAGGGAAGCCATCTCATACGGCGTCATCAAGATGAATATCGACACCGATACTCAGTGGGCTACATGGAAGGGCGTGATGGAGTACTACAAGAAAAACGAGGGCTACCTGCAGGGCCAAATCGGCAATCCCGATGGAGAGGACAGGCCCAACAAGAGTTTCTACGATCCAAGAAAATGGCTCCGTGCTGGAGAGATCTCCATGGTGGAGCGGCTGAAGGTTGCTTTTGAGGACTTGAATGCTCTGGATCGGAACTAGACACTAACGAGGCGGCAAGGAGATGGCCCCGAACGCGCCACGCCGCTCAACCGCAAAACCTGTCAGGAGCCCAATCAACCTGGCCACTGTGTGAAATATATGGGAACTGTAATAAATATTGCCAGAGTCAAATTTGCCATTGGTGAATTGGTGCACCATCGGCTTTTCGACTATCGTGGAGTCATTGTAGATGTGGATCAAAGTTGCCAGGCAACACCAGAGTGGTACGATTTAGTCGCAAAGTCTCGTCCTCCCAAAGATAGGCCCTGGTATCATGTCTTGGTTCATGGGAGTGAACACTCCACCTATGTCGCTGAACGAAACCTGGAGCATGATGATAGTGTAGAACCCATCAATCACCCTATGCTGGAGCAGTTCTTTTCCAAATTTGTCAATGGGAAATATGTTCGTAATGAACCGGTTAACTAAGGAAAATTAAGGGGGGGGGTACGTGTGGGTCCGGGGCCAATAAAAGATGATAAGACAAACGGTGGATTTAAACTCCCCATTACTCTCGACCATGAACTGCTGATAGAATTTGCAGAGCTTAAGTTACGCTTTAAAAGCCTGCTGGTAGGCATGGAACAAAATGTGTTCATCCTTGCCAAAATATTTTCTAATGATCTCGTAGGTCTTTTTAATAATGACGGTCTGAGCAAGACGCCTCTAAGAGTCATGTACAGATATAAAGGCGCCATTTACAGGTTTGATACTACAATCCAGCAGGCGGTCAATTTTCCGGCCAGAACATTTTTTCTCAAGTATCCGGCGGCAGTGGAAAAACACTGTACCCCTGAAAAGGTTAGATACAAAGTTAACCTTCCGGCGCAAACAATGCTTGGTCGTGATATTGTAGAGATCTCTATTGATGATATCAGTCACAACGGTTGCCTCTGTGTAATCAATACTTCAGAGCAGGAGGAGAAGAGCCTCTACGAGTTAATACGTATAGACAGAAGAATAGAGATAATGGTTCAGTTTACAAATGCTGAAGAATGTTGTCACTTGGTTGGCACTATCAGGAATGCCAGCCAGGACATTAACCAGATTCAATTAGGAGTTTTGTTTGTCAAGCTGAAGCCAGCCGTTAAGAAGAGGGTGGCGGATTATATCGCGTTCATCTCAAAGGCCTAGCAAAAATCAAGCGTATCTGTTCTCCACCGTTACTGCCGTTGAAAGGAAGCTGCCAAAGAACTTTTCTTGCAATGTTGTAATTTATGTTGTAACTTTTTCTTAACCAACAAGAACTCTACTAAAGGAGGAGACCATGGCGCACACCTATGAAGAGTTGAAGAAACAGACGGTGGCTCAGTTGAGAGAGCTGGCCAAGGGGAGCGATCACGAGGCCATCCACGGCTACTCTACGATGCACAAGGAGGATCTTGTTGTGGCCCTCTGCAAGGCCTTCGGCATTGAGGCCCATGAGCATCACGAGGTGGTTGGGGTGGACAAGGCGAAGGTCAGGGCTCAGATTGCAAAGCTCAAGGAGAAGCGCGCAGCCGCCATTGAGGCCCACGACTCGAAGCAGCTCAAGTTTGTGCGCCGAAATATTCACGCCCTCAAACACAAACTCCGCAAGGCAATGGTGTAGCAATCTCTATGAAACGCTTCCTGGCGCCACTTGTCATATTACTGCTCCTCATACCTCACGCAGCGTCGATTGCTAACGCCATCCAGAGTAGTCGTGGGGGGCAGCACTGTACCCATAAGGTATGTCCGTTAAAGAATAAACATGGCGACCACGGCCACAAGTGTGCCCATCCGGGCCACGATGAGCACAAGTGTACCTGTAGCCACGCCTTCTCCTGCAATTCGACTGGTGACGGACACGCCGTCACGGCCCGGGTTATTGATGTGGCGTCGCTCTTCAAAGGTGGCGCGGCCATCTCTCCATTTACCGAAGAGAATTTCCATACCACTCCAGTTAAATCACTGATCTTGACGGAAATCTACATTCCCGTCCTTGAACGACCTCCAGCCTCCTAGACAAGAGCATCAACAGCTACTTTCAACAGGCGGTTAGTTACCTCCTGATGTTGGGAACACTCGCGGTTTTGCGGTGTCGCTCTGCGTACGCTGCATCTCCGGCTCTGTTTCCCTCGACTATTCCGTTGGCGTAGAGGTGTGCCTCTGTAGTGCGGCGGCCTATTGGGTCTGTCCTGTTGCTGTGACTGGATATGCCGCTTACCTCTGCGCTACGCCTGACTAAGTTAGCTCGTGCGCACGATGTGCA
Organism: Thermodesulfobacteriota bacterium; assembly: GCA_046753505.1. Taxonomy (GTDB): domain Bacteria; phylum Desulfobacterota; class GWC2-55-46; order S146-70; family JAUXIU01; genus JBHHTR01. Next base: position 17,036 of record JBHHTR010000020.1, read on the forward strand.
GATAGGGCATCTTACGAGGCCATCAACCTTGATGGCCTCGTAAATAATCGTTGGATGGCTAAGTAATAATTTCGATATACAAGGAGTAGTGGTTTTTCAGATGCGAAGGCATACATATGGTATGTCGAGTGTCTGAAAAATTGCTCGGCCCAGTAGATCGGACTTTTTACGACGCCATCAACCTTGATCTATAAAAGTGAGGTATTAAAATATGAAAAAGCGCTATCTTTTTATACTCTTTTTGATGATGACCATCTGGCCCGTTTCAGCCAGTGCCTACATAGGACTCTGCTGTGGCAAGTGCGGGGGGAATATGCCCCTCACCATCCCCGGCGGCGGCGTGCCCGAGACGAACGAGTTCCGCCTCAAGTTCAGCCCCATGTATATGAGGATGGAGGGGCTTCTCGACGGGACAAGCTCGGTCAACCTCGACGATATCCTCGGTAGCCCTGCCGCCGGGAAGTTCATGGCCGTGCCGACGTCGATGGATATGTCTATGGTTAATGCGGCGGTGGGGTACAGCTTCACCGATGACCTCTTCGGCGGGATCATGTTCATGTGGAAGAAGAACGACATGGATATGAAGTTCAGTGACATGATGAAGATGCCACTCGCAATGGGTGGGACAGGTCAGGACGGCTTTACGATGAAGTCGGAGGGGATGGCCGATACGATGATCATGACCAAGTACCGCCTCTTTACCGACGACCCGTTGATTCCGACAAGCCAGTTTTCGTTGATGCTTGGGTGGAGCCTTCCGACTGGCTCCATCAATGAGAAGAACTCCAACCACCCGCGGGCAGGGAGAAAAACCGAACAGCTCCCCTACAGCATGCAACTCGGTTCGGGGAGCTTCGACCCGAGCATAGGTCTCCTCTATCAGGGATCGTCGTCCCCCCTCTGGTGGGGCGCGAACCTCATTTACACGGGGAGGTGGTACGAGAACTCCAGAGATTACCGGCTCGGGGACGAGTATCGTTTCGACCTCTATTCGATGTATCAGGTTCGGTACGACACGGTACTCCAGCTACAGCTAAACAGCATCTATTGGGGAAAGATCAGGGGAGAGATGGATGAGGCGGTTTCAGGCGCCTCCGGGAGGGCAAACCAGAACGTTAGCACATCACCGTACATGACCAATCTCTGGGATCCTGACAACTATGGCGGCAAGAAGGTCTCCATCACGGGCGGCATCCAGTGGCAGCCCCTCCCGCTCCATATTGCCGAGCTCTCTGTTGGTGTTCCCATCTACCAGCACCTGAACGGCCCTCAATTGGAGGAGGATTACCGGGTGATGTTCACCTGGTATGTCGAGATACCGACACCGTCGAGTGTCAGGTATACCGGCAAGGGCAAAACAGGAGCAAGCAGGCTGGGTTTTTGAGGAACAATCAAACACTTTCACTACTGTCCGGTTAAAAAAGAGTTCCCTGTAGGGGTTCGTCCGGTATGGCCC
>JBHHTR010000021.1:0-18014 GCA_046753505.1 Thermodesulfobacteriota bacterium
TTTATCAACAAGGCTTTACCGATGAACTTGAAAGTTTAACCGGACACCAGTGACGGCAATAGATAAACCAATCTGGTTATGATTGGATGCTTTTTTAATGCCATTTTAATTATTTTCTGGTACTATTCTTGATTCTATTGCAATTGTAGCGTCTGGAAATAGAATTGTGGCGGCAATCGCTTTACCATGACGCACCTTAAACAAAAGGAGGAATCAATGGCTACCAACTATCTTCGTACCTTACTTATCTGTTCCATCATGTGGGGGGGTATGGCGGCGGCGGGCGGCAATGCGCTGGCTCAAGAGAGTGGGCTCGCGGCGCTGAAACCCGTCATCGATGGGGAGATAAAGTATGACAGCAATGTTTACAACTTCTCCTCCACCCAGGCAAACCGCCTTGACGCCAACAGCGCAGCCAGCCAGGCAAGCGGTCGTTTTACCGACATGGAGTCTGCAGACGACCTTATCGTCTCCCCAAGGGTACGGCTTACGACAAAAGTGCCGGGCATCGCCGGGCGCGACCTCAAGCTGAAACCCTCTCTATCGTACAACTACTACCTGCTGAATCAGAAGAAGAGCCATGCCAAGCTTGGTCTCAAGGCGGAGAACTCTCTTGGCGGGGGGAGCCGCTTGGGTGTTGAGATCGGATACAGACCAAAGGTCTTCAAGAAGAACTACCTCTCGGGCACCACGGTTGGGGCTGACAAAGCTACTTTACCTGCCAATTGGATATACAGCACCGCCGAGTACAGCGACGTCAATCTTGACGTTACCTACAGCCGCCCCCTCTGGAAGCGTGTTAAAGGTAGCAGATCGGCATCCGGCATTAAAAAAATAGACGGCGAAGTTCTCGTCGGCTTTGGAAGCAGGAGCTATGATGGCCCCTTCGGGAATCGTGACGAGGATACGATCAGGGTAGGTCTTGCCCTCGATTTCAAACTACGAAACAGGGTCGGCCTGACCACAAGCTACCTCCTTGAGTTTATCGACACACCGGGCGGCACAGAGGTGCTGCTCCGTGACGAGGCCGGTTTTGGGGAGGATTTTAATGGTGACGTAGACACCATTGACCAGAATGTCCATATCGTAAAGAATGTAGACCGCTCCCGCACCGAACATGCCCTTGCGATAAAAGCGACGAAACCGCTGGAGAACGATTGGGATGGGTATGCCAAGTACGACCTGCGGATACAGGACTACAAATCTAACGAGAAGTACGACATTACACGGGTAGACCGTCAAGACATCCGTCACAGGGTAAGAGTCGGTGTCAAGCGGGCCTTTGACAAGAACCTGACCTACGGCTTTGGCTTGAGTCTGGCCCGTGAAAAGGCCAACAGGGATGGGGCGATAGGGAAGGGATCGGCTGAGTCAAGGTCGTACACCAGAGTGACCCTCTCTGGCAACATTTCCTACAGATTTTAGGAAGGAGAGGGATGGCTACTCAAAAGAAGAGGATCCTATTCACCGGCTATGCGCCTATCCACTTTGTCTGCTTCCTCTCTGTCTACCGGTTGCTCGCGGCTAACCCGGAGGTGGAGATATTCCTCTCAGGGGGCTTCAAGCGCGAGGGCGATGACGGCGACATCTCATACTCGCTGGACGGTTTTTACGAGCCATTCTCCATCGATATGAGCCACGTCCTGCCAATCGAGCAGGTGCGGGAAGAGCACTTTGACGTCCTCGTATCTGCACATCTTTCGGACTCCCTCTTTCCGAAGTCTGTTGACAAAAAGGTGCAGATATTCCACGGCGTATCGTTCAAGAACCTGGCAGTACGTGAGAAGGCCCTCCGTTACGACCTGCTCTGCCTTCCCGGTCGCTACCACGGAGAACTCTACCGGAAGAGCGGCTTCGTCCGGGCAGGAGGGCCCCGCTGTCTCATTACCGGCCTGGCCAAGACAGACCCCCTCATAACAGGTGCCCTTGACCGCGACTCCCTGTTAGAGGAGATTGGCGTAGACCCGATGATTCCAACCCTCCTCTTCGCCCCCACCGGGGAGAAGCACAACGCCCTTGACGTGATGGGAAAAGAGGTGATCAAGGCCATAGCCGACGACGGTTCGTGGAACCTCTTAGTCAAACCTCACGACCACCCTAAAAAGTCGGTCAACTGGTTTGAAGAGCTCGCCCCCTTTGAGAGCAGCCGGGTTCGTCTTGTGAGGGATAAAGATATTATCCCCTATCTCCACGCCGCAGACCTCCTCATAACAGACGCTTCGTCAGTGGCCGTAGAGTATTCGATTATGGACCGCCCTATCGTCTTCCTCGACATTCCCAAGCTTTTCAAGAGGCTCAAGAAACGGGCGCCTGCGCTGGATCTCGACACCTATGGCCGCAAGACAGGCGCCATAGCCAAAGGGCCAGACGATGTTGTGACAGTCATCGCCGACAGCCTCGCCCACCCCGACCGGGAAGGCGAGATACGGCGGCGTATGGCGGACCACCTCTTTCATGGGCCCGGCAACGCAACCCGGAGAGTCGCGGAGGTAGTTCTCTACGCTGCCGGGGTGGAAAGCAGCCTGCCCGACGGCGTGGAGGTCTTAGATCCTGAAAGCCAGCCTCAGTCCGACGGGAAACAACATAACGAACAGACAACGTAACATCGGGGACCGGCGTCATGTGGGGTAACAAGAGGCGACAACGGGCCATCAGGATGATAATCACCTTTGGCGGCCCCCACATGGGGTGGCTCCTGCGGGGCGCCTTTGCGACCATTGGCGTTGTCCTCTTTCGACTTGCAATGCCGTGGCCCCTCCGTGGAGTAATGGAGGTGGTCTTCCTCCACAATGTAAAAGAGGGCAGACACCTTGAGAATTTTCTTCCCGGCTGGGGAGAGCCTCTCCTCTGGTTGAGCGCCTTCTACATACTCTTTGCCATCGGACTCGGCGTATCGGAGATGTTTCAGCGGGTCAACATCATGAGATTCTCCGCCCAGACGGTCCACGATATGCGGGCGGCCGCCGTCCGGGGGGCAGGTTCATCTACCGGAAAAAAACGTGCGGCTTCAGGCGACATTGTCGCAAGAATCGTCGGCGACAGCGCGAGGATCAAGGCGGGCCTGTCGGGAATCATGGTCCACGGACTACAGAACGGTCTCCTCTTCCTCCTCGTCTCCGCCGTGATGCTCTACATCTCCCTTCAGCTCGGCCTCATATTCCTAGCAGCGGGATTATTGGCTCTCTCTATCGGCCTTGCCGGTTCCACTCCGGTGGCGAGAGTCGCCCGTAAGCAGAGGAACAAGGAGGGGCAGTACGCTACCGCCATCCAGGAGGGACTCGAAGCCGGAAACCTCGACCACCAGCTCGAGGATATCAACTGGTCCAGTACCCGCAAGGAGGTGCGGACGACAAAGCTCATCGCACGCTCCTCACTTTACGCTCACGTTGTCCTTGCCTCTGCCGTCGGCCTGGCCCTCTGGTATGGCGCACACGGGGTAGCCTCAGGAACTATCCAACCGGGTGAGCTGTTCCTCTTTATCGCCTATGCACTGACAGTCCATCGCCGCATGGTGCAGGTGGGACGGCAGGCCGCCCGGTCGGGGAAGGTTTTGGCATGCACCAACCGTGTCGGCGCCATCATTGCCCCAGACAACGATGCCACGACGTCTCCTCAGGACGTGCAGGAGATGGCGCCCCTTGAAAAGGCAATACGCCTGGAACAGGTTAAGCTCTCATCTGACCACGGACGAGGCGCACCGCCCCGTCTAAGGCGCATGGACCTTACAATCGAGGCGAAGAGCCGTGTGGCGCTACTAGGCAATATGGGCTCCGGCAAGTCGAGCCTCCTGCGCCTTCTCGCCGGTGCGGAGAGCCCCGACAAGGGTGCCCTCTACTGGGACGAGAGGAAGATTACATCAGATGAAGAGGGGCTCCTCATGAACGGCTCCGCCTACCTCACATCGACCCAGGTATTTCCTCCCACACCACTCTGGAAGATCCTCGGCCTCAATGAGGCTGTGGAATTGTCGGAAGAGCAGAAACGCACTTTACGTGCTATCGGCGCATGGAAGTTGATTGAGAGCTTCCCGGCGGGAATAAACAAGAAGATAGGGTCGGCAGCCATTACCGTAAACGAGGCGCACCTCTTGACTCTTGCAGGAATCCTCCTGGGGAATAAATCCTCCCTCTGGCTCCTCGACAACCCGACACAGGGGCTTGGGAGCAGAAAGAGCCGCCTCTGCCTTGAGGAGATTTTCAAGGTGGCTGTGAACAAGACGGTTCTAATCTCCCTCTCTCAGCCACTGGGAGTGGAACTCTTCGACCGGGTACTCCACCTGAGAGGGGGGAAGATACGCTTTGACGGCACACCGGACGGATGGGCCGTATGGAAAGCAGGTGAGATGAAGATGCAGCAGGCTAACGGGACACTACAGAAAAAGTAAGGGGGTTTTATATGCAGGCAGTTATACTTGCGGCCGGTTTTGGCAGCAGGCTGGCAAAGGTTACAGGGGGGCTTCCCAAGTGTCTCCTCCCCATCGGGGGGCGTCCACTGATAGAGCACCAGATGGATGCACTCGCCGACGCAGGCATTGGTAAGGTGATGGTTGTAGTCGGACACCAGGCCGATGAAGTGCGCAAGGTGCTTGGCAACCGTGTTGAATATATCGAGAACAGCCGTTATGACGAAACCAACAGCCTCTACTCGCTCTGGCTCACAAGAAATTGGGTGAAAGAGCCTTTTGTACTCCTCAATTGTGACCTCCTCTTTCATCCTGAGATCCTGGACCGTCTCCTGGCAAAGGAGAAGACAGGCCTCGTCTTTGACTCCACCTCGTCGAGGAGCAAGGAACAGACAAAGGTGGCCGTCCATGAGGGGAAACTGACCGACCTTGGCAAGGACCTTGCCCCGGAATTAACGCGAGGGGAGAGCCTGGGGATGATATATTTTGAGGCTAAGGCGATCCACCCCCTAATGGCGCGGGCCAACGCCCTCATAGAGAGCGGCGCCGAGAGAAGCTGGGTAATAGAGGCGGTCAGGTCGGTATGCAGTGAGGTGGAGATGCAGGCCCTTAATGTTGCCGGTCTGCCGTGGGTGGAGATCGACTTTCCAAGCGATTTTGAGCGGGCCAAGCGGGAGGTATGGCCAGCCATTGAAAAGAGCCGCTGGAAGAGGAAGGTCGGCTGGCAAAAACTCAAATATGTTTTTATCGCCCTCTTGATGGTAGGCATTGCGGGAGTGAGCCTCTATATCGGCTCAACCTCACGGACCGTTCCTGAAAAAATTTCATGGACCAGCGAGGCCATAAAAGAGGCGACGACGGTCTACCTCCAACTCCCGAAGGGGCGCCAGACGTGGTGGCACTCGCCGGCAGGGAAGCCGTTACAGATCGCCCTTGACGGTCCCACGCCGATCAGAGTCGAAGTACGACTCCTGATGCAGCCAGGCACTGAAGAGCCCGGCGAGTATGTGATACAGGTCTCCCTCGACGGAAAGCCCTTCACATGGCGTAGTTTCCACGCGACTCCCGATCCCGACGTCTCTATGCCAGACGCCGTAGTAGGAGACCGTGACCGGGTGAAGTTTGATCTTCCGGCGGGACGCCACCTTATCGGGATAGAACTCATTGCCGGCACAAGCAATAGATTCCTGGCCCGCGTCAGGTACCCGGAAGCAGACTCGCCGGAGGAGAACAACCAGTAACTCCGCTCAACTCTATGAAGAGCGCCTCCTTGAGGGGGCGGTGACAGCAAAAGGGGGAGGTGTCAACAACCGTTTTAAATTACCATTTTTTTATGGCGTTCCAACCGTTTATCGACTACTCTGTGATGGAACAGTAACAAAAACAGTGGAGAGGGGTGGTGATATCCCCGCACTCACTTTCGAGGCAGGCAACCGACCCCAGGGCTCTTCAAGGAGATGAACTTGCGCCGTGCCTGTCGGGCGCCTCGCCCCAGCCCGAATAAAAAAGGATTTGCTCTCTTATGCTTGCTATTCTACTGGCCACCCTCATCGTTAATGCAACCTATATCGACCTCTACCATGAGGGGAGGACGCTGCTGGAGCAGGGCCAGTACAAAAAGGCAGAGTCCCTGCTTGTAGAGTCGTCCACCATCAATCCGGCCCACCTTCCCACCCTCAAGACCCTCGGAGAGGCCTACACCAGGGATGGGCGATACTCCGACGCCATTGAGCAGTACCGGAAGGCGCTGGTTATCAATGAGAATGATCCAGATCTCCGGGGACGGCTGGCGGCGCTCTATCTGAGAATCGGAGAGAATGGCAAGGCCATCGATACCTACCGTGACGGTCTCCGCCACTCACCTGACCACCTTGGCCTCAAGATGGGGCTGGCACAGGCTCTCGTCTGGTCTCATCTCTACGAAGATGCCGTGAAGCTCTATAAGGAGGTACTCTGGCAGGGGTTCAACCAGACAAGCCCCGTAAACCACATGGCCCTCAAAGGGCTTGCCCAGACCTACACCCTTCAGGGCAACCTGACCGATGCTATAAATACCATTGAGCGTGCGATAGAACTCTACCCGAACGAAGCGGAACTCCACAAGGAGCTTGGTACGCTCCTCGCCTGGCAAAAGCATTTTGGCAAGGCCCTTGCCTCCCTGAAGAGGGCGGTGAAAATCGCTCCCGACTATGCCGAGGCGTACAGAAGCATGGGGTACGTCTACACATCCATGAGGCGCAACAGGGAGGCGGAAGATGCCTTTACGGCAGCCATAAGGCTGGAACCGGATAACGTTGAAAACTACCTGCTCCTCGCGGAGGTCTATATGAAGCTGAGGGAGAAGATCATGGCCAGAGATACCCTCACCGCCGCTCTGAAGATCGACCCCTCTAACACCAGAACCCTTACTCTTTTCCGGACGGCCAAGGTGAGCGACACCCTCTTCACCATAAATAATATACGGGAGGTTGTAGAGCTCTGTATCTTCGTCTTAACCCTTGTAATCGTCTTTATTGCCTACAGAAGGAAACAGCGTATCCTGAGGCGACGCCACAGACTCTATACATACTTTACCAACCTAGTCCTTCCTTTCATGCTCGCCCTCACCCTGCTCTCCTACTTCGGCAGCACCTACTTCTCCTACTGGTTAGATGCAAAGCTGATAGAGGATATTACTGAGGTACTCCTCTTTGCCTCCCTCGGCATATCGTGTTTTGTCCTCCTATGGACGGAACGCCAGTCAAAGGAGTTTAACGATACGGTTGTTCTCGCCATCGGCGCCCACCCCGACGACATAGAGCTCGGTTGCAGCGGTCTCATGATAAAGGCAAAGGACAATGGCGCGCCAATCTACGGATTAAGCTTTGTGAAGGAGGAGAGCGGGCAGCGGCCTCAAAAGGCGTCAAAATATATGGAGATGAACGACTCATGGAACTACAATTTCCGTGACGGAGAGCTTATGGAGTCGCTGCCGTCAATCCAGTCAATCATTGAAGAGAAGATTAGAGAAATAAAGGCGACAATGGTATTGACCCATACAAACATCGACATCCAGAACGACCACAAAGCGGTCTTTAACGCAACCGTAGAGGCGGCGGCTCACTGCTCCATACTCTGTTATGAGGATGTTTCAACACCGCGGGAGTTCAAGGCGGACTACTTCGTCGATATCAGCGGATATGTCGACGACAAGCTGAACATAATCAACTTCCACCAGTCAGAGGAGTCCAGGCACTACATGGACCCGGAAGTTATCAAGGGTCGGGCAGCCCACCGGGGGCTCCAGTGTGGGGTGGACTACGCCGAAGCGTTCAGTATCCATAAAATCCTGCGGTAGTGACGATGACCTCTCCCTGCCACTCCAAGCCCTTTGGTGTTTTGGCCGCGCCCCTCATGCAGCATCACCGGACAGGTCCAGCGATAAAGTGGCGGCATAGATGAAGGTCGGCGCCTACAAAGCAACCGTTGTCGGTATCGTATTTAATACCCTCCTCTTTATCATCAAACTTGTGACGGGTCTCATGTCGGGCTCCATCGCCCTCCTCTCCGACGCCTTCAACTCCCTGACCGATATCGTGACCTCGATAGCCATCTTCATCTGTGTAAGGATATCGGACCAGGAGGCCGACGAGGGGCACCCCTTCGGCCACACGAGGGCAGAACCCATCGCCGGGCTCATCGTCGCCATTCTGGCAGGCATCCTCGGTTTTGAGATTATCAGGGCATCTATTGAGAGACTCATCACAAGACAGACTCTCAATATTGGCGCCCTTACCCTCCTCATACCGGCAGTAACAATGGTGGTAAAGCTCTTCATGGCCCGCTACTTCAAGAGGGTGGGCAAGGAGTTGCGGAGTCCAGCCATAAAGGCGAGCGCAGTTGACTCCATCAACGACGTCTACCTCGCCCTGGCCACCCTTATCGGGATCGTCGGCGCGGCCCTCGGCTACCGCTTCCTCGACCCCATCGCCGGCCTGGTTATAAGCGGCTGGATCATCTACAGCGGCTACAACATCGGCGTGGAAAACATCGACTATCTCATGGGAAAGGCCCCTGAGAGTGAGTTGATGGAGAGCATAAAGAGCGCGGCCCTCTCTGTCGAAGGGGTCCAGTCACTAAATGATGTGAGGGCCCACTATGTGGGAAACTTTATCCATGTCGAGATCCATATCGAGGTTGACAAAAACCTCTCCACCTTCGATTCTCACGCCATAGGTGAGAACGCGGCGAAGGCGATTGAGCAGCTTGAGGCCATAGAGAAGGCTTTTATACATATTGACCCCATATGAGAGAAGCGGCGGGAAGCATTGCAAAAGTCGCTCGTCCAGTATAGACTGTCTTGAGATAACCGGCGCGATAATAAAAGACAAAGAGGTAATTAATGAACCGACTTGCAGATGAAAAGAGCCCCTACCTCCTGCAGCACGCGGAGAATCCGGTAGAGTGGTATCCGTGGTGTGATGAAGCTTTTGAGAGGGCGAGAGAAGAGAAGAAGCCGATACTCCTGAGCATCGGCTACTCGTCGTGCCACTGGTGTCATGTGATGGCGCGGGAGTCCTTCGAAGACGGCGATACGGCGGCGATCATGAACGATAATTTTCTCAACATAAAGGTGGACAGGGAGGAGCACCCCGATATCGATTCACTCTATATGGCGGCCGTTCAGGGGATGACTGGTCAGGGTGGGTGGCCCCTTACGGTCTTCCTCACCCCGGAGGGCGCCCCCTTCTACGGAGGAACCTACTTCCCGCCCGAGGACAGTTTAGGGCTCCCCTCCTTCCGGACGGTACTGGGTGAGGTTGCGCGTATGTACAGGGAGAACCGGAACCATGTAGAAGAGGTGACGGCGAAGATAAAGGATTTCCTCTCCGTTGTTAAACCGCCTGCAACCTCCGACGACTACCTCTCCGTATCGTATAGCGCCTATTACGGGATGGGACAATTTTATGACAGTGCCAACGGCGGCTTCGGAACAGGCGGTCCCAAATTCCCCTACGCAATGGCTCTCGAATTTATCCTCTCCTACGGGAGAAGAACGGCAAAGCACGGCACCGTAACCATGGTAGCAGAGCACCTGACAAAGATGGCTTATGGCGGCATCTACGACCATATCGGCGGCGGCTTCCACCGCTACTCTGTCGATCCACGATGGGAGGTTCCCCACTTCGAGAAGATGCTCTACGACAACGCCCTCCTCATACGTCTCTACACCCACGCATGGCAGACCACCGGCAACAAACTGTTCAAGAGGGTCGCCTGCGAGACAGCCGATTACGTCTTGAGAGAGATGACCTCGCCGGAGGGGGGCTTCTATTCATCACAGGACGCCGACAGCGACGGAACGGAGGGCAAGTTCTACATCTGGAGACCGGATGAGGTTGCAGAGATATTAGGGGCCGGGGATGGGGATCTCTTTAACAGCTACTACTCCCTTGATGGTGTCGGAAAGATGGACGGGGGCTCTCCCCTGAGGGTAAAAGCGGGGTTGGAGATATTCGCAGAGCGGGAGGGTCTATCTCTCGAAAAAGTGGAGGATATTCTTGAGAGAGGAAGAAAAAAACTCTACGAGGCCAGGGAGAAGCGCCAAAAACCTGCGAGGGACGACAAGATTATTACGGCGTGGAACGGCTTGATGGTGACCGCCCTTGCCGAGGCGGCAGGCGCCTTTAACAGAGCCGACTACCTCGACGGGGCAACCAGAGCCGCACGATTCCTCATCGAAGAACTTAAAGACGGTAGTGGCAGGGCCATGAGATACTATAAAGATGGACAATCATCCGTCCCCGCCTACCTCGAAGATTACGCCCTCCTCGCACGTGGGTGCCTTGCCCTCTACACAGATACACTGGAAGAGGAGTGGCTTGAGAAGGCCCATGCCCTCGGCCACTCAATAATCAAACTCTTCTACGATGAAGAGAGGGGCCTCTTCTACGACAGGGGAAGCGATCAGGAGCAGCTCATCGTCAGACAGAGGGGCGCCATCGACAACGACATCCCGTCGGGCAACGCCGCGACAGCCGACCTTCTGCTCCGACTTTTTTATATAACCGGCAAAGAGAGATTAGAGGAGTTGGCGATGGGGATCATCGCCTCTCTCGGCACGGTTAAGGAACAGCCCCTCTCTTTCGGCCACCTCCTCTGTACGATAGAACTGGCCGTCTCAGGCCCCTTCGAGGTCGCCATCATCGAGGGGGAAGAGGCAACCTTGACAGAGGAGATTCAGGCGTTGCTGAAGAGCACATACCTACCACACCTGACTGTAGCAAAATCGGGCAACACGATGGCTGGCTTCCTGACGGGAAAAGAGCGTAGTGGGAGCAAGACAACTGTCCATATCTGCTACAACAAGAGCTGTCATCCCCCCGCCACCGCCATAGAACCCATAAAAAAGATGATCTCGGAGAGGTACGCCCCTCGGTAAGCGTTGAGAGGCCACGCCCTGCCATGTCCCTCTATACAAAGGTATTCCTTACCATAGGCGTAACCTGGGCGAACATCGCCCTCATCCTCCTCGCCATTTCATGGTGGTCGGCCTACACGAGGAGGAGGCTCCTCACCCACAGGAGGATCATGATCCTCCTCACCGTAGTCGCATGGCTCTTTATCTGCGGCTACCTCCTCCAGTTCGTCATCCCATCGGTAGAACCGCTGCCGGTTCCCAGATACCTCGTACCGTGGTTCATCTTTCACGCCATCGTGGCCTGTATCCCACTCCTCGGCGCCCCTCTCCTTCTATGGGCCCGTATCAGCCCTGATCGATTGGACGGCGTAAGGGGCCACCTCAACCGTCACCATATCACCTATGGCCGGATACTCATCCCCCTATGGGCCTTCACGCACGTAGGAGGAATAATCAACTTTTTCCTTGTCTAATGAGGCTGAGACAGGAGGTTCTATCATGTGCATATTCCCCCACAAAATCTTGAAAAAACAATGGATTTATGGTTAATATAGGTGCAATTATGGTTTGTAGTGCACGGGATTTGAGAGGCCCCAGGAAACAGTTTACTAGAGTTTTATGGAAAAAGTCATTCGTTCCATTCAGGCAATCTTATGCCCTTTAAGGACATGAGGTAAGTAGAGCGCCGGGGCCACCTCACTTGTTTTCAATACTCCAACCTTTTAGGTTCTGTGATCGCATCTTCTCCGGTGATAATAAGCGCCGTGCTTCTTCGCGGAATATTCCTGGAAATACACCCTCAACTTCTTCTGGCTTATCTAGCTCTAATACTGTATTCTGTCCTATAATTTATATCATTTATTAAGGGGTTTATAGTGGCTCCTGACAGAACCACCATGATACGCTACTTAATCTATCATCCACAACTTCTAAGTATATCTCCAGAGCTATAGCGGATAGGTCAATATTTTTCCTATAACCTTTTTATTACAGCAGCGAGGTGAAAAATGAGGGAGCGATACATAAGTGTACTCTTTGTAAAATATTTAGTGTTTATACTGTGCATGACAGTTTCCATCTCTGCTTGCGGTGGGAGTCCGGCAGAGAAGGCATCTAAATATCTCAAAAAGGGGCAAGAGTACTTTGATGGAGGTCAGTACAAAGAGGCCCTTCTTGAGTTTAAGAACGTTGTTAAGGCAGACAAAGGTAATGTTGATGGCCACTACAAGCTCGGTCTCACCTACATTAAGCTTGGAGGCAGGCCATACCTGCAATCTGCCTTTAAGGAGCTTTCCCAAGCTGCTGTCCTGGATCCCGACCTCCTGGATGCACAGATGAAACTTGGAGAATTCTATCTCCTCGCCCGTGATTTTGATAAGGCTATGGAGAAGGCTGAGCTTGTCCTTGCAAAGGATGAGCAGCATCTCGATGCCCGTATACTGCTTGCAACCTCTCATGGAGGGAAGGGAGAGCTTAACAAGGCTCGTCAAATAATGGAGGAGGTTATCGAACTACACTCCGAGGACCTTAAACCGTACATGGTTCTGGCAAACATCTACATTGCAAGTAAAAACCTAGATGCCGCAGAGAGGGTCTACAAGAGAGCAGTTGATATATCTGATGATACCAGGCCGCACTTGGCGCTTGCAAACCTCTACCTGCAGCAGGGAAAAAAGGGGAATACGGAGAAGGAGTTACAAAAGGCGCTTACCATTGATCCTGAAAATCAGAGGATACTGGTGACACTGGCGATGTTTTACGCCTCGGTGAAGAGGCTGGATAAGGCTGAAGAGACCTTTGAGAAGGCTATTGCAGTTAAGCCGGATATTCCCAACGTCTATGTTGTATTTGCAAACTATTATAAGAGTAATAGAAAACCCGACCAAGTCGTTGAGACCTACAAACGAGGCATCAAAAACGCCCCCAAAGCCGCCATTCTCAAAAAGAACCTTGCAGGGTTCTTGATTGATAGCAGAAAGTACGAAGCAGCAGCCCCCTATGTTGATGCCTTAATGAAGGAAAATGCAAAGGATTTCCAGACTCTCTACCTCCGTGGACGTCTACATATGGCCTCAGGTAAAGTCAAGGAGGCTCTTGAGGCTTTACAGGCCTCGGTAAATGGACAGCCCGACTTCCCACTATCTCACTACTATCTTGGCCTTACCTACCAGGTGTCACGTGATATTCAGTTAGCCAAGACGGAGTTGAGCGAGGCGATCAGACTGGCCCCTTCGCTTGATGGCGCAAGGTTGGCGCTGGCCACACTCCATATGGGCGCGAGAGATTACGAGCTTGCCCTCGAGGAGGTCGATAAGGTTCTCGCCAAATTCCCGGAACACCCGGGGGCAAACCTCATAGAGGGAGAGATTAAACTGCAACAACGTAAACCAAAGGAAGCGATAGCACACCTTAAAATAGTTACAACAAAATCCCCTAAAGACCCAAGAGGGTATGCTCGTCTTGGAGTGGCTTATAGAATGGAAGGGAAAAATAAGCTAGCAATGCAGCAACTGGAGAAGGCCATTTCTATTAATCCCGATATGGCCAATGTCCTGGCTCTTATTACCGCAATCCACCTTGCCAACAAGGCTCCTGATAAGGCCATCGCCAGGGCAAAGAAACAACTGAAACGCTCTCCCGATAATCCACAGATATACCACCTCCTCGGACGTATAGCCATGGCATCCAAGGATCTGGATGGCGCTACAGAGTATCTCAACAAGGCTGTTGAATTGAAAAATGATCTCCTTGGGGCGTATATGGATCTTGGAAACATCTACGCACAGAGAGGAGCCAATGAGGATGCGAAAAAACAGTATGAGGAGATCATAAAGGTAAATCCAAATGTGGTGGCGCCATATATGCTCCTCGGTACTATCGCCGAGCGGGAGGGTAAGATCGATGAGGCTACGGAGCACTACAAGAAGGTTCTCGATATTAATCCGAAATTCGCCCCTGCGGCTAATAACCTGGCATGGCTCTATGCAGCACATGGAGGTAACATTGACGTAGCCCTCTCCCTTGCCGAAACCGCAAAGGAGGCCGCCCCAGATGACCCCTTTGTCTCCGATACACTGGGGTGGGTCTACTTCAAGAAGAAGGCATACAGGAAGGCCATAAACCTCTTTAAAGATAGTCTTGAAAAGCAGCCAGATAACCCCATAATCCACTACCACCTGGGAATGGCATATTACAGGAAGGACGACATGGAGCTTGCTGAAAAAGAGCTTAAAAGGTCGCTAAAGTTACAGAACGATCATGATGGCGCCGATGAGGCGAGAAAAACCTTAGCGGATATAGACGAAATTTAAGGGTAACTACTCAACGGTTTTTTGGATTTACAAAGGTTGATGGCGTCGTAAGAAGTCAGATCTACTACGTCGTAGCGCTTTTTCAGATACTCAACATACCTCATTCATGTATGCCTTCGCACCTGAAAAACCACGACTCCTTGTATATCAAATGTTTTACTTAGCCATCCCACAACTTTTTACGAGACCGTCAAGTTGCTTTACTGAGATAACCCTTAAACGTATGGAATTAACGCACATTAATCAGACACTCCTTCGCTGCGCTGTCCGAATAGCTCTTGCAATGATCATCGTAGGAGTGATATTCGACAGCTCAGCCTTTGCGGCTAGCAAAGGTTACGTATCGAAACTGGAGAGGAGTGATCTACCATTCTTGATCAAGCAGGGGGGTAATGATGGTTCTCTCTTTATTTACAGTTCACTATCACTGCTCAACCTGAATAACCACTCAGTCAGCGTTAGGCTTTCCACAAAGGAAAATAAGCACCTGATCCCCTCCGGACGTATCGCTTTATATCCAGGCATCCAAACCGAGATTAAGTCCGAGTTTTTCGACTTTTCCATTTGGGGACACTTAGGCAACTATTTTAACAAACAGGTTGAAACTATTGAGATCGAAAACGATATCAGCGCTATTCTTCAGGATATTGGAAGTCTTAACGAGAGATATCTACGTAATGCACAGAATCTGGGCGCCTACTCCTTTAATACTAGATACCTTAAAACAATCAGTAGAGAGAACTACTTTTCTGAACGTGCCACTAGAGGGAATGATGAGGAAGAGAATGATCACCAGTTAAGTGGGGGCATGGGACAATTACAGGTCAAGATTCAAACAAACCTCAGCTCGCCGGAAGAGACACTGAAGAGGAAGATTGTTGCTATGAGCGTAGTAGTAACCGGGAAGTTCACTAAAGATATCTCCCAGGAGTATGATGTAGATAAGGTTGAAACTCTGGAAAACAGTACTGGAGGCCCAGGTTTGGTTGACAAGATCCTGGGTATCTTTGTCTCACTATTTCACTACCTCTTAACAAACAAGATCGAAGCTCTCATCTACATCACTATTATCTTTCTCTTAATCAACCTAATAGGTCTGGGACTGAAGAGACGATGAAAAGCCTGTTTAACCGCACAATCATTTTCGCCTTCCTGCTATGCCTATTGGGCGGCTGTGCGGATAAAGCTGATACCCCCCTCAACGATCCACTTGTCTCTGCGCGGGACTATCTTATCGCTCGCGATTATGTAAGTTCCATCTCCGCCCTTACAAAGATCAAGAAGGAGGCAGAAAAGACCAAGGAGTATTATCTCATAGCGGGGCTTTCACATTTCAGGTTAGGCGATTTTACAAGCGCGGCAAAGTCATTTGAGCAGGCGAAACCATCGTCAATGGAGATGAGGATATACCTTGCATACCTCTACCTCCTTTCCGGTAATCACAAAAAGGCAGTTAGAACAGCTAATGCAATCGAGGTTGATTTTCGAAACAGATCAGAGGTTTTCCTGCTGAAGGGCAATATTGACCTAAAGAAAGGGCTCTATGACAGCGCTGAGTTGCACTACAAATCAGCTCTGAAAAGAGACGGTGGCTCAGTCAAGGCTCTTATAGGCCTGGCGAATGTAGCATTGATACGCAGAAAATATCTCAAGGCGGAAGAGTACTACCTGAAAGCTGTTTTTCTTAAGCCTGACGGCATCAATGCATATATAGCTCTCTCTAATTACTACAGATTGACAAACCGCTATATCGATGCCGAGAACAACTTGCGGATTGCGGTAGCCATAGACCCCCAAAATATAAATGTTTTAATGTCATTGATAAATCTCTACATTCAGGAAAAATCATTTTCAAAAGCGGAGGAATTAATCAAAACAGTTTTAATAAGATTTCCCGACGCACTCCAACTGAAGATATTGCAGATCAAAACCCTCTTCGCTATGGATAAGCTTGATGAAGCAAGCACACTTATTGGTTCACTCCTTGAGAAACAAAATAAGAATGTACAATATTTCGGAAGTGTGCTTGAGGGAGAGCTCCATTTAAGAAAAAATATGTTAAGCGAGGCTCTTGAAGACTTTACCAATCTAGCCGCCCTTACCCCTGATTCCTATAGTGTAAACTACTACCTCGGTCTGACCAATTTACTGAAAAACAACCTTCTTCTTTCCAGAGATTTTCTACAGCAATCGATAAACAATTATCCAGGCTTCACACCTTCTCACCTGCTGTTAGCAAGTGTCTACATGGTAAACCGTAAATACAGTTTGGCATCAGAACATGCCAGTTTCGTGCTCCAACTTGAACCCGGCAATATCAACGCCCACATAATTAACGGATTTGCACTATTCCTCCAAGGCCGTACGAAGGAAGCAGAATACGAAATGGATGTTGTCGCCAAGCTTGCCCCCGACAATGAATTCACAAACCTTTTTAACGCAATAACCCTTATTAATCGTGGGAAAAGAGGGGAGGTAGAGTTGGCGCTAGTCAAAATAGGTTATGAGAAAACAGAACGATTGTTTCTCGACCTCATGCTGCTTCAGGAGGTTACGGTGAATAGGGCCGAAAAGTTAGAGGAAGTAGTTAGGAAGGTTGAGGAGCAGCCGAATTATCTATCATACCTGCTGCTAGGTTCGTTCTTTAAGGAGAGGGGTGCGCTAGAGAGAGGAACCACCTATTTGAAAAGATCTATTGCCATGAACGACAGATGTGTAATCCCCCACTACCACCTTGCAGGAATAGAAGCAACAAAAGGCAATATTATGGAGGCATTGGACTATCTTGAGGCGGCTCTCGTAGTTGATAAGCGCTACCTTAAAACATACCAACTCCTCGGTATTCTCCTTGAAAGAAGCGGCGATTATAACAATGCACGTAAAGCCTATGAAGATGGCCTTTCTCTCTATCCTGGCGACACCCTTCTATTAAACAACCTGGCATGGATCGACCTTACACACTTCGATAATAAGGCCACAGCCTATATGAATATTCAACGAGCCGTCGCCGGTGCTCCTGACGATCCAGACATACGTGATACTCTGGGGTGGTGGCACCACCTGAGCGGTAATTTTGAAAAGGCCGTCTCACTATTTCAGGATATAGTTAACTTGGCGCCGGACAATCCGGTCTACCGGTACCACCTTGGCATGGCATATATGAATGCCGGCAAAAAGAAGCTGGCCCACGACAATCTTCAACAGGCACTGGAGCTTAATATCTCTCCTGAATACAGGAAGAAGATAGAGCAGGTTTTATGATGAAGAAACGCCTCTCATTAATAGCCCTATTATTGTTAGCCACTCACGCCTACGGTAGTGACCCCATAACGGAGGAGTATGTTGTAACAATTTTAAACGGCTCACGACTGAGCCTGAACATGAAAAAGCAAGCAGCGGATGAAAGTACATCCACTACTCATGGCGTATCCTCCCAGATAGAGTTTGATTATAACAGCGATGAACTGACGGAAAAGTCATACACTCTGCTGTTCCCTCAAGGTAAGTCCCTTGAGAGTGAAGAGCTGCAAGGTTATAAATTTCTTATTGTAGGGCATACCGATGCTCTGGGATCAGATGAGTACAACCTGGACCTTTCAATAAGACGTGCCGAGAGCGTCAAGCAATTTTTTGTGACATATTTTGCAATTGATCCGGCAAGATTGCTTGTCAAGGGTATGGGCGAAACATCCCCAATTGCGTCGAATGAATCGGAGAGTGGAAGGAAAAAGAACAGACGAGTTGAGATTATCCGTATTGATTAACCAGTGCAGTTGCCTCTACCGATTCAAGAGGATGATGCGCCGTGGCACGAGCAGGATACGTACCCATGTTAAAGCATCGTGGGCGTATTCTTATCAAAGATAACTTCGCCCAGGTAAGAACGGAGACCGGCATATAA
>JBHHTR010000022.1:0-17199 GCA_046753505.1 Thermodesulfobacteriota bacterium
TGTCTAAAAGGAGGCTCCCTCGAACAGGGATAGAGAGAGCTACGGACTCTTAATCGGCGGGCTGGGAATATTCCCCATACGTGGGGGGCGTGGATTGAAACACGGCGATTAGATCATCGTTTGAACAAGATAAGTAGTCTGATTGAACTGGCCTTTAAAAGTTGATTTTATGCTACCTTTGTGAAAAAATGCTTCCGTGACAGATACTTATAAAATACTCGCACCTGATGAGATCAAAAGAAGGCTTGAGCCGCTCTTTCTGGATGATGGGCTTAAGCTTGTCATCCTCTTTGGCTCCACCGTAACCGGCAATACGCACAGGCGAAGCGATATTGATATCGGTCTTCTGTTCCATGGTGAGATAGATATCCTCGCCCTTACGAACAGGGTCATAAGACTTCTCAAGAGCGATAGGGTAGATGTGGTCGATCTCAACAGGGCAAACCCTCTCCTTAAATTTTCGGCTTCAAGGAACTGTCAGGTTCTATTTGAGAAAACGCCGGGAATCTTCAGTACATTCAACTCCCTGGCTTTTCGCAGGTACGTGGACACAAAAAAGCTCAGGGACGCGCAGCGCTCGGTCGTCATGGATTTCCTCCATGAAAGGGGGCTTCAGTGAGCCCTTTTGAGGAGGCGATCATCACCAAAAAGCTCTCGGTCATCGTGAAGGCGCTGAAGGCCCTTGAACCCTTAAGGGATATGCCCCTCGAAGAGTATCGCAAAGACGTATATAAGAGAAAGGCCGCCGAGAGGCTCCTCCAGGAGTTGATAGAGGCTGCTATCGACACCAACGCCCATATCATCACGGCCTTCGGCCACGCGGCCCCGGACGACTACTACGAGAGTTTTACAAGGCTTGGTGAGTTAGACGTTATCAGCACCCAACTTGCTGAGAAACTTGCCCCATCGGCTGGTTTGAGAAACAGGCTGGTCCATGAATACGACGACATCAACGATTCGATAGTCCACGGCGCCATCGGATTTGCCGAGAGGCTTTATCCAGAGTATGTTAAGGCTATTGAACGATACATCTCTGAGAGCCATTGAGAGTGAATGTAGCCCGCCCGCCCCGTTTGTGGGCGTGGCTTGTCTTGTGCAGTTAACGATCCACAATAATGAATATAAACGAACATCATGAGGAAAGTTCTTGACAATGTGAACAGGTGAGGAGTATACTTCAGAACTATTTGCGGATTGATATCAGTTTTTTATAGAAGGAGATTACGATGTACGCAGTTATAAAGACAGGTGGCAAGCAGTATACTGTTTCCAAGGGCGACACGGTGAGGGTGGAAAAGCTTCCCGGTGATGTTGGAGGGAGTCTGGAGTTAACCGATGTGCTGGCTGTCGGAAGCGGCGAGGATGTTAAGATCGGACAGCCTACGGTTGAAGGGGCACGGGTTGTTGCGGAGATCGTCGCTCAGGACAAGGCCAAGAAGATTATCGTCTTTAAGAAAAAGAGACGCCAGGGATACTCGAAGAAGCAGGGACACCGTCAGTCATATACGGCCTTGAAGATTAAAGAGATTCAGGCTGGCTAACTGTCGGCTGGGGCGCCTGAACCTTATGGCGGACGCGACGAGAGATTTAATAACCGAATAAGCTTGGATTCTGTAAGGTGGTTCTTCCACCAGGAGGAAGGGATAATGGCACATAAAAAGGCAGGCGGAAGCTCACGAAACGGACGGGACAGTAACGGCCAGAGGCGCGGTGTCAAACGGTACGGCGGTCAATTGGTCAGGGCTGGCAGTATACTTGTCCGTCAATTGGGGACGAGGATACACCCCGGCACTAACGTGGGGCTTGGGAGGGATTATACCCTCTTCGCGAAGATCGATGGTATCGTGAAGTACGAGGACAAGAGGCGCAGGAAGGAAGTAAGTATCATCCCGGCATAGTCTGCTCCTTATTACGAATACACTTTGGCGAGGCATGGGTGGAGTTTCTCCTATCATACCTCGCCTTTTTTATTATACGGCGCGAGGGCGCGATCACATTTGTGAATAAAGCGGGTTAGGATAGCCTATGGCACGATTTGTTGACGAGGCACGCATAGCTATTGCGGCGGGACATGGAGGAAGAGGGTGTGTCAGCTTCCGGAGGGAGAAGTTTATCCCCCGTGGCGGCCCTAACGGCGGGGACGGAGGAAAGGGGGGCGATGTTGTGGTGGTTGCCGACAGCAGGCTCACCACACTCCTCGATTTTCGCTACAAGAGAGAGTACGCTGCCGAGAGGGGCGCTCACGGGATGGGGAGCGACTGTAACGGCAAGGATGGCCAGACGCTGAGGCTCCGTATCCCCGTGGGAACGGTCATAAAGGATCGTGAAACGGGAGAGATCCTCTTCGATGTGATAACCGACGGCCAGGAGATTATCCTTGCCAAGGGGGGACGAGGCGGTCGTGGGAATGCCTTCTTCAAGTCGGCTACGAACAAGGCCCCACGCTATGCCCAGCCGGGAGAGGAGGGGGAGACGGGGGATTTTACCTTTGAGTTGAAACTTCTTGCCGATGTGGGCATTATCGGATTCCCAAATGCCGGCAAATCGACGCTTATAGCGAGGATCTCCGCCGCGAGGCCGAAGGTGGCGGACTACCCCTTTACCACGTTGATCCCCAACCTTGGTGTTGTCCAATTCGGGCAGCATGAATCTTTTGTTGTCGCCGATATTCCCGGTCTCATCGTTGGCGCCCATGAGGGGAAGGGGCTGGGTATCAAGTTTCTCAAGCATGTGGAGCGAACGAAGGTGCTCATTCATCTTATCGACTGTGTGCCCCAGCCTGGAGTGGATCCCATTGAGGGGTATGGTGAGATCAACGAAGAGTTGCGCGCCTTTAATCCCGAGCTGGCAAAACGGCCCCAGGTGGTGGCGTTAAACAAGATTGATGTGACAGAGGCACGGGAGAGGGTGGCTGAACTCAGGGATTTCTTTAAGTCAAAGGGCATCACAGTCTTCACCGTATCATCGGTCACTGGTGAGGGTGTCAAGGAGCTTATCAACCATGTTGGTGAGTCGGTTCTTAGACGTGAGGCGCCTGAGGGGTAGTCGGGCGAACGTGCAGGAGATGGATGTGGGGATGGACAGGTCTATCATTAAAGAGGCGCGGCGGATTGTCGTGAAGGTTGGGAGCGCCGTCCTCGCGGGAAGCCATGAAGATGAGCTTGATGAGGGGATCTTCTCCGCACTGGCTGCCGACATCGCTAAATTAAAAAAAGGCGGCAGGGAGGTTGTCCTCGTCACATCCGGCGCGATTGCTGTGGGGATGAAAAAGATGGGGCTTTCCAGGAGGCCAGTCAGCATCCCGGAGAAGCAGGCCGTAGCCGCCGTCGGGCAGAGCAGCCTCATGGCTATCTACGAGGGGGCATTCACCCCCCTCGCTGAGAAGGTTGCCCAAGTGCTTCTGGGCCATGACGACCTTGCCGACAGGAAGCGCTTCCTCAACGCCAGGAATACCCTTTTTTCACTCTTTAACTACGGGATCATACCGATTATCAATGAGAACGATACCGTAGCCGTCGATGAGCTTAAGTTTGGTGAGAACGATCATCTCGCCGCCCTCGTAACTAGCCTGGTCGAGGCCGATCTCCTTATTATGCTCACCGATATCGACGGACTCTATGACGCCGACCCTCGTGTATCAAAGGAGGCCAGCCTCATCCCTCTTGTGGAAGATGTTGACCATGTTGTTCTCGGTTGGGCCGGAGAGGCGAGCGGCGTCTACGGGTCGGGGGGTATGCAGTCGAAGATCGAGGCGGCGCGTAAGGCGGCTCACATAGGTGTGCCAACGGTCATTGCCAGTGGGCGAAAGAGTGGAAACCTCCTGACGATTCTTGGCGGTTCCGGCGAGGGGACTCTCTTTCTTCCCAGGGAGGACAGATTAACCAGCAGGAAGCACTGGATAGCCTTCTCCGCGAAACCTGGAGGGAGGATCGTTGTCGATGAGGGGGCCGTGACCGCCCTCCAGAAGGGGATGAAGAGCCTCCTTTCCTCCGGGATAACCGATGTTGACGGCAGATTTGATACGGGCGAGGTTGTCCACTGTGTCGATCCTCTCGGCAGGGAGTTCGCCAGGGGGATAGCCAACTACAGCTCTTCCGAGATTGGAAGGATCAAGGGGGTAAAGAGCGCGGAGATCGAGCAGATTCTGGGGTATCGCTACTACGATGAGGTGATTCACCGGGACAACCTCGTTCTTCTGTAGCACCGCCGCCGCCACCTTTCCCCCCTTGACAAGGGTGGGGACCGTTGATATCGTCAAATACTTAACTATCTCAATTTTTTTGGACAATAATCTTGTGATTAAGTGGGTTCAACGGGAAGTTTATGACAGAAAATCTTTCAGATAGAGAGGCTGATATACTCAGGGCAGTAGTCTTTGACTATATTGATCAGGTTGAGCCTGTCAGTTCAAAGACGGTTTCTACCAGGTATACCCCCTCGCTCAGTTCGGCTACTGTCAGAAATATCATGGCTGCTCTTGAGTCACGGGGGTACCTCTTTCAGCCGCATAAGTCTGCCGGGAGGATCCCGACTGCGCGGGCCTTCCAGTTTTATGTGGATTCCCTCGCGGAGATCCAGGAGCCGTCACGGGCAGTCAAGGAGTTAATAACGCGCGGCTACAGTGATACCCTCCACTTCGATGATATTATGCGGGAGACCTCCAGGCTCCTCTCCCTCATCTCCCACTGTGCCGGTGTCGTGTTGGCCCCCCGTATGGAGAGTATCAGGCTGAAACGGATAAAGTTTGTAAAGATCGAGGGCAACGATATTATGGTGGTGCTCGTCTCGATGGTCGGCACCGTCCAGAGCTGTGTTGTCCACATGGATGAGGAGCTTAACCAGCGGGAGCTGGACAAGATGTCGGGCCACCTGAGCGGTATCGCCGATGGACTGAGCCTCACACAGCTCCGTATGAGGCTTATTGAGGACATGAGGGTGGAGAGGAACCTCTACGATACCCTCCTTGCAAAGGCCATGAAGGTTGGCATGGAGGTGGTGGCTGAGCCGGGAAGGGACGACATTTATCTTGATGGGGCGGTCAATGTGCTCGAACAGCCTGAATTCAGCGAGGATATCAAAAAACTTAAGGAGCTATTCAGGGCCTTCGAGGAGAAGAGCCGCCTTGTCCACCTCCTCGACAAGAGTGCGAAGAGCAGGGGCGTTCATGTCAAGATAGGCTTTGAAGACGGGGTGGACGGCATGGAGGGGTGCAGCATGGTCACTGCATCATATGGCAGCAGCGAAAACAGGCTCGGCACCATCGGTGTGATAGGGCCCATGAGGATGAACTATCCCCTCGTCATTCCCCTAGTACGATATACCTCTGATCTGCTGGGGGAGATATTTGAAAAGCGAGGGAGTGGCGAGAGTGATGGTAATATGCTTATCTGAGAGGGGATTCGAGAATGACAGAGAATAGTGAAAAAGAGGAAGAGGGGCGCAGCCCGGAAGAAACATCAGCTAAAGAGAGACAAAAGGGGGCGGCGGGCTCCAGACGGGGGAAGGGAAAGAAGGATGCCGCCAGGATAGAGGAGCTTACAGCAGAGATCGCCTCCCTTGAGGAGCGTCTCACTGAGAAGAGCGGCGAGGCTGAGGAGAACTATAACAAGTTCCTCAAGAGCTGTGCCGACCTCGACAATTTCAAGAAGAGGACAGAGAGGGAAAAGAGGGAGCTTCTCGACTACGCCCACGATACGTTGATTAAGGAGCTCCTTAATGTTATCGACAATATGGAGCGGGCCCTCTCCCATGCCAATGATGACGTCGATATTGAATCATTGAAAGAGGGGCTGGCTCTCTCCATCGAGCAGATATTCCCCATGCTCCAAAAGTTCGGTCTTGAGAAAGTTTCTGCTGTCGGCGAACCCTTTGACCCGAATATCCATGAGGCGGTCAGCCATGAGGAGAGCGGTGACCATGCACCGGAGACTGTCATAAGAGAATTTCAGAAGGGATACAAGCTCAAGGGGAGGCTCTTAAGGCCCGCAATGGTTGCAGTCAGCAAGGCGCCATCCCCTCCTTCCGACGATGAAAGCGAAACAGCAGAGTGATGGAGGCGTGCCACTTAACGCTACTTAATAGCGGCGCTACAGCTTATCAGAGAGCATGACCATGCTCATCAACTTATTATCAGCAATGTTTCTTAAAACAGAAGAGGGGCAGGTACGTTAAGATGTCAAAGAGGGATTACTACGAAGTGCTCGGCATTAACCGTGAAGCATCGGAAAGCGAGATAAAGAGGGCCTACAGGAACCTTGCCCAGAAGTATCACCCCGACAAGCATAAGGGTGAAAAGGTGGTTGAAGAGAAGTTCAAGGAGATTAATGAGGCCTACGGGATACTCAAGGATCCCAACAAGCGAGCCCAGTACGACCGCTTTGGTTTTGCTGGCGGGGCCACGGGGGATTCAGCCGGTGGCTTTGATTTTCAGGATATATTTGGAGATGTCTTCGGAGATTTTTTTGGGGGCGGCGGGAGGGGTTCCAGTGGTCAGCGAGGGGCGGATCTTGCCTATGAGCTGGAGATTACCTTTGAGGAGTCTGCCTTCGGAACCGAGAAGGAGATAGAGATTCCGCGCATGACTGCCTGTGAGAAGTGTGGAGGCAACGGCGCCAAACCCGGCACGACCCCTTCCCGCTGTTCACAGTGTGGCGGCAGAGGACAGGTAAGGTTCCAGCAGGGTTTCTTCAGTGTTGCCAGGCCGTGCCCGGCATGTGGGGGTGAAGGACAGACTATCTCCGACCCGTGTCCCGATTGCAGCGGGAGGGGGAGAACACGGGTACACCATCAGGTGAAGGTGAAGATTCCCCACGGTATTGAAACGGGTATGCGCCTGAGGCTCTCAGGAGAGGGGGAGTCGGGCGTACAGGGCGGCCCTCCGGGAGACCTCTATGTCATCATCTCCGTTAAGCCTCACCCCATCTTTCAGAGAGAGAACGACGACATTATCTGTGAGGTGCCAATCAGCTTTACCCAGGCTGCCATTGGAACAGAGCTGGAGGTTCCCACCCTTGAGGGAAAGCTTAAGCTGAACATTCCGGCCGGCACCCAGTCCGGCAGCTTTTTCAGGTTGAGAGGAAAGGGTATCGCCTCTGTACACACGGGACGGAGGGGGAACCAGATGGTGAAGGTCAATGTTGAGACCCCGACTAAGCTTACGGCTCGCCAGAGAGAACTCATGGAGGAATTTGCACAGATAAGCGGCGATGACGCCTCACCGCTCAGAAAGAGTTTTTTTGACAAGGTGAAGGAAGTCTTCGAGTAATGATACGTTATGTCAGCCACGCTCGTCTCCTGACAGCCGCACTTCTGATTGCTCTGTCGGCCACCACCATCCACGGTGCCACGCAGGTAGCGTCGTGGTCCCTTGACCCGCCGACTATACTCACAAATATTCTGAAAGATATTGAGCGGGACGGCCCACGGGCTGACATGATCCTCAACCTGAAGCGGTTCATAGAGGAGCACCCTAAATCGAAGGTAACCGACGAGGCCATCCTGAGGCTCGCCAATATCTACATCGCCAGTGATGATATCAGCAAGGCAAGAGTTCTCTTTCAGGGCATACTCCGGGAGTACCCCTTCAGTCCATTCAAAGCGGAGGCTCTCTACGGTCTGGCCTATTGCCAGTTCAGAGATGGTGAACTCAAGGGGGCCGGGGCGAACATCAGGAGCCTCCTGGCGGGCTACAAGCTGCCCGTCCTGCTCCGAGCCAAGTCAGAGCTGTTGCTGGCCGATATAACCTCCATATTTACGGCGGAAGAGGGGGGTGACGGGGGCCGCAGCGGTGGCGCTATCGGGTTGCTCCTGCCACTGAAGGAGCGGTATGAAGCTTTCGGCGAAGAGGCCCTCAAGGGGGTGCTTCTGGCGGCAGGGGTTTTTGCAGATGGCGAAAGTTTTGAGGTTATTGTCAAGGATACCTCAGCCAACCCGCAGGCGGCGGCCAGAGCGGTTGAAGAGCTCGCAGCCAATCCAAAGGTTGTTGGTATCGTAGGACCCCTGCTGAGCGCCACCTCTATCAAGGCGGCCAAAAAAGCACAGAGCGAACAGTTGCCCATCATCACCCTCTCCCAGAGGGAGGGGCTTCCACGGATCGGCAGCTATGTTTTTAGAAGCTTTCTGACATCACAGCAGCAGGTCGAGCAGATATCCGATTTTGTTCTCACTGTTTTGGAGCAGCGGAGCTTTGTCATCCTCCACCCCGATAACTCCTACGGTCGAGATCTGGCAAAAAGGTTCAGAGAGACGGTGACAAGCGGTGGAGGTGAGGTGCTGCGGGAGGGCACCTACCCGGTGGGAAAGACAGACTTCGGCGACGAGCTCAAGTCCCTCTTCGGAATCGAGGAGAGCGAGAGGATAGAGGGGAGGAGAACAGTAAAGGAATACCGCCGTACCATACAACCCGACGCCATCTACATCCCCGACTACTACGATACGGTGGCTCTCATAGCGCCACAGCTTGCCTACTACGATATCAGGGATATCACACTCCTCGGTTCCAATGGATGGAACTCACCTAAACTTGTTGAAGGAGGTGGAGGGCATCTGGAGGGGGCCTACTTTGTTGACGGCTTCTTCTCTGAGAGTAAGAACGGCGCTACCCGTGACTTTGTTGCCCGCTACAGGAATATCTTCGGAAAGGAGCCCGGCATGATTGAGGCTCAGGCCTTTGATGCGGCGTCGATGCTCATCGAGACACTCAAGAAGGGGGACCTGAGAAGAAAGAGGGTGAGGGAGGAGTTGACGGCATTGCGTGACTTTGACGGGGCAACAGGGCTAATCTCCTTCGCAAAGGAGGGTGATGCGGAGAGGGATATCTTCCTCCTTGCCGTTCAGGAGGGTCGTATCGTGGAGATGGACAGCCTCGATAAATTACCGCTATCCTGGGATGAGGAGGAGGTAGAACCGCTACTCTTCGAAGAGAGCCCTGAATAGTTCCTCCCTCTCTCCTTGGGGTGAGGGGCGGTGGTCGTTGACGGTTCTCACATGGCAAGTGACGTACAGTTGTGGAATGTCTAAATGGATCAAATATTCCCTAACATAAAGTGGAGATGGACATGGAAAAGCTTACACACATTGACAAGAGTGGCAAGGCGAAGATGGTGGACGTCACGGAGAAGACGATCACCGTGCGGGAGGCTGTTGCAGGCGGGACGATTACGATGAAGCCCGCAACGCTCCAACTGATCCTTGCCAATGAGATAAAGAAGGGAGACGTCCTCGGCGTCGCCAAGATAGCAGGGGTAATGGCGGCAAAGAGGGTGGGGGAGTTGATACCGCTATGTCACCCCCTGAGCATTACCTCTGTGGATATCTCCTTCACGCCTGATGAAGAGAGGTCGAGGGTTGACATACGGGCGGCGGTAAAGGTTGCCTCTCAGACCGGTGTTGAGATGGAGGCCCTTACGGCAGTCACAGTTGCAGCCTTGACTATTTACGACATGTGCAAGGCGGTGGACAGGGAGATGGAGATTTCGGAGGTAGTGCTCCTCGAAAAAAGGGGGGGGAAGAGCGGCGAGTTTCTAAGGAAGGGGCATGTTAACCCGCATTATTCATGAATTGCCGTGATGATCGCGCAGAGATTGGATTTACCAGGGTATTTTTGGAGGGCACGCCGTCCCAGCGGATACGGACAACTGACAACAAATGCCTTGGTGGATTCAAGATCAAGCGAGGGCGCGAGCATATTGGTGAATAATGGGGTTAACTAGAGGGGTAGAAGTTATTTGCACACCCACCCCGTTTAGGATATAATCAGCCTATTATGAATACAGAAAAGAGCGAACAGTTCAGACGCATTCTTCACAGCCAGATGGAGGAACTTCTCGGCGAGGCGGGTAAGACGGTCAGTGGAATGAGCGGCGCCAAGGAGGGGAACCTCCCCGACCCTACTGACAGGGCCACCATCGAAACAGATAGAAACTTTCTCCTCAGGGTTAAGGACAGGGAGAGGAAGCTCATCATCAAACTTGAAGAGGCTATAAAGCGAGTAGATGACGGGACTTACGGTATCTGTGAAGAGTGTGGGGAAGAGATCTCTGAAAAACGGCTTGAGGCCCGGCCCGTTACCACCTCCTGTATCGAGTGCAAGACCGCAGAGGAGGCTCTTGAGAAGCGGCGAGGTGGTTAAAGGTACTACATGCCTGAACTGAGGAAGGACCCCATAGTCGGCAGGTGGGTCATCATTTCTACCGAACGTGGGAGACGTCCCTCAGAATTCATCGCACAACACCCCCCTACAAAGGATGGGTTCTGTCCCTTCTGCCCCGGCAATGAGGATAAGACCCCTCACGAAATTCTTGCCTATCGTGAAGGTGGTAACGGTCATCCCGACACGCCAGACTGGAGTGTCAGGGTTGTTCCCAACAAGTATCCGGCCCTTCGTGTCGAAGGCGAACTTGAGCGTGAGGGGGAGGGAGTCTTTGACAAGATGAACGGTATCGGGGCTCATGAGGTGATTATCGAGTCTACCGATCACAACGACACCCTCTCCACCATCCACGATGACCACTTTGCGGATGTATTTCACGCCTACCGAGAGCGGATCATCGACCTCAAGAAGGATTTCCGGTTCAGGTATATCCTGATATTCAAGAACTACGGCGAGGCTGCCGGAGCATCCCTCGCACACTCTCACTCCCAGCTCATCGCCCTGCCAATAATACCCAAGAGGGTTCAGGAGGAGCTTGACGGCTCACTTGACTACTTTAAACTTAAAGAGCGGTGCATCTATTGCGATATCATTAGACAGGAGATAATGGAGGAGAAGCGGGTCGTTGCCGAGAACCACGACTTCATCGCCGTAACCCCCTATGCGCCGAAGTCCCCCTTTGAAGTGTGGCTCCTTCCAAAAAAACACGAATCGAGCTTTGAGGATATGCCGGACCATAAGCACAACAACCTGGCGCGCCTCTTTTCCCATGTTCTTAAGAGTATGGATAAGATGTTGAGCACTCCACCCTATAACTTTGTGCTCCACACAACACCCCTGGACAACGGGGGTCATAAGCACTACCACTGGCACTTTGAGATTATGCCAACCATCGTCAGGGTTGCCGGTTTTGAAATGGGAACGGGTTTCTATATCAATCCTACCCCGCCAGAGGAGGCGGCCCACTTTCTCAGGAGTGCGAAGGTCTGATGCGCGAAGGGTTAAGAAGTTTACCTTTACCGGGATAATTGGTATGATCGGGTTTCTTGAAGCACATGGATTAATGGGGCTGTAGCTCAGCTGGGAGAGCGCCTCGTTCGCAACGAGGAGGTCGGCGGTTCGATCCCGCTCAGCTCCACCAATAATATCAAGGGATTATGGCCATGGTCGTAATCCCTTTTCTTTTGCATTATATCGTTTTTCATTGTGGCAGGATGCGGCAGTGGCAGCAGTGATGGTGGAACGTAAGCGTCAAATGAACCCCACCCATTAGAAGCTGAATCGACCGCATGACTTCTTGGGAGGCTGTCATCTCTGACGCCCCGTCAAAGTAGTGGAATGGCTAAGTAAAATTTTCGATATACAAGGAGTAGTGTTTTTTCATGTACGAAGGTATACATGTGGTATGTCGAGTGCCGTCAAACATTGAAGCGGAAGTGCATCAGGTCTCCGTCGTTGACGATGTACTCCTTGCCCTCGAGACGCATGCGCCCCTTCTCCTTGCACGCCGCCTCTGAGCCCAGTGTAGTGAAATCGTCGTAGGCGATCACCTCGGCCCGGATGAAGCCGTGTGCAAAATCGGTGTGTATGACCCCCGCCGCATCAACGGCGGTAGCGCCCCTCTCTACCGTCCACGCCCGTACCTCCTTCTTCCCGACGGTAAAGTAGGTAATCAGCCCCAGAAGGTCGTAACCGCCCCTGGCCATCCGGTCGAGGCCAGATTCGGCAATGCCGATATCGCTGAGGAAACTCTCCCGCTCCTCTTCGGGAAGTTCGGCAATCTCCGACTCAACCTTGCCGCAGATGACCACCACCTCGCCTCCCTCCTTCGCTGCTATCTTCCTGACCTCCGCCACGCTGGGTGCGTCGCCGCCAAGACCCGCTTCATCAACGTTGACAACGTAGAGAACCGGCTTCGCCGTGAGGAGGTTCAACTCCTTCATGGAGGCACTCTCAAGGGCCTCCTGATCGAGCGCCCTGGCTGGTCTGCCAGCGCTGAGTTCATCGATAACCCGCTTCGCCAGCTCATGGGTAGCGGCGGCGGCCTTGTCCCCACACTTGGCCATCTTGCCCAGCTTATCGACTCGCTTCTCCACCGAATCGAGGTCGGAGAGGATCAGCTCGGTATTTATGGTATCGACATCCCGTATGGGATCGACCTCTCCGTCTACATGGACAACATCGGGATCCTCAAAACAGCGGACGATATGGGCCAGGGCGTCTACAGAGCGGATATGACCGAGAAACTGATTCCCCAGCCCCTCTCCCTTGCTTGCCCCTCGCACAAGGCCGGCTATGTCTACAAACTCGACCGTTGTCGGCACCACCCGTTCCGGTTCTACCAGCTTCGCTAGCTTATAGAGCCGTTGATCCCTGAGGGGGACAACGCCTACATTCGGATCAATCGTGCAGAAAGGGTAATTTGACGCCTGCACACCGGCAGAGGTCATCGCATTGAATATTGTTGACTTGCCAACATTGGGCAGTCCGATTATGCCGCACCTGAAACCCATAACCTCTCCTCCGTTCTACTTCCTACTTTACTTCTCAAAGCGTTCATAAAAAAAGAGGCTGGTCTTTACAACCAGCCTCTCATAATCACTTGCAGTCGCAGCCCATCAAACGATGAGAGGCGCAATGACAAGGGAGACGACCGACATGAGCTTGATGAGTATGTTCATCGACGGTCCCGATGTATCCTTGAAGGGGTCGCCAACGGTGTCGCCGACCACTGCGGCCTTGTGACAGTCAGAACCCTTCCCACCAAAGCTGCCCTGCTCTATAAGCTTCTTCGCATTATCCCACGCCCCGCCGGCATTGGCCATGAAGAGGGCGAGGAGAACACCCGTAACCGTTGCCCCTCCCAACATGCCGCCGAGAGCCGCCGGGCCGAGAATAAAGCCGACAAGAATCGGCGAAAGAAATGCAACCAGACCTGGGAGAATCATCTCTTTCAGAGCGGCGCTTGTAGAGATATCGATACACCGCGCCACATCGGGCTTGGCATCCGCCTTCCCCTCGAGGAGGCCAGGTATCTCCTTGAATTGTCTCCTGATTTCCTGAACCATCTTAAAAGCCGCCTTTCCCACAGATGTCATGGTCAATGCGCCTATCAGGAAGGGGAGCATTCCGCCTATGAGGAGACCGATAACAACGAGGGGCTCTGTAAGAATAATCACCAGGGGCTCCCCGAGCTTGGTGCTCACCGCCTGGTTATAGGCGGAAAAGAGGGCAAGGGCCGTCAGGGCGGCAGAGCCAATGGCAAAACCCTTCCCAATGGCGGCGGTGGTATTTCCCAGCGCATCGAGACTGTCGGTTATCTTCCTTACATCCTCGCCCAGACCGCTCATCTCGGAGATACCACCGGCGTTATCCGCGATGGGCCCGTAGGCGTCCACACTCATTATCATCCCCACCGTAGCGAGCATGCCGATGGCCGCGATCCCAATCCCGTAGAGGCCAGCAACCATGTTTGATACGTAGATGGAGATACAGATGGCGATGATGGGCAGTACCGTACTCTCAAGCCCAACGGCAAGACCGGCGATTATATTCGTTGCGCTCCCCGTCTGACTCGCCTCTGCAATATTCCTGACAGGCTTTGCGGCGGTATAGTGTTCTGTAATCAGACCTATGGCGATACCCGCTATAGTTCCGCAGAAGACTGCCCAGTAGATACTCGTCTGCACATCAAGGCTGGAAATGACAAAGTAGGCAAAGACGAGAAAGAGTCCCGCTGCGATGAAGGTTGCATATCTGAGCGCCGCAGCCGGGTCCCTCCTCTCCAGTATCTTCATCGAAAAGATCCCTATCACCGAAGCAACGAGACCGACTGTGGCAAGCATGATGGGCAGGGCCATGAGCTCCCCCGTCGAACCGAGGGAGGCTACCTTGCTCCCGGCAACCGCCGTGGCCCCGATCGCTATGGAGGCGATGATGGAACCGACATAAGATTCAAATATATCGGCGCCGAGACCAGCAACGTCGCCCACGTTATCACCTACGTTATCGGCAATAACGCCGGGGTTCCTCGGGTCATCCTCGGGGATACCGGCCTCAACCTTACCAACGAGGTCCGACCCTACATCTGCCGTCTTGGTATAGATACCGCCGCCAACCCTCGCGAAGAGGGCGATAGAGCTGGCCCCCATGGCAAAACCGCTGATGATGGAGGCCTGTTCAGGACTGCCAAAGATGAGAAAGAGGACGCCCACCCCCAGGAGTCCAAGGCTCGCCACTGCAAGGCCCATGACCGACCCACCCATGAAGGCAGTCGAGAGGGCCTTGCCAGCGTCGGGCTTGTAACGGTTTGCCGCCTCCGTCGTCCTCACATTGGCCTTTGTCGCCGCCTTCATGCCGAAGAAACCTGCAAGCATGGAGCAGAATGCGCCCCCCAGGAAGGCAAGGCCTGTATATAGATTGATTAAATAGGAGAGTGCGCAGAAAATGACGATAATAAATATGATGAGGATGGTGTTTTGACGCTTCAGATATACCATAGCCCCGTCGTGAATCATTGCTGCGATCTCACGCATCCGGTCGTTGCCGTCGGGCAGTTTCGTGACACTGAGATATATTATGAAGGCCAGAAGCAGCCCCCCTATGCTCAGAAATGGTGCAATTTTAACCAGAATCTCCATCTACTCTCCTCCGTAACGTTTACTGATTATTGACATCACTTCCATCATTAAACCTGTCCATTGCCTCTATAACACCACTTACACAAAGAGTCTCAACTGCATCGGAGACTCTCTCGACCACAGCGTCCAGAACCTTCCTCTCGTCACTATTGAAGGGGCTCAGCACATAACCTGAAACATCACCGCCCTCTGGACGCCCTATTCCGACTCTTACTCTGGGAAACTCATCGGTGCCAAGGGTTGAAATAATTGATGCCACCCCTCGCTGTCCGCCGCTTCCACCACTTGGCCTGATTCTGAGCCTGCCAAAGGGAAGGTCTACATCGTCGTAGATTACCACTATGTCACTGGGAGAGATGCGAAAATAGGCCGCCACTTCTCTGACAGCCTCGCCACTCCTGTTCATAAAGGTCTGGGGTTTTACGAGCATCACCTTACACTCTCCCAGCCTGCCGGAGCCGTGAATCGAATGAAAACCCTTTTGACCAACTGGTATGCCGTAAGCCTGCGCAATGTGGTCTACCGCGATAAAACCGATATTGTGTCGTGTCGATGCATATTGAGCCCCTGGATTACCAAGGCCGACAATAAGCCGCAAAGCACTCTACTCCTTCTCCCCCTCTTCCTTCTCCCCAAAGCTCTCCTTCAACTCCTCGGCCACCTCTTCGGCACTCTTCGCTTCCTCCTCTGCCGCAGGCGCCGCAACCGAGGCCACCGTCATCCTTGGATCATTGAGATAGGTCTGTCCCTCAGACGGCTTCAGGTCGCTCACGTGAATGGAGCTGCCTATGCCAAGAGATGTCACGTCAACCTCAATAGTGGCCGGAATATCTGTCGGCAGACACTCCACCTCGAGTGTTCTCAAATCCTGCTGGAGGATACCGCCAAGAGCTACACCCTCTGCCTTGCCGACAACGGAGATGGGAATCTCAACAACAACCGTATGCCCCTTCTCTACCTCATAAAAATCAACGTGGAGTGGCGCCCTCGATACGGGGTGGCGCTGAACCGACTTCAAGATAGTCTGTCGCGCCTTCTTCTCCCCTTCAACGGTCAGCTTGAGGAGCACCTTCCTGCCGCTCGCCGCGTGGAGTACCTGCTCCAGTTCACCAACCTCCATCTGTAGGCTTATCGCCTCCTTTAAAGCGGCGCCGTAGAGGACGGCGGGGACGATCCCCTCTCTCCGCAGCCTTCCGGCAGCCCCTTTTCCAAGACCTTCTCTCTTTGTAACGGACAGACTTAACTCTTCCATAACATCTCCTTCAGTAAATGGTCCGACTCAATGCTCCTCATTGACTAGACAAAGAGGGAACTGACCGACTCCCCATGATGGATTCTCTTAATTGACTCTCCCAGAATTGGAGCGACAGAGAGAACCTTTATTTTTTTACATCCGCTATAGTTCTCAGGGTTGATGGTATTGGTCACCACAACCTCGTTAAGACATGAATCGTTAAGACGCTCTATGGCCGGCCCAGAGAGTACCGCATGGGTGCAGCAGGCGTAGACCTCACGCGCCCCCTCCCTCTTTAGAGCCTCAGCCGCCTGGGTAATGGTCCCAGCCGTGTCAATCATATCGTCGAGGAGGATGGCCACCTTCCCCTTTACCTCACCGATGATATGCATTACCTCCGAAACATTGGGCCCCTCTCTCCTCTTGTCGATAATGGCCAGTCCCGTCTCCAGTCTCTTCGCGAAGGCCCTTGCCCGCTCTACTCCCCCGGCGTCGGGAGAGACGATGATGGCTTCGTTCTTATATCTCTTCTTGATATAGTCAAGGAGGATGGGGGTCGAAAAGATATTATCGACGGGCACATTGAAGAATCCCTGTATCTGTCCCGCATGGAGGTCGAGACAGAGCGCCCTGGTCGCACCGGCAACCTCCAGAAGGTCGGCAACCAGCTTTGCCGTTATGGGAGTTCTTGGCGCCACCTTCCTGTCCTGCCGGGCATAACCGTAATAGGGAATGACGGCGGTAATCCCCTGAGCTGAGGCCCTCTTCAGGGCGTCTACCATGATGAGCAGCTCCATGAGGTTCTTGTTGCCGGGACTGGAGGTAGACTGGACGACATAGGCCTCCATCCCCCTCACACTCTCCTGGATCTCAACGCAGATCTCACCATCGCTGAAGCTCTTTACCTCTGCCTTACCTAGCTCCACACCAAGCTCGCCGCATATCTCCTGAGCGAGGGGAAGATTGGAATTGCCCGAAAACACCTTAAGTCTGTCAAACATGTACTCTGTCCCTCAGTAAATTATTGTCGTAAATAGTGTTGTTCGGCGGAAAGCTCCCTGCGAACCTTCCCGAAAAAGCCTCTGCCAAGATCACTGGCTGGGGCGGGAGGATTCGCCTGCTACGTCTTCGACTCCTGTCGAATCCTGCGCAGGCCCACCTCGGTTCCCTGTCGC
>JBHHTR010000023.1:0-17125 GCA_046753505.1 Thermodesulfobacteriota bacterium
AGCAAGCCGTCGGTGTCGATCGTGAAGTCCCCCCTCCGTGTGTAGAGTCTCCCATTCTCACCCTCTACTACAAAAAAACCGTCGCCTGAAATAGCTGCATCCAGGGGGTTGCCCGTATTTGTCAGAACACCTTGAGAGAAGTCGGCAACTACCTCATCAATGTTTACAAAGGCCTTGCTCCCCTCGCCCACCTGTGATGTCGGCGCCAGCCAGCTCAACTCCCGGACATTAAAGACAGGAAGCTCCTTCTTGAATCCAGCCACATTGCTTCCGGCCAGGTTACTCGTTATTATATCGAGCCTTTTACTCTGTACAATGCCACCTGCAACACCCATGTAGATTCCACGGTCCATTCTACACCTCCTGTGGTTGATTAAAAGCAATAAACATGCCAGAGGAGCATCTGGTCATTAAGGATGGAAAACAGGGCGGATTGCCGGAACGGCGCTGCATGGTCGCAAGAGAGTGCAGTGCCTTGGCGTACTCTAGTATTGTTGGGATGAGGTAAATTTTGCCCAGATGGGCAGGAATGGGCCTTCCGGAACGGAAGGCCCATCTGTGTGATGGAGGGGGGTGTTATTGAAGTCCCATCAAGATGATCTCCTTTAACTGTAACCCTGTTTTAAGGAACCTCTGCATAATTAATCCATGAACTATTCAGAGGACGAAATATAAAAGTACGATTTTTTTTCTCACATTGTCAATGGCTTGCCGCCACTGAAAATGGCGATACTTCCATGTATCGCGGAAGGTCTGAATTAATCAGACCTTCCCTAAATAACAACATTAATGTGCCTCGTTACTCTCGACTCTTCACCATTCTCCTCGCTCCCGACCGGACCATCACCCTCTACCGCGCACTCCTCCTCTCTCTTGCGCTTCCTGCCAAGGGTAACCTTGTCCGAACCGGGCCGAGACTCTCTCTTTTTCCTCGATTCCTCTCGAAGAGCGCCTACCCTCTCTATATTTGTAACTGTGTAGACAGTATCGCCTATCTTCTTTATCTCATCCATACGATTAAGGTGGTTATGAGGACGAGTTGCAGCCGCCCTCTCCACACCATCAGGATGGAAGGTGGAAGATCTTCTCAATAAGCCTTCACCTCAGTTCGTAGTGAAGCGTCACGCTCATCCATCCTGGAAATGATAGAAACAATTATCCATTGATACCGGCCTGTTATAAGAGTTCATTCGCCTCTGTATCCCCTCTATTGTCCTCCTTAACCCCTCTGACCGTTCAAGGAGCTTCCTGTCATAAGAGAGGGATAAGCCCCTCATCGCCCCATCCCCGATTTTATCAGGAGCTATTGGCCTGATTTCTCTATGATTGTGAGCCCCATGGGCCCCTGTTATGCCTCTTCGTGCAACAACCCTCCTCACGGCGCCTTCATCCATAGACATCCTCCTTTCGTTATGAAACGTTATCAACTGCCACTTGCTTAATATTGCAATAAGTGTGCCTTCCAGACGCAACCTCTACCTTACGGCTGCCCTGGATCGGACAGAGGGGTGGAGAGATAGGGACATTACAATAAAGATGGCTAATCATAGCGATCCGGCGGCTTTGTGGAGTTACGAAATAGTGGACCTGCTTCTCTCTTCAGCCCATCCACCTGAATCGTTCAGTCAACACTCCCCACACACCGTCATTAAACCATCATGAATAGAGTGGAGAGGTCAATCTGTTGACGCCTCAGACGCTGATCCTCAACATGGAATCACTGAACAGCTCCTTCATGAACCATCTTCCCGGATACAGTCCTCTATTGCCAAAGGGTTCTACTCTACGCATTAGCCGCGGCACAAGACGGGCCTCCCCGCAACATTCCACCTCTCTCTCTGGCGCTGCTGCCAAGGGGTTCAGCGTTCTCCACATCGCTCTCATCAAGAACCTTTTCGAGGTTGAGGAGGACAATCAAACGATCCTTCAGTTTACCCACGCCATTGATATAGTCGGAGCTTACTTTTCCCAGAAAATCGGGCGGGGGCTCAATGATAGATGCATCCATTCGCAGAATCTCTGAGACAGAGTCAACGACAAGGCCTACTACTCTCTCCTCGCTGTTTATCACAACGATCCTGCCCCTGTTATTCCCTTCATCAAAGCGGTCGATGCCGAAACGGCTCCTCAGATCAACGATGGGGATAACCTTTCCACGCAAGTTAATGACGCCGCCGATAAATTCCGACGTATGGGGGACTCTCGTAATCTCCGACATCCTGATTATCTCCTGAACATTCAGGATCGGCACCGAAAATTCCTCTTCCCCAATGTTGAAGGCAACGAGTTGAAGCACCGCGCACTCCTCATTATTCGAATCACTTTCCATGACTACCTCCCTTCGCTATACAGCCTCTTGAATCGCCACTTCTGCCAATGGCGCTGGACTCCTGTGGAGTGGAACGATATTGGCCCTCTCCCTTACCTTGAAGGCTCCTACCATCTGTTTCAGAGCATTGGCCCTCTGGGCAATCTCATCACTGGCGCCGTTAATCTCGTGTGAACCGTCGGTAATTGTACGGGTTATTGACGCAACGGTCTCGATATCACCGCTTATAATGTCGGCAGCGGTTGACTGCTCCTCTGTGGCAGAGGCAATCTGCTTAATCATGGTGGTGACATTCTCAACCTCCGAAGCGATTTTAGTTAGTGACTCCCCTGCATGTTGAGCGCGGGCAACCCCCTCTTCGACAACCTTCACCTCGCTTTCCATACTTGTTAGAGCTGTCTCTGTCTCGCTCTGGATGGAGGTAATCATAGAGCCTATCTCCTTTGTCGCCTTTGTCGTCCTCTCGGCCAACTTCCTTACCTCATCAGCGACAACGGCAAACCCTCTCCCCTGCTCACCCGCCCTTGCCGCTTCAATGGCCGCATTCAGCGCGAGGAGGTTTGTCTGGTCGGCGATATCTTCAATAACCTTGATAATCTTGTCGATCTCCTGTGAGCTGTTCCCGAGGGTGGCTATTATTGCACTCGACTCACGGGCCGACATGGCGATGCCGTTCATGCTTTCAATGGTCATGGAAACTATGTTTGCGCCATCATTAGCGGCCTCGTTGGCCTCCCCTGCCGCCTGTGCGGCGATAGTAGCGTTCCTTGAAACCTCAACTATAGTAGCGCTCATCTCCTCCGATGCGGCTGCCACCTGGGTGGTCTTTTCACTCTGCGACTCGGAACCGGACGATATCTTGCCTGACGTTTCGAATAGCTGCGACGAGGAGTCTGCAAGTGTTCTGGTGTTTGTCGAAATATCTCCAATCATCCCCTCCAGTTGATCTACAAAGGAGTTGAAGTGGTGTGCCAGTTCACCAATTTCGTCTTTTGATACGATATCGACGCGCTTCGTCAAATCACCTTCACCATCACAGATATCCTTGAGCATATCTGCCAACCTCTTTATGGGCTTAAGGAGTATCTTCCTGGACAACACGACGGATGCAACGGCCAGCAAGAGCATGCTCAGGAGAGCGCCCACCTGTACCGACTTCAATAGTGCAGTTTTGGATTCCGTTGCATGTTTGAGGAGAACCACCGCCTTGTTCGACTCCTTGAGGAGAGGTATATTCCCCTCCTTTACCTGTGTGATTGCTTCAGCAACGGCAGGTGTCGACACAGCCAGACCAGGGTTCTTTAGAATAATATCGATGGCGCCGTTAAAGATGTGCCACAGCCCCCCCACCCTCTCCAACTGCACAGCCACATCTCCTGAACTTGCAGGAAGTGTGGTCTCCTTTCCGTTAGTGCCCAGAGTTGTTCCACCGTCCTTCAATGCGTTGAGGCTCCTGTCATAGAGTGAAACGGTCTTGCTGAGTGCGCTGCGCACAGCCTCAACATCCCCCTTTCTTTCCAGAGCTGCAAGAAGGGCAAAGGCCTCCTTTGTCATCTTCTGAGTCAGCATCCTCTGTCTGCCGGCAATATCGATAACGCGGGCATCCAACGACTGAGAGGAGAGGATGTAGAATGTGATCCCTACACTGGCCGCCATGAATGAGGCAAAGAGAGCTACAAGTACTATTACTTTGGAACTTAGTGAGTGCATATTAATCTCCTCCATGTTATTTGGTAGAATAATTAATTATTTTCTATACCGCATCGAACCCGACACCATAAAACCTGCTAACTTGAATTGGATTGCATAAGTGTATCTCTTCCCTTCCACTATTTCGTCAATAGAGCTTACTGATTACGGCTCCCATCAAAACTCAAAGGCCAGTTGAGCTGTCACCATATCCCTGTCGGCGCCGCTATTGAACTCTCCGTGGAGGTACTCGACAGCGATGGTGGTATGCTCAAAGAGACCGTATGAAGTTGCAATGCCGTACTGCCTTTCAGGGAAGGAGGTAAAGCCGTCGTTACCTTCAAACTTGACCGCCGCCGCCCATGACTCCTCCACTTCATAGGCAAACTCGATATTGTAGGTGAACGGCTTGTCTCCAGTTGGAACATCGGCCGTATCAAAGGACTCGACTGCTCCGA
This sequence comes from Thermodesulfobacteriota bacterium, assembly GCA_046753505.1. Classification (GTDB taxonomy): domain Bacteria; phylum Desulfobacterota; class GWC2-55-46; order S146-70; family JAUXIU01; genus JBHHTR01. Next base: position 4,477 of record JBHHTR010000023.1, read on the forward strand.
CAACCTCGGCCTCAACCGAAATAGCGTCCCGATGGTAGCTCCCAGAGAGGTGGTAGGCGGCAACAATGTGAGAGATCTTTGTACCACTGGCCCCAAGGCTGGTGAAGTCGCCATCCGTATCGGAGAGATCGGAGAGATAGGAGACCCCAAGGGTCAGCCACTCAGCCGGTGACGCTGTAATACTGAGAATGTAATCGACGATCTCATCCTCTCCTGCCCGGTCAACGCTTCCGTTAAAGATAGCGGCAGATAACTCATAGGCGCCCCTTTCGTAGGTCAGAAGGAGAGCGCTCTCGTTAATCTCTCCCAGTTCGAGAGTCTGGGGGTCTGAAACAAAGTGGGAGTTGAAGACCCCGAAGGGAAGGTACATCTTTCCGGCGACCAGCGAGAAGCCCTCTTTAAGGGTAATGGTGAGGGCGCCCTCATCGAGGGCCAGGGGATCCGTTGCATCCTCCTCCCAGAGGAGAAGGATGTGTCCCGCAATATTGTCGTTAAACTCTCCGTCGATACCCACCTCTACAGTGGCAAGGGTGACGTCCGATGTCTTTCCTGCGCTGCTGTCGTCTGCCAGAGAGGCCTCAACCTCCAGGAGTCCGCCGAAGGTTAACCTTTCGGTAATATTATTCATCACCCCTGTCGACTTCTTCCCGGCGAGGGAGTGATATATCTCCCCGTCGCCACTTGCGACCTGAACGGCCTCACTAGCCCACCCTTCCTGATGGATGAGGAGGAGTGACAACACAGTCATTACATATAGGGCTACCATTCTTGTCATTTTCAAAAGACCAAACCTTTCATTAGATAGAGTATGACGCACTCCATGGCGCCACCTTTTCCTCACTATACGGCCATCTTCCGTTCGGCTATCTCCATGGGTATCACATTGTCGTGATGAATCACGGGCGCCTCACCTTTACCGGCAGGAACCTTGAATTGGGAGACCGTTTGCTGCAGCGATGACGCAAGCTCCGCAATCTCATTGCTGGCCTTATCAATCTCTCCGGCGCCGGTGGCCGTCTCCCTCGTTACAACGGCGACTGTCTCAATATCGGCGCTTATCTGTCCGGCGGCAGTCGATTGCTGCTCGGCTGCTGCCGCAATCTGCTGTATCATGCCATTGATATTCTCAAATTCAGAGACAATTGTATTCAACGCATCGCCGGCGCTGTTCGCAAGTTCAACGCCGCTCGCTACAACTTTTACCTCGTTATCCATGCTGGCCAGGGCCTTACCGGTATCTTCCTGCATGGCCGTTATCATCACCCCAATCTCCTTGGTGGCACGGGAGGTTCTCTCCGCCAGTTTACTGACCTCGTCGGCCACTACGGCGAAGCCCCTCCCCTGCTCGCCAGCTCTCGCCGCCTCAATTGCGGCATTGAGGGAGAGGAGGTTGGTCTGCTCTGCAATATCCTCGATTACCTTGATAATCTTCCCTATCTCCTGCGACCGCTCACCCAGGGCCGCTATTGTCCTGCTCGACTCCTGCGTCGTACACGATATTTCGTTCATGCTGTCAATAGTTTGAGAAACGATGCTCCCGCCCGTCATAGCGGCGCTGTTAGCCTTGGTAACGGCTTCTGCTGTGCCGGAGGCGCTCTTGGCAACGTCAATAACTGTAGAACTCATCTCTTCTGAGGCTGTAGCCACCTGGGATGTCTTCTCACTCTGGTCCTCCGCTCCCCTTGCGATCTGTGATGACGATGCCGAAAGCTCCTCAGACGATGCGGCAAGATGGTCTGTAACATCCGAGATCTGCATGACGGTCGAGGCCAGACTATCCTTCATTCTCGCCACCGTAGTCATGAGTCTCCCTGTTTCATCACTGCCCATCTGTGCCGTAGTGGTGTCTACAGTCAGATCTCCATCGGCAATCTTCTCTGCAACCTCCTTCACCATGGCAAGGGGCTTCGAAATTTTTGAAGATATAAGGACAGCCAGGATGAGGCCCATCATGATGGAGATAGCTAGAACCACTACAGCGATCCCCCTACTCCTCCTGGAAGCGCCTAATATATCGTTAATACTGGCATTGAACTCTGCGTCATGTGTTACTACAATAGCATCGACCTTCTTATTGATATCCTCGGCGTAGCTGTCAAACTCCTTCATCGTCTTGTTCCCGGCCTCCCTACCACTATCAATATAGTCGGCAGCCATCTTCCCACCCATCGCGAAATAGGCATCGAATGAGGCTCCTATCTCCTGGAGCTTACCTCTTAACGGATCGTCACTCTCTACCGAATTCCACATCTCGTTGTAGGCCGTCTTGAACTCCTTTCGCCACTTCCCCGCCTCTTCAATGCCGTCACTCCAACCGGTTGCGCTAGAGTCGGTATACCACTGCTGTACCTGGATAACAGCCATCTTGAGTCTATTGCTGTTATTTACTATCGGCACGAGCTCGTCATGAAGCACCCGTGCCTGATTGTAGCTCGCGCCTGAACTCTTTATGGTATATCCACCAATGATGCAGAGTAGTATGAGTAGTGTTCCAAAACCAGCAAAGAGCTTTGTTCTGATATTTAGATCGTCAAGCCGTTGCATAGACCCCCCCCTTGTACGACGTGCTGTTATAAAGTCCATAAAATAGCTGGTGGAATACCATCCAGCCCCTCCCTAAAAGAGCCGTAAAATCACCTCCATTGACTTATTCACTCTTCAGAACCATAGATGACTTGCTGCATTTCACCATAAACATGATTTTATATCGGTAGCCCCATCAAACCCTTTAGCACTATTTCTTACAGACATTTCACCTCCCCCCTCTCCCGGCCCTCTCCCCTTACGGGAGAGGGAGTAGCATTGAACGGCCCCTTCCTCTATTAAGGAACCTCTGAATAATTCATCCATGAACTATTCAGAGGACGAAAAATAAAAGTGCGATTTTATTTTTCTCACATTTTTAATGGCTTACCGCCACAGAAAATGGCGACACTTCCATGTGTCGCGGGAAAGTCTGAATTAATAAGACCTTCCCTAAAGTATTCATGGGCCCTCTCCGATATAGGGGGATAAAAGTCCTGGCAGGAATGCTGAGTCATCTCGCAGGCTCACAATGGTCGGAAGAGAAGAACGAGGGCGACGGGATAAATAGAGGGATAAGGAGGAGCGTCAGTTGATGGGCAATATGGCGAAAACAAAGGAGAGGGGAATATTTCTGCGGATAGTAGCGGTGGTGGCGGTGCCGTTACTGGGGCTTATCTGGTACTCCGGAGCCACAGCCATAAGACATCGCAATGCCGCTCATGAGTTGAACAGGATGCACAGCCTGGTTGCACTTGCCCTGGATGCTGGCAACCTTGTCGACAGCATCCAGATAGAGCGTGGTCTTACGACCGCCTACCTGACGTCGGGTGGAGAGCAGTTTAATGAGAGGATGGCGTCTCAGCGCCTCAACACCGACAACGCATTGAACAGAACACTCGAGAGCCTTGCAACCATACGTTCGGTAGAAGAGGACGGCAAAGTAATAAAGGCGCTGGAGCAAACCGCCATTGGTGTGGATATTATTGCGGAGATCCGCACCAATGTTGACGCAGCGACGATAAGCCGTGATGCAACGTTTTCCAGCTACACGGCGGTCATCGATATCCTCTTCAGCCTGATAGAGCATATCGGCATGACCAGGGCCTCGCCGACGGTAACGCACCTCCTGACATCCTACGTAAGCCTCATTCATCTGAAGGAGCATGCCGGACAGGAGCGTGCCGTAGGCGCCATCGGCTTTACTGAGGGCCGCTTCGACTCGGCAACATTTGATAAGTTCATAACTCTCATATCGGTAGAGGAGCATCTATACGAGTTCTTTCTCCATACCGCAGACGGTGAACTGCGATCATTCTACTCAGCAACAGTTACGGGCAGGGTCGTCGATGAGGTAATGCGCCTCAGGAAGATCGCTCTGTCAGGCGTCGGCGATCTTGGCGGTGTGACCGGCGATGAATGGTTTGACACAACCACCAGGAGGATTGAACTGCTCAAGGAGGTTGAGAATTATCTCTACGGCAGACTGGACGTGGTGACTCAGGCGCTGGCCGACGAGGCGTTCACCAGGTTCAGGCTGACAGTATCGGCGCTGATAGCAATACTTCTCGGCACCTTCATTATTGTGCTACACCTGAAAAAGGATATTAAAGCTAGAAAAAAACTGTCATCCATGATGGAGGAGAGCGAGGCCAAGTTTCGCATGATCCATGCAACGGCCTTTGATGGCATCGTCATAGTAGACAGCAGAGGCTCTATCATCGAATGCAACAGGAGCGCTGACGAGATGTTCGGCTACGGCCACGGTGAACTTGCTGGAAGGGATCTTACAGATATGATACCTGAGAGCTATCGCGGCGCTCATGACGCCGGTTTCACCCGCTTTATTACGACCGGTGAGACCAGGATACAGGGAAAGATCGTAGAGGTAGAGGGAGAGAGCCAGGACGGTCAGTGCTTCCCGATTGAGCTTATTCTCAACTCTTTCGTCGTAGGCGGGGAGACATATGTGAGCGGCACCATTCGGGATATAACGGAGCGTAAGCGCCATGAAAAAGAGCAGGAGGAGATAAGGGAGGAGCTCTTGATCCTCAACAGTCAGCTCAATGAAGATCGCCGAGAGCTTGTACGGTCCAACATGCGTGCCGAGGCTGCAAGCCGCGCCAAGAGCGAGTTTCTAGCCAACATGAGTCACGAGATACGGACTCCCATGAACGGCGTAATAGGGATGACCGGCCTTCTCCTGGAGACCGATATGACGCCCGAGCAGCGCGAGTTTGCCGAGACGGTCAACAACAGCGCCAACGCCCTCCTTACCATCATCAACGACATACTCGACTTTTCCAAGATCGAGGCGGGGAAGATGGAGCTGGAGGAGATCCCCTTTGACATGAGAGGAGTGGTTGAGGATATGTGCGACCTTCTGGCCATGCAGGCCCAGAAGAAGGGGTTGGAGATCATATGTCTCATCGAGGCTGACGTTCCATCCCATATCAAGGGCGATCCCGGCAGGGTGCGCCAGATACTCACCAACCTGACGGGCAACTCCATAAAGTTCACCGCCCAGGGGGAGATCAGCATCAGAGTGAGCCTTGATCATGAGGCGGATGAGCAGGTCAAGGTGCGTTTTGAAGTCACCGACACCGGCATAGGCATCCCGGAGGAGAGGCGAAGCGCAATCTTCGAGGAGTTCAGTCAGGCCGACATGTCCACTACACGCAAATACGGCGGCACCGGGCTGGGACTCTCCATATCAAAACAACTTGCAGAGTTGATGGGCGGTGAGATAGGTGTCGAGAGCGTTGTGGGGGCAGGCTCCACCTTCTGGTTTACAGCACGATTTGAAAAACAGAGCGAGATTGAGACGGAAGATGACGAGCCGAAGCACGACATACGGGGAGCCAGGATCCTCGTTGTCGATGACAACGCCACAAACCGCCGCCTCCTTGAGCTCCTCCTCGACTCCTGGAAGTGCCGTCATGAAGAGGCGGAAGACGGTGAGGAGGCCCTGGCGCAACTCAGCCGCGCAGCACATGAGGGAGACCCCTTCTCCATTGCCATCCTCGACATGCAGATGCCCGCCATGGATGGGGCAACCCTCGGCAGAAGGATAAAGGCAAACAAGGCAATCGACGGCACACAACTCATCATGATGACCTCCATGGGAATGAGGGGGGACGCCGCCGCCGAAGAGATCGGCTTTGCAGCCTACATGACAAAACCGGTAAAGAAGTCCCACCTCTACGACTGTCTCGTCACCGTCTATAATGAGAGTGGCGGCAAGGGGAGCGACCGGGGCGCCATCGTAACGGGACACACCATCAAGGAGAAGAGGTTGCAGACGGGCCATATCCTGGTGGCGGAGGACAATCTGACCAACCAGAAGGTGGCCAGAAAGATCCTGGAGAAGCTCGGCTACACCGTCGATATTGCGGAAAACGGGCAGGCGGCGGTAGAGGCCTTGGAGTGTCATGGGTACAACCTTGTGCTCATGGACTGTCAGATGCCTGTCATGGACGGTTACGAGGCTGTCCATGAGATACGTAGAGCAGCTTCCGCCGTTTTAAACCATGAAATACCCGTTATCGCCATGACTGCAAACGCCATGACCGGGGATCGTGAGGCGTGCCTGGAGGCCGGAATGGACGACTATATCGCAAAGCCCGTCGATCCTGCAACTCTGGCCGCAACCCTTGAAAGATGGCTCTCCAGAGAGAGTACCCCTGCAGAGGAGGATAGTTCTGTTTTGAAGATGCCATTAGAGGAGCCTCCAGATGAGGTGGAGGAGAGTTTCAACATGACCGTCCTCATCGACCGGATGATGGGTGATGAAGAGATGGCGGTTGAGATCCTTGACGGCTTCATGGAGGATCTGCCCGGCCAGATAGCCGCCCTCAAGGAGGCTATAGAGGGTGGAGAGCCGCCCCTTGCCGAGCGTCTGGCCCACACCATCAAGGGAGCCTCCGCCAATGTAGGCGCAACAGCCCTCCAGGAGGCCGCCCTTCAAGTGGAGACAGCAGGTAAAGAGTCGGATATGGAGCAGTGCGCCGCCCTTGTTCCGGCTCTTGAGCAAGCCTTTGAACAACTGAATAAATCAATTGCCGCAGAGAGGGCCGATGAGGGGAAGATTAAAGCGCAGGGGTGAAAAGGAAGTGAAGGCAGGAATAGAATTTGAGGGATCAAGAATTGACAATTGGCAATTGAAAGGAGTACGGCTATGAGAGTGCTTATTGCAGAAGATGACAACACTACCCGTCGTATGGTGAGCGCCATAGTGAGAAAATGGGGCTATGAGGTCATCCCCGCCTGTGATGGAAGAGAGGCGTGGAGGATACTCAAGGAGCCTGACGCCCCCCATATAGCGATCCTCGACTGGATGATGCCGGAGATGGATGGGCCGGATATATGCCGCAGGGTCCGTGGAATGGAGAGGAGCAGGGAAGAGTATACATTCCTTATTCTTCTGACCGGAAAGGGGGACGCAGAGAGCATAGTAACAGGAATGGAGTGCGGCGCCGACGACTACGTTACAAAACCGTACAACCCGCAGGAGTTGAAGTGCCGTCTTGGCGCCGGAAGTCGAATCATAGAGCTACAGTCACAATTGCTTACCGCAAAGGAGGAGCTGCGACTGCTGTCAAGGAGCGACCCCCTTACCGGCATATTCAACCGACGCGCTATCCTTGAACAACTTGACCATGAGATGTCCCGTGCGACAAGAGAGGATAGCCCTCTCACGATCTCCTCCCTCGACATTGATCACTTCAAAAAGATAAACGACACCTATGGTCACAGCGCCGGAGATACAGTCCTCTGTGATTGTACAAAACAGATCACCTCAAGGCTGAGGGACTATGACTCCTTTGGACGCATAGGTGGAGAGGAGTTCCTTATCCTCTACCCCGGCGTAGGGAGAGATGAGGCGTTAGAGGTGACGGAGAGAGTCAGGGCCGCAATCGAATCAATGGACATCCTCGCCGCCGGACACCACATAGAGATTACAGTGAGCCAGGGCATCGCAACGTGGAATGGAGGAAGCGATAGCGACAGCTTCATCGCCAGCGCAGACAAGGCACTTTACAGGGCCAAGGATAGGGGCCGCAACCGCACCGAACAGGCAGAGGCGGAGTCCGAAGAGTGTGAAGAGGCAAAGAGGTTGAAGGGCAGTGCAGGCTGATTCGGGCAGGGCTGATTAATTCAGTCCTGCCGCGCTACGTGGACATTCCATGGGAGATTCCGCGAGACGGCCTTTCCGATGGCTATGTGCGCACAATGGCGCTCACCGTTTTCAGGAGGTCGGCTATTGTATACGGTTTATGCAGGAACGGATACCCTCTCTCCTGCATAACAGACCACTGCGATTTATCATCGGTATAGCCGCTGCACATGAGTACCTTAAGGTCAGCTTTGATAGCCAGCAGTTCATTAACCAGCACGACGCCATCCTGTCCGGGAAGGACAACGTCGCTAAAGATAAGGTCAAATGCGCCCTTCTCTCTCTCAAAGATGCTTATGGCCTCCTCCGCGCTATCGGCCTCAGTCACTCGATAGCCGTTCGCTTCGAGAATGGTGACGCCGTATTCACGGCCCCCCTCTTCATCCTCGACCAGGAGAATCCGTTCGCCGCTCCCCCGGCACTCCTCCAGAGACTCGCTCTCCTCTTCGACCTCTGCAACACTCTCCTGGCAAGCCGGCAGATAGATATCAAATGTAGTTCCCTCCCCTGACGTACTTGCCACATCTATCCACCCCTTGTGCTTTCTGACTATACCGTAGACAACAGACATGCCGAGACCTGTGCCTTTCCCTAAACCCTTTGTAGTGAAAAAGGGCTCGAAGATATGTTGAATGGTCTCTTCATCCATGCCGGTTCCAGTATCCGACACAGATATCTTGATGAAGCTGCCCGGGACGGCATAGGCGGAAGATTCACAATACTCCCCATCTATCGTTCTATTTACGGTGGTTATGGTCAGTCTTCCACCCTCGGACATGGCGTCTCTTCCATTAACGGCAAGGTTCATAAATACCTGCTCAATGTTTCCCTCATCTGCCTTAACATAGCTAAGGTCGGGGGCAAGGCTGGTTTCAATTACGATATTTTCACCTATGAGACGATGAATCATCTTTAATAAACGCTCTACGGTATCGTTTATATTGAAGACGGTGTAGACCATCGCCTGCTTGCGGCTGTAGAGTAGCAACTGACGGGTAAGGTCTGCGGCCCGGTTGCCAGCCTGCTTTACAAGTGATAACTCCTTGTAGGTCGGAGCCTCTTCATCCAGCTTCAGCAATGCAAGCTCGGTGTAGCCGATGATGGTGGTCAGGAGATTATTGAAATCGTGGGCGACCCCTGCCGCCAGTGTCCCTATTGCCTCTCTCTTCTGGGCCTGGAAGAGCTGGGTCTGGAGACGTTCTCTCTCCTTCTCATCCTCCTTGCGGTCGCTTATATCGCGCAGAGCTGCGGTAAAGAAGAGTTCATTTTCAATCATCGTCTCTTTGATGCAGATCTCCAGCGGAAAGGTCGACCCGTCCCTGCGGAGGCCTTCGAACTCCAACCGTTCTCCCAGTATGCGAGCAACCCCTGACTCAACAAAGCGTTTCAACCCATCCCCGTGAAGCTTCCGGTAGTGGTAAGGCATGAGTATATCTACATTCCGGCCAATTAGATACTCCTGCTCATAGCCCCATATATTCTGGATCTCCCTGTTGACCATAACTATGACGCCCTTTGAGTTGATAGTTACGGTCCCCTCTCCTACCGTTTCCAGCACAGCCCTCAGGCGGCCTTCTGAATTGATAAGCTCTCCTTCCGCCAGCTTGCGCTCGGTAATATCGGTAGAGATACCCCATATCGCACTGACCTCACCCGCAGTATCGAAGATGGGGAACTTGATCGAAATATAGTGGTGGTTGCCATCGTCATGGGGGACCTCCTCCTCAAACTCAACGGGTTTCTTCTCGCTAATCACCCGGAGGTCATTGGTCCTGAAGAGGGCGGCAACATCATCGGGAAAGAAATCGTAGTCGCTCTTGCCGACGATATCATCCTGTTTAAGATGAAAGAGCTCTTCGTAACGACGATTGATTATGAGATATCTCCCCTCCCTGTCCTTGAGATAGATGACCGCCGTAGAGTTATCCAGTATTGCTTTCAGTCGTTGCTGGCTCTCCCTTACCTCCTCCATCACCCTCATGCGCTCACTTATATCCTGAACGGTGCCGGTGACGTATGTCGGCCTCCCCTCTTCATCACAGGTAACCTCACACTTCTCGTAGACATGCCTGACCTCCCCGTTTTGCATCACAAGGCGATGGGCAATCTCATAGGGTCTCTGCTCCTTAAGAGCCGCTTTAAAGGCGTCCTCCACCATCGCCCTGTCGTCATCATGTACTTTAGCAAGGAGTGAGTCGTATGACGGACGGTTCTTCCCTGGAACTGCTTCAAGAATCCGGTAGAGTTCATCGGACCACTCCATCTCACCTTTCGTCAGCTCCATATTCCAGCTACCGAGATGGGCTATCTCCTGGGCCCTGGAAAGGTCGGCTGTACGTTCCCTTACCCGCTCTTCAAGATCATCGTGAGCCTTCCGCAACTCTTCCTCCACACGCCTCCGCGTTCTTACCTCCACCGTTAACGGTTTCACCATAAAAAAGTAGAGTAGTGGAGAGATCAGGAGAGTTAGCAGGGCTGCGTCCAGCAGCGGCAAGAGAGAGGCGGGGAGAGGCGGCACGTAGGGAAGGATGAGCATAACATAGGTCTCGACAAAGAATATCAGCACTGTTACTACGACGGAGAACCGAAGGGGGGTAAAGACAGCCTCCTCCAGAGGAGGCTCAAGATGGGCTACCGACCTGACAAAAAGGAAGTAGATGAGGGGGACGACAATAGATGTCAGCACCAGGGCGTCGATAAGGGCCTTCATGTAGAGGGGCAGCGACGAGAGGTAGTCGACAAGGAAGAGCATGATGAAGGTCTCGGCAATAAAGATCGAGACAGCCACGATAATGAAGAGACGAAATAGGGTTGACGTAGCCTCCCTGACGCGACCTGCAGCAGGTTTTACAAGACTGTGTAGAGTATTGGAGCTACAATGAGTGTCAGCAGGAGAGCGTCGATATGAGCCGTAACATGGATGGGGAGCGTCGGCAGGTAGTCAAAAAGGAAGAACATGATGAAGGTCTCGGCAAGAAATACCGAGAGAGCCGCAAGAATCAAAGGTCTGCTTTCTATTGAGAGCAGCTTTGTAGCCCTGGTCTGCATCATATGTTAAAACAAATCATCCTTGACTTACTTAACAATCACCCCTACAACAGGGGTGGAGCAAAAGCTTGCAACCGGGAAGAGCCGATTCGATTCCATCAGAGGCTCTTAACGGAAAAGTTATCACACCTATTGAGGAGTAATCAAGTCCTGATTCAAAGATTCAATAAAATAATGCAGAAAAGTAGCGCTCAAGTGGAAAAAGGAGACGCAACAGTCATTATGCAACCGGCAATAAATGAATAAAGCGGGCTGCCGTGGCGAGCTTAGCGGCTTTGTGTGAATATCATATCTGAGGCAGCTCTTCAATTTGAGGCCTCTTTTCGCAGGACTATTCCATTTTTAGCGATAACATAAAGAGTCACTGGTGTCCGGTTAAACTTTCAAGTTCATCGGTAAAGCCTTGTTGATAAAAATAAATTGATTATTTTTCAAGAGGTTAGGCATTGGCAAGACATGCTGTCCGGGCAAACCTGAATCTCAATTTAAAAGAGACTTTTCTGAAATCGTAAGAGCTTCCTTTTTTTTGTACAAATAGGCTCTTATAGCTATTTTAAGGGGTTTTGAATGCTGTCCGGGCAAAAAATAGACCAGATGATTGCCCCGTTTATGCACTAATTTCCGAGTTTTTACCGGACACTACTGATAAAGAGTTTAAAGAAGAACGGAATGCCCCTGAGAGGGTCTTATTGTCGCTGGATTTTTTTGCCTCTTAAGGCTATCCTGTCTTGATGACGGTGAAGGAGGCATTCCGGGTGATCGCCGGGAAATTCCACGGCTTTGAGGAGCGGCCCCACCAGCTTGAGATGGCTGAGGGTGTGGAGGCGGCCATTGCCGACAGCAGTCACATCGTTGTAGAGGCTGGGACGGGGATCGGCAAGAGCATGGCCTACCTCGTCCCCTTCATAGAGTGGGCCGGACCGGGCAGGAGAGTCGTTGTATCGACCTACACGAAGGCGCTCCAGCGGCAACTCTTCGAGAAGGATATCCCCTTTGTGATAGAGACCCTCGGCGCCGACATCCGTTGCGCCCTCTGTGTTGGTGGAGAGAACTACATCTGTCAGAGGCGGCTCAACCAATGCCGCAATATGGGTCTCTTTGAACAACATGAAGGGCAGGAGTTCGAGGAGCTTCTACTCTGGCAGTTTACCACGAAGAGCGGGCTCCGCTCCGACCTGCCATCGGAACCATCCCCACGGCTCTGGCAGAAGGTACGAAGAGAGGGCGACCTCTGTCTCGGGAAGAGGTGCCGCTATTACGAACACTGCTTCTATCAGGAGGCGCGGCGCTTTGAGAAAAAGTCACAGATCCTCGTCACCAATCATCACCTCTTCTTCGCCAATATCGCGTCAGGGGGGCACATACTCCCCTCATTCAATGCCGTCATCTTTGACGAGGGCCACGAGCTCGAGTCGGTGGCCTCTACCTATCTCGGTCTGGAGGTCTCAAACTATCGCCTCAAGTACCTCCTCGACGCCATCATCTCTCCTGCTCAGAAAGGGCTCCTCCCTCGGTTGAGGAGTGTGAAGGAGGAGGATCTGCTCCTCATCGACTCAATGGTTCAAGAGGCACGGAAGGCGGGCGATCACTTCTTCGCTGAGCTTTCCGGGAAGCTAGAGAAGTCGCCCGTGAGGATAAGGGAGGCCGGTTTTGTAGAGAACCGTCTGGCCCGGCCCCTAGTCCAGCTCGCCTCGCTGCTGGAGGAGCTTCAGGAGAGGGTTCTAGATGACGAAGAGGCCCTCGAAATCAAGGCTCTTTCGGACAGGTGCCTCCTCCTGACCAGCGACTTAAATTGCATAATTACCCACTCCCTCGATGAGCATGTCTACTGGGCAGAACGTGGAGAGAGGCGGCTAAAGGTGGCCGCCACGCCCCTCGACATATCCGCGACCATGAAGAGCC
>JBHHTR010000024.1:0-16995 GCA_046753505.1 Thermodesulfobacteriota bacterium
AATTATGAGCCGGACAAAGCGTACAATCGCGGCAACACCCTCCAAGCCGCACTATTCCACTCCTCCAATCCCTCTTTGACACCCCCCGAGTTGAATGATATATTTCTCTCCAACAATAATGATAGAGGAGGGAAGATATGAAGAGCCGTGCCGTACACCTTGCAGTTATTGTAATGGGAATTATACTACCTCTGCTTAACTCCACAACAGCCCTGGCGGGAAGAGGCGATCAGGCAGCTACCGTTGCGGCGGAGGTCAGCGCCTTTGCCAACCTTCTTGACAAGCGGCCTCAGACGGCCATAGACCTGTCGGGGGTAAGCGGCGCCTACTGTTTTCAGGTCAATCTTGGCAAGGGTGGTCACATGACCCACTACGCCATCGACCCTGCGAAGAGCAAGGAGGACGTAATCGACTTTGTGAATGCCGCCCCCCTCATCGAGGCTGGTCTCGATCCGAAAAAGCTCCCCCGCCACTCCGGCACACTTGGCACAATGGAGCCCAATCAGTGGTACTATCTCCCGAAGGGGGAGTTTGAGCCACACCACGGGGTACGCTTTCCCTTTCCTGTCCTTATAAAGGCGGTCGATATTAAATAGCGGAGCCAGAGAAACGGTATGAGCGATGCATAATGATCCCAGTCTATCAATAATTTGTGTAGAACGATGCGGCGGCAGGTGTTGTGAGCCGTGGTGGGGCATTATCATCTATAGCATGGTGAAGAGAGACGGTCTCTCGCGGCTCAACGACTTTAAGAGGGAGGTGGCGCGGGGGATTGAGAGCAGGGCCGAGCGGATCACGTCGAGGTACATAACGAGTGAGTCGCCCAACCGCCTCCTCTTCGGGATGCCTGACCGGTATAATGTCACAGTTGAAAAGGTGGAGACGGCGAATGGCGCCCTTCGGATAGAGTTGCGGGCCATGTTCGCCTTCAAGTGCCTCTTCCTCTCATCGAGCGGAGAGTGCCTGATTCACCCATCACGCCCTTCGCAAGGTGGGGATGATATCCGCCCCCCCCACTGTGACAAACTCGGATCACCTGCAATCAAGAGCAATGAGGAGGGGTATTGCCGAATTATCGATGCGGCGGTCACGTCGGATATGGATGAGAAGACGGTGGATGACGCAATAGAGGCGGAGCGGGTGGTCAGTCAGCGCCACTATGACGACGGATGCGCAACCATAGATGAGGCAGCCGGGCATGTTATCCGGCAGATAAGGGAACAGTGCGCGCAGAGTGCGCCAAATCTCTGCCCCGTTGAGGGAGAGAAGAGACCGGGCCGCAATGAACCGTGTCCCTGTGGAAGCGGTATTAAGTACAAGAAGTGCCACGGAGGGGCATGAGAGAGCGGGCTTCTGAATCCTTCCCGCGTGTCACAGAGCGCTCCCGGCAGGCCCGATCTCTCCGGCAGACCGTCATGGGGCGAAAAGCTGTTGACTTGGAGCGCTTGTATATGTTAATGACTATCGGCGGTTATCGTTAGGATGGAAGACGGAGAGGGGGGTAATAAGGGCTTTCTGAAGGGTATGGCGCTCCTCGCCTCCCTCGGCTTCTCCATGGTTATCGCCACCTTTATCGGGCTGGCTATGGGATTCTACCTTGACCGCTACCTTGAAACCTCCCCGATTTTTACACTGATTTTTATGGTTCTTGGGATAGCGGCAGGTTTCAGGAACATATATCTACTTGTTAAGAGATACGGTTCTTAAATGGCTATTGCAGCAAAAAGGGGAATCTTTGAGCCCTTCATCGTAAGGGTCGGTAGAGTCAATGTAATCCTGCTCTCCGTCATGCTCCTTGCATCCACCCTGGTGGATATTGCGCTCTTCTCTGGTTTGCTTGTGGGGTGGCTGCTGGCTCTTGTTAACCTTCTCGGGCTATGGTGGACAATTAAACGTGGTGTAGGAGGGAGAGTAAAGAGGGTAGGGCACTTTACCGTCATGCGCTACTACCTTCGGTTCGGGATAACGATAGGGGTGATAGGTTTCCTCGTCATTCGAGAGGTCGTCAACCCGTGGTGCCTGCTCCTCGGCTTCACCGTAACATCGGCAGTTACCATCATCTTTTTAATCTATAACGCAAAGAAGGGGGCCTTTGATGCACCATATCATACTACCAGCCTTTGGTCTTGAAGCTCATACGGCCATAATGATCTACATCATTCTGGCCCTAGCCATCTTTTCATTCATCATGTCGAAGAGGTGGTCCCTGCTGCCCGGACCTTTTCAGAGTATACTGGAGGAGATCCTGGTAGGCCTTGAAGGGCTCGTAGAGGAGACAATGGGGTCGAAGGGGAAGAGGTACTTCCCCTTCATTGTTACGCTCTTCATCTACATCCTGGTAGCGAACGGCCTCGGGATGGTGCCAGGCTTCCTGCCGCCAACGGCTAACCTAAACTCTACGGCAGGTCTTGCGATCATGGTCTTTCTCGCCACCCATATCATCGGACTCAAGGAGCACGGAATAAAGTACATCAAGCACTTTACCGGGCCCATCTGGTGGCTTGTCCCGCTCATGCTTCCTCTGGAGATCATCGGACACTTTGCGAGGCCCCTCTCCCTCTCCCTCCGTCTCTTCGGCAACATGATGGGCCATGAGAGGATAGTTGGGGTGCTTCTAATACTCATGCCTCTCGCCTACCCGATGCTGGCCTTTTCAACGGTTCTCGGCATCCTCGTCATCTTTATTCAGGCCTTTGTCTTTACCCTCCTCGCCATGATGTATATCGGCGGGGCGCTGGAAGAGGCCCATTAATAGTGACTGCCCCTTTCCATGTAGGCGTGGAGAAAAAGTTGTATATCGAGAAGTCTGTAAAAAAGGCTTGACAAGAGAGTGATATTAACTATAATCAACGCTCACATTAACACAACAAAAGGAGGGTACACAGTATGCGCACAATCGTATTAGCAGTAGCCACAGTAGTAATCTTTGGAATGTCTAGCGTTGCAATGGCTGGCGGCGGAGCGGCAATCTACAAGTCAAAGTGTTCGGCATGTCACGGCCAGAAGGCCCAGGGGACGCCAGGCATGGCGCCACAGCTTGCAGGCAGCGATTTCATCAAGGGCGATGCTGGTCCTATCAAGGACACCATCATGAACGGTCGTTCCGGCGCGGCAAAGAAGTACAAGAACTTCCCCATGGCAATGCCGAAGCTCGGTATCTCCGCACATGACGCCGACGCAATCGTCAGCTATCTCAAGAGCCTCTAGTTCCGATAGTTTGTAACTGAACACTCTTTTTAAAGGCCCCCGGACTATTTCGGGGGCCTTTTTTTTGTGTAAGCTAGACATGATGGCGTCGTAAAAAGTCTGATATACAAGGAGTAGAAGTTTTTCAGGTACGAAGGCATACAGATGGTATGTAGAGTGTCTGAAAAATTGCTCGGCCCAGTAGATCGGACTTTTTACAACGCCATTTTTTTACCAGTCGAACTATTATATGGGCGGAGAGGTTGAAGACTGTCACTTCCAGGAAGCAATGTATGGGGATGAAAGTGTGGTACATTGAAACCATGATTTCAGAAGAGAAACTCAAGGCCCTCCCAACACTGCCGGGCGTCTATCTGATGAAGGGGAACGGGGGAGAGGTCCTCTACATCGGGAAGGCGAAGAGCCTTCGCGCCAGGGTCCGTTCATACTTTCACGGGACGTCCGATACGCGGTATACGGTCCGCTTTCTTGTCGCCAGAGTTGCCGATATCGACTACATGGTAACTGCCAATGAGAAGGAGGCCTTCATCCTCGAAGATACCCTCCTGAAGCGCCACAAGCCGCGCTACAATATTCGCCTCAAAGATGACAAGAGCTATGTAAGCATCAAGCTGACCATGAGCGATACCTTCCCGAGAATTCTCGTGACGCGGCGCGTGAAGAGTGATGGCAGCCGCTACTTCGGCCCCTACGTCTCCACCCAGAAGGTGCGGGAGACGATCAAGTTCATCAGATTCCTCTTTCCCCTCTGTACGTGTGGCAAGACGGAATTTAGCAACAGGGTCAGACCGTGTCTCGACTATCAGATGAAAATCTGCTCTGCGCCGTGTGTCGATTATATTTCGGAGGAGCAGTATGGAGATATGGTTGGTTCCGTTACGCTATTTCTTGAGGGGAGGAACCGGAGGCTCATTACACTGCTCAAGGGCAGGATGAAAGATGCATCGAGGGAGATGGCCTTTGAGAGAGCGGCGGCGATACGGGATCAGGTCGCCGCGCTGGAGGAGACCCTCCGCGAGCAGAAGGTTGTCTCCCACAAGGGGGCGGCCGACCGCGACTTTGTTGCTGTGGCTGAGGAGGGTGGGAGAGTTCTCGTTAAGGTCATGTCGGTACGTGAGGGGCGGGTTGTGGGGGGCCGTGATTTTCCCTTCAAGGAGCGGATCGTGCCGCTCGACGAATTCCTCTCATCCTTTCTGAGTCGGTACTACCGGCGGGACTCCTTCGTCCCCGACGAGGTTGTTGTGCCTCACACTCTGGAGGGCAGAGTTGGCGTCGAGGAGTGGCTCTCCGATAGGAAGGGGAGGAGGGTGCGGATTGTTGTTCCACGGAGGGGTGAGCGGGTGCAACTCCTTGCAATGGCCATGGCCAATGCGGAGGAGAGCCTTAGGAATATGAGCGGTGAGGAGGAGGAGACGAATACCCTCCTTGTCGAGGCGTTGCAGAAGCGGCTGCGCCTCAAGAGCCTGCCAAGGGTGATAGAGGCCTTCGATATCTCCACTATTGGAGGAACCCTGTCGGTGGGCGCCATGGTGACTTTTGTAGATGGCGCACCTGACAAGTCGAGGTATCGCCGTTTCAGGATAAGGATGAGCGACGGGCCGGACGATTATGGCATGATGGACGAGGTCATGTCGAGGCGGTACAGGCGCACGGGTGGTGACTGGGGGTTGCCCGATCTCATCCTTGTTGACGGCGGCAAGGGACAGCTCAATGTGGCGCTCAGAGTGCTGGAGGAGCTAGGGGTAGAGGGTGTTCATGTTGCCGCCCTCGCGAAGGAGAGGGTCAATGGCAATGCCGGAGTTAAAGGGGCAGGGCAAGCGAACGACAAGGGGAAGGGTGAGCGGATATTCCTGCCCAACGTTAAGGATCCCATCCTGCTCCGTGAGGGGGCAAAGCCCGATCTCCTCCTCAGGCGTATCAGGGATGAGGTTCACCGCTTTGCCATCACCTACCACAAGCAGCTCAGGAAGAGGGGCATTGCCTCGGTTCTGGATGAGATCAACGGTATCGGCCCGAAGCGGAGGATGGCCCTCCTGACGCGCTTTGGTGACGTCGAGAGGATGAGGTCTCTTTCTATTAAGGAACTCTTGACGGTTGAAGGGATTAATGAGAAGATTGCAATGGCGATCAAGGAGGGGTTGAAAAGGGAAAAGTCTCCGTCTTGACGCCCTTTTGCTGCGTCTTGATTTGATCGCAAGGAACCAACTCGGCACTGCCACATAACACCCTAAGGAGGCGGATTGGGCGAAGGAGTACTGATTACATTCGAGGGGATTGAGGGGTGCGGCAAGAGCACACAGGCGGGGCGGCTGAAGGCATTTCTCGAGGGAGAGGGCAGGGAGGTCGTAACGACGAGGGAGCCGGGCGGCACCGGACTCGGTGAGAGGGTACGGGATATCCTCCTCCAGAGCGGCGACATGGATATATCGCCCCTGTCGGAACTCCTCCTCTACGCTGCGTGCAGAGCCCAGATAATTGAAGAGGTGATACGTCCGGCCCTCGCCGACGGGAGCGTTGTAATCTGCGACCGCTTTACCGATTCAACCGTTGCCTACCAGGGGTATGGAAGGGGGATAGCTCTCGAAACCGTCCTTGCCATTAACGGGCAGGCAGTCGGCGATATCGCTCCTGCCCTTACCCTACTACTCGACTGCGAGCCTGAGGTTGGCCTTGACAGGGCATGGAGCAGGATCAAGGAGGTGAGCGGCGCGCAAGAGGATCGTTTCGAGCGGGAGGATCTCGACTTTCACCGCTCTGTCAGGGACGGTTATCTGGAGATTGCACGGCGGGAGCCGGGGCGAATGAAGGTTATCGACGGCAGCCGCAGTGTGGAGGAGATACACAAGGAGATAGTCGGTATCGTGGGGAAGTGTATATAGTCAGCATTATGCCCGTCGGGAACCAATGGCTTCATGGAAGCAATTCAAAGTGGCCACGGAAAATCGATTTGGTAACCTCTGTCGAATCTCTCTGTGATCTTTGTGGCTTTGTGTGAGCAAATGGTTTGTCACTCTTTTTATAAGCTTCAGCGGTTTTATCTGTGGTCCCGCGCCATCCAATCAGTTGCTGCTTGGCATGAGGACAACACCCTGGCAAACTGTTCAGTTACTTTGCAATGAGGAAGTTTTCATTATGTCTTTTTCGTCTATAATAGGCCATGATCGTGAGATAGGGATCCTGAAGGGGGCCACCGTGAAGGAGCGGGTAGCCCACGCGTTTCTCTTCTGCGGGCCCGGTGGCATCGGTAAGATGATGACGGCGCAGGCCTTCGCCAAGGCGCTTAATTGTAACGAGGTTGTAGATGACTCCTGCGGTACGTGCCCGACGTGCAGGAGAATCGACGGTGGAGGCGACCCTAACGTCATGGTTGTTCTGCCCAGAGAGCCCGACTCTAAAGGGGGCGGGGTAGACATGGTATCGGGTACAATCAGGATCGAGGAGGTGAGGAATATCCAGCACCGCCTTGCCTACGGCGCCGATGGGGGCAAGAAGGTCTGTATCGTTGACGGAGCGGAAAAGATGAACATCCAGACCGCCAACGCCTTTCTCAAAACGCTGGAGGAGCCGCCGGCGGATACGGTGATTATCCTCATCGTGAACCAGGCGACCGCTCTCCTCCCAACCATCCTCTCCCGATGTCAGCGAATCAACTTCAGCCCCCTCAAGTTTGAGGTTGTCGAGGAACTCGTACAAGAACGGCTGGCCCTCTCCCCTGAGCGGTGCAGACTCATTGCCGCATTGAGCGGCGGGAGCCTCGGTAGAGCGCTGGAGGGGTGGGATGAGGCCCTCTTTGAGGAGAGAACAAAAGTGATCGATGGATTGATGGCCCTCTCTTCCGGTGACGTCATGGACGTCTTCACCCTTGCCGATGAGATTGCCAGAGGGGAGAGTATCGGCGACGCCTTCGAGATAATGAAGATATGGTACAGGGACCTCGCCCTCCAGCAAGAGGGGTGTGGTGAGATGGTGGTGAACAGCGATATGTCGGATGCCCTTCAGAAAATGGGTGCAGGACAAACCTTCGATTCCATATGGGAATCCTTCCAGGCGATAGGCCAGGCCGAGCAGGACATCCTTCCGCCTCGGCACGGCAATAAACAGCTCACCCTTGAGGTGCTCTTTATGGATCTGGCGAAGCGGTCGATGAGCGGCGCCGGCAGGGTTTGATGATGAGAGCGAGTCTCTTATTTAGCCCGCATTATTCACAAATGTGCTCGCGCCCTCGCTTGATCTTGAATCCACCAAGGCATTTGTTGTCGGTTGGCCGTATCCACTGGTACGGCACGCCTGCCAAAAATCCCCTGGTAAATCCAACCGCTCCGCGATCATCACGGCAATTCATGAATAATACGGGTTAAGGAGGCTTCATAATGCCGACAGTAGTGAGTGTGAGATTCAAGAAGGCGTGTAAGGTGTACAGCTTTGCCTGCAATGGAGTGGAGGTAAAAGATGGCGATGCGGTCATAGTCGAAACCGATAGGGGGATGGCCCTCGGCACCGTTGCCTCCAACCCTGTTGAGAAGAGGGAGCGGGAGGTAAGGAGGTCCCTCAAGCGGGTCATCAGAGTTGCCGGTGAGGACGATCTTGAACGGCTCGAATTCAACAGAGAGCGTGAGGATGAGGCATTCAGAATCTGCAAGGAGAAGATCGCCAGGTACAGGCTGCCCATGAAGCTCATCAATGTTGAGTACCTCTTCGATTCAAGTAAGGCCATCTTCTACTTTCTCTCCGAGAGCAGGATCGACTTCAGGGAGCTTGTCAAGAATCTGGCGACAGAGTTCCATACGAGGATCGAGATGAAGCAGGTTGGCGTGAGAGATGAGACCAAGCTTCTCGGCGGTATCGGTCCCTGTGGACGGCAGCTCTGTTGTTCCACCTTCCTCACCGAATTCGCCCCCGTGACGGTCAAGATGGCGCGGGAACAGAATGTGACCCTCAATCCAGCGAAGATCTCCGGGGTGTGCGGCAGACTCATGTGCTGCCTCACCTACGAGCACAGCAAGGGAAGAAGAGGGGGCAGTGGACGGCCCTGTCGCGGGAGAAACTCCTCCGCTCCTGCGGCCAAAGGGGGTGGAGAGGTACATGGCTGAAAAGAAGTTCTATGTGACCACACCCATTTACTACGTGAACGACGTTCCCCACATCGGTCACGCCTACACCACCGTCGCCACAGACGTTATCGCCCGCTACAGGCGGCTCAAGGGTGACGACGTCCTCTTTCTTACCGGAACAGACGAACACGGCCAGAAGGTGGAGAAGAGCGCCGAGGCGGCGGGGCTCCAGCCCATCGAGCTGGCAGACCAGGTGGTGGAGCGTTTCAGGGGGTTGTGGGAGAAGCTCAACATATCTAACAACGACTTCATAAGGACGACAGAGGAGCGTCACAGAGAGGCCGTCCACCATATCTGGCAGGTCGTGAAGGAGGGAGGGGATATCTACCTCGGCAGTTATGAGGACTGGTACTGCACCCCCTGTGAAACCTTCTGGACCGAGAAACAGCTTCTCAATGGGAAGTGTCCCGACTGTAAGAGAGAGGTTGACCGTCTGCAGGAGCCGAGCTACTTCTTCAGAATGTCAAAATATCAGGATCGGCTACTCAAACATATCGAGGAGAACCCCGGTTTCATCCAGCCAGAGAGCCGGAGGAACGAGATCTTGAACTTTGTTCGTGATGGACTCCGGGATCTGAGCATCAGCAGGACCACCTTTGAGTGGGGGATCCACGTGCCTGATGACGAGGAGCACGTTGTCTACGTCTGGTTCGACGCCCTGACAAACTACCTCACCGCAGCAGGCTATCCCGGTGATATGCCTCACTGGCCAGCGGATATACACCTCATCGGGAAGGATATCCTCCGTTTTCATGCCGTCTACTGGCCCACATTCCTCATGGCCGCCGGTCTGCCTCTGCCCAAGCGCGTCTTCGCCCACGGGTGGTGGACGGTGGAGGGGGAGAAAATGAGCAAGTCGGTCGGTAATGTTGTCGATCCGAACGAGATGGTTGACCGCTTCGGCCTCGACCAGTTCCGCTACTTTCTCATGGCCGGAGTCCCCTTCGGCAGTGACGGCGACTTCTCCATCAAGAGCTTCATCGAACGTATCAACAGCAATCTTGCCAACGACCTGGGAAACCTGTTGAGCAGGACGCTGGCGATGATAGACAAATACTTTGAGGGCAAAATCCCGACCCTCCCCGAAGATGTCTGGCGTGCAGGCGGCGCAGTTGATACGGCCAGGGAGGTGCAGCTCAGGCAACTTGTAGAGGAGGGGACTGGTAATGACTATGACGCCTCCATGGAGGGGCTCCGCTTCTCTCTCGCCCTTGGAAAGGTGTGGGACGTCATCGGTGACGCGAACCGCTCTATCGAGGATACGGCGCCGTGGAACCTCTGGAAAGAAAAAAAGCTTGTGAAGCTCTCAGTCACCCTCTACACCCTTGCCGAGAGCTTGAGGATCGTTGCCGTCTACCTCTATCCCTTCATCCCCCACTCAGCGCAGGAGATGTGGCGGCAGCTTGGGGTAGAGGGTGAGATTAGCGACACCACCCTCGACGAGGCGGTCAGGTGGGGAGGGCTGAAGGAGGGGGGCGCGATTGCGAGGGGCAAACCCCTCTTCCCGAAGGTAGAGGCCGGTCTCTAGTCCGACCGATATGGCTGCGGCCTACCTCTCTCAACCAGTCACCTTCCTGTAGTAATAAAATCAAGGAGAGAATATTAAAGAGGTTATGGAAGAGTCTAAAGCAACGTCATTCCTGATCGACACCCACGCACACCTCGACGACAAGCGCTTTGCAGAGGATCGTGAGGAGGTCATCAAGGGGGCAGGTGCGGCGGGGGTTGAGCATATTATTACCGTCGCCTGCTGGGATCAGGAACGCGGTTTTGATCCTGCCCTGAAGATTGCCGAGAGCCATGAAAATATTTATGTCGCCATCGGCGTCCATCCACACGACGCCCGTCTGGCGGGGGATGAGACCTTCGGGCAGATGGAGTCGCTGGCGAGACGTGAGAAGGTGGTCGCCATCGGTGAGACCGGTCTCGACTACCACTACGACAACTCACCGAGAGAGATCCAGCAGGAGGTATTCAGGAGGCAGCTCCGGCTGGCCGCCTCCCTCAACCTCCCCGTTATCATTCACACGAGGGAGGCCGACAAGGACACACTCGCCATACTGAAGGAGGAGAGAGTGGGAGAGACGGGCGGCGTCCTCCACTGCTTTTCCGGTGGTTACGAGATGGCCAGGGAGTGTCTCGACATGGGGCTTCTTCTCTCCTTCACCGGCATCATCACCTTCCCCAAGGCTACGGCCCTTCACGATGTGGTTAAAAAGGTTCCTGTTGAGAGGATGCTGGTCGAGACGGACTGCCCCTACCTCGCCCCTGTACCGCACCGTGGGAAGCGGAACGAACCGTCCTATGTTGTAGAGACGGCAAAGCGTATAGCGGAGCTGAAGGGGTTGAGCCTCGATGATGTGGCTCGCATAACCACGCTGAACGCCCAGGGGCTCTTCGCCATAGGGGAGCAGAACCATAGACCGGAGATCGCCTACACGATACGGGACTCCCTCTATCTGGGGATTACCAACCGGTGCAACAACTTCTGTACCTTCTGCGCGAAGCAGGACTCCTTCACCGTCAAGGGCCACTACCTGAGGCTCCGATATGAGCCGACGGCGAGCGACGTTCTGGCTGCCATCGGTCCCGATCCCCAGCGCTACCGGGAGATCGTCTTCTGCGGCTACGGCGAGCCCCTCATGCGTCTCGACCTGATAAAGGAGGTGGGCGCGGCCCTCAAGGAGATGGGGTGCGCCATACGGATAAACACAGACGGTCTTGCCAACCTGGTCTACGAGAGGAACATCCTGGCCGAACTCCCCTTTGTCGATGCCATATCGGTGAGCCTCAACGCCCCCGACTCCGACATCTACCAGCGTATTGTAAAGACCCCCTTCGGTGAGCGTTCCTTCCCCGCCATTATCGACTTCCTGAGAGAGGCGAAGAAATCTATCGCCAGTGTGACGGCGACGGTCGTTGCCGTACCGGGCCTTGATGTCGAGGCGTGCAGGCGTCTGGCTGAGGAGAAGATAGGGGTGGCCTTCCGGTTGCGGGAGTACAACGAGGTAGGGTGACGGTACGGCAGGGGGCAGGAGTGAATCCCTTCGCCACCCTTGAATCTACCTTACACCCTTTAGCGGATGATGAGTTGAGCCGATAGAGGGGGTAGCCTGTGTTCATAGGGAGGTTACAACAATGGCGAGACGCCGGATTAAGTGTCCATACTGCTCACATTCGGGGGCGGTCGATGATACAAAGTTACCTGCAAAGGGGGTAGAGGTAAAGTGCCCGAGGTGTGGTGAGCGTTTTTCTATTGCCGGAGAGGAGGATGGCCTTCCTAACCCCCATGAGATCCAGAAGTCGAAAGGGACCATCGGAAGCCCCATGGAGCAAACGGCCAACCCTGCTCCTCACTCCCCTCACTCCAATGACGCCGGGCAGGAGGGAGGCGCCAACACGCCTCCCAAGAAGTCATCTATCTACAACCTCTCCTTTCACGGTACTCCGTCCACCCTCTTCGGCATCTACATCCTGAATATCCTCTACACCATCCTCACCCTCGGCATCTACCGCTTCTGGGGCAAGGTAACAGTGCGCAAATACCTCATGAGCCAGAGTGAGCTTATGGGGGAGCGCTTCGCCTTTCACGGCACAGGGAAGGAACTCCTCATCGGATGGTCAAAGGCAATGGTAATCGTAGTGGTTGGGTACGGCGTCATCATAGGTCTGGAATACCTCAATCCCATCTTTCTCCTCCTCGCCTACCCGTCCGCGCTGGTGGTGCTGGCCGTAGCCAAGGTCGGCTCTATGCGATACCGTCTTAGCAGAACCTCGTGGCGTGGCATTCGCCTCTCCTTCCGCGGCTCCTTCAAGACGGGGATCAAGCTCTACGCGGGTGGGCTGGTGCTGACAATTATCACACTCGGTTTCTACTATCCGACATTCCACGTAAAGATGCGCGACTTCTGGAGCAACAACAGCTACTTTGGCAACCGATCACTGGCCTATGACGGCAGAGGAAGCGACCTGATGGGCGCCTATCTTCTTGCCCTCCTCCTGACCATCCCCACCCTCGGCCTCTACTGGTTCTGGTTCAGGGCCAGGATGGAGCGTTACGACTGGGAGCACACTACCTTCCCCGGCATCCGTTTCCGCTATTCCGCCACTGGGGGCAACCTCCTCGCACTGACGGTCGGAAATGCCCTGTTGCTCATCTTTACCCTTGGCATCGCCATGCCGTGGGTCGTCGTCCGCACCCTCCAGTTCAACTTTAATTACCTCTCCCTCCGTGGCGCCATCGATTTTGACGCGATACAGCAGGAGGCTCAGGGGGCAAAGGCCGTTGGCGAGGGGCTTGCCGACTACCTCGATCTCGACGTGGGGTGGATATAACCCATTTTATGATTTATGGGCCATCTATTACGATTACGATCGCGTAAGGAGGAGTTCCACTCAACAATACCCCCTCTCCCCTTGAGGGAGAGGGTTGGGGTGAGGGGGAGAGGGAGAGTAAAGAATCAGCCCTTACAGGAGGGGTCATTGACTTACTTCAGGCTTCAGCCAATACCCCTGAGTAGTTACCAACATATCAAACACGAAGGTCACTAATGAATATGATTACGCAATGGCGCGACTACTTTTGTGAATAAAAAGGGTAATGGATAATGGGCGGTTCCTGGAATGGACACTACCTTGACGGTCTTACCGCCGACCGCCAGCCAGTCACCGTCTCTCTTACCCCCAGGGAGATCCATATTACCAAAGGGGATGGCGTTGTCCTCAGGTGGCCCTACAGTGAAATAGTAGAGAGCCAGGGGGCGTACCGTGGCGAGCAGGTACGGATCGAGAGGGGCGGTGATTCCCACGAGGCGCTGGTTCTCACCGATCAATCCTTCCTCACAGCCATGCTACGCATGGATGTCTCATCAGGAAAGTTTGGCAAGGCACCATCCAGAGTGAAACGGCTCTACCTCATCATCATATCCATCGTTGGAGCAGTGACTTTTCTGCTCCTCCTCCATCTGTACGGGGTGCCGCTCATTGCTGGAATCCTTGCCGAAGGCGTTCCCCTGCGATGGGAGGAGAAGCTGGGAGAGATGGTGATGAACCAGCTTGTGGCCGACGGTACCCGTTGCGACGGCCCTATGACCAGAGAGGCCGTGGACGAGATCGTTACCCGTCTCAACTCGGCGGCCCCCTACCACCCCTACACCTTCCGTGTTACCGTTGTAGAGAGCGAGACGGTCAATGCCCTTGCAGCGCCGGGCGGGTATATACTCCTCTTCACCGGCCTCCTCCGTGAGACGGAGAGTCCTGAGGAGCTTGCCGGGGTGGTCGCTCACGAGATGGTTCATATCATGGAGCAACACCCAACAAAGGGGATCTTCCGGAACCTCTCCACCTCCCTTCTCATCTCCATTATTGGCGGCGATATGGGCAGCATCGGCAGGATTGCCGCCGATGGCGCATCTACCCTGACGAACCTCCGCTACAGCAGGGAGTATGAGGAGGAGGCAGACCGCCGTGGTATGGAGCTGGTCATAGATGCGGGTATCGATCCATCAGGGATGGCGCAATTTTTCGAGAGACTGGAGAGACAAGAGGGGAGTGCGCCGGGGCTCTTACGATACCTTTCCACTCACCCTCCGACTGGCGACCGCATTAGTCATCTGCAAGGGGAGGCGGAGAGTTTTGCGGCGCCCTCCAAAGAGCCGCTCCTTTCGTCCATCTCGTGGAAACAGGTCATCACCGAGTGCGGAGTGCGCCCCTGAGATGTCGGTGCGAAGGGGCGCACCAAGCTCGACAGACGTAGCTCCGTCAGAGATGATTGACGATAATCCATCACGCAGGGCGGAAATGATGTTGGTTGATTTCAACCCCCGCCTGTCTGCGTGGCTCGTACCAGACAGGCGCTTATACCAGAGTGCTCTTTTGTTAAGAGAATATCAGTAGAGACCGCCGCGTCACTTTTTGATGTTATTTCTGTCTTCATAATGTGCATCAACTATGGCATTTTCATTGCTATCAAAGATGCCCTCGTAAAAAGTCGTGAGATGGCTAAGTAATAATTTCGATATACAAGGAGTAGTGGTTTTTCAGATGCGAAGGCATACATATGGTATGTCGAGTGTCTGAAAAATTACTACGACGCAGTAGATCGGACTTATTACGACTCCATCATCAAAAGCTGCTACTAAAATTACCAAATGGGTCAACTGCCTTAATGATGTTCAGAATATCTGACCACTTACAATGACAGGCACACTCCTTCCTTAGAACCACGAGAGATGCGCACGATGGGGCATAGCAGGCAATAAAATGCTCCTTGACAAGCTGTGATTAATAATTGTAACCTGTGTTTCCGTTTAATGTTTCCATTTAACCGAAGTATGAAGAGGAGGTTAGTTATGCGCACAATCGTAGTAGCAGTAGCCACTGTAATCATCTTTGCCATGTCTGGCGTCGCAATGGCCAGTAGCGGAGCATCCATCTTTAAATCAAAATGTGCGGCCTGTCACGGAACCAAGGCGCAGGGTACGCCCGGCATGGCGCCGCAGCTTGCAGGGAGTGACTTTATCAAGGGCGATGCTGCACCGATAAAGGCTACCATCATGAACGGACGCGCTGGGAGCGCCAAGAAGTACAAGCAATTTCCCCTGGCAATGCCGAAGCTCGGAATCAAGGCAGCTGACGCCGATGCCATTATCACCTATCTCAAGAGTCTGTAAGAGAGCGGCCTGTCGTCAATCCAGGCCCACTGTAAAAGACCCCCGATGGGATTCGGGGGTCTTTTTTTGTTTCAGCGCAGAATACATTCCAACAGATTACAATACCAGGAGATGAGGAGATGAAGCAGGGATACAACATCGCAGTAGTGGGCGCTACCGGCGTCGTAGGGAAGGAGATAGTGGCAATCCTTGAGGAGAGGAAGTTTCCCGTCGCAAAGATAAAGCTTCTCGCCTCAGAGCGCTCTGCCGGTAGTTTCATAGAGTTTTGTGGCAGAGAGGAGCGGGTTGACCTCCTCGAAGAGGAGAGCTTTGGCGATATCGATATCGCCCTCTTTTCACCGGGCGCATCGGTGAGCAAGGTCTACGCTCCTATCGCGGCAGAGGCGGGTTGTGTCGTAATAGACAACACCAGCCACTTCAGGATGGAGCCCGACATCCCCCTCGTCGTGCCGGAGGTTAATCCCGAGGCCATAGGCGACTACCGGGAGCGCAATATTATCGCCAACCCTAACTGCTCCACCATCCAGCTTGTTGTGGCCCTCAAGCCGCTCCACGACAGGGCAACTATAAAGAGGATAGTCGTATCGACCTACCAGGCCGTCTCCGGGGCCGGGAGGGAGGCAATGGATGAGCTGTCGGGCCAGGTTAGGGCACTCTTCAGCATGAAGGGGGTGGAGACAAAAGTCTTCCCCTCCCAGATCGCCTTCAACTGCCTCCCCCATATCGACACCTTTCTCGATAACGGCTACACGAAGGAGGAGATGAAGATGGTCAACGAGACCAGGAAGATCCTGGGAGACAGCGCCATCGGTATTACCGCAACTACCGTACGGGTGCCCATCTTTATCAGTCACGCCGAGTCGGTGAATATCGAGACAGAGCGTAAGGTCTCAGCCGACGAGGCGCGGGAGATACTTGCCAATGCGCCCGGCATCAAGGTACTCGATGACCCGGCACAAGGTATCTATCCTCTTCCCATCAACGCATCGGGTGAGGACTCCGTCTTTGTCGGGAGGATTCGGGAGGACGAGTCGATAGGCAGGGGGATTAACCTGTGGATCGTCGCCGACAACCTGAGAAAGGGAGCCGCCCTTAACGCCGTCCAGATAGCCGAGACGCTCATAAAGGAGTATCTGTAGGCGTGTCGTCCCTGCTGATTCATGCGTAACATCAAACTGACCATCGAATATGACGGAACCAACTACGCCGGATGGCAGATACAGCCTGACGGGATCGAGACTATTCAGGGGGTACTTTCCAGGACCCTCACGGAGCTGTTAAATAAACCTGTCAAGGTAGCCGGGGCGTCCCGAACGGACGCCGGTGTTCACGCCATCGGTCAGGTTGGCGCCTTTAAGAGCGCCGCAACGATACCCATTTTTGGCATACAGAGAGCCGCCAACAACCTGCTCCCTCCCGATATCGTCATTACCGGCATCGAGAAGGTCCCCATCGACTTCGATCCCAGGCGTCACGCACAGTCAAAAAGCTACCTCTACCGTATACTCAATCGTTGCCCCCCATCGTCCCTGCACAGGTTCCTGGCATGGCATGTTCATCACCACCTCGATATAGAGAGGATGGTCGTGGGGGCGGAGCGCTTTATTGGCTCTATGGACTTTGCCTCCTTCATGGCTCGCAACTCGGACGCGAAACACTCTGTCAGGGAGATAACCTCCATCGGCATCAGGCGAAAAGGCGATTTTATTGAGATCGAGGTCAAGGGAACAGCCTTCCTGCGCCACATGGTGAGGATCATCGTGGGAACACTCGTCGCTGTCGGCAGAGGAAAACTCTCCCCCAACGATATCTCACCCATCATTGAATCGAGAGACCGGAGGAGAGCCGCTATGACAGCGCCCCCCCACGGCCTCTACCTGCAAGAGGTTTTCTACTAAGAAACCTGGGAGGCGTGGCGCTCCCTTTTACACGCGGGGATTGACATGGTTCGCCCTAGCAGTTTGTCGGACTTAGGGCAATAGAGTCACGTAACTCATTAAAAACAT
>JBHHTR010000025.1:0-16724 GCA_046753505.1 Thermodesulfobacteriota bacterium
CCTCCAAAAATCCCCTGGTAAATCCAATCTCTGCGCGATCATCACGGCAATTCATTAATAAAGCGGGCTAGCCCGTCAGGTATGGCGGTTTGTGTATCCTGCATAATCAGTATGTTGGATAGCAGATACTCCACGGTCACGCTTTGTAAAATTGCAAAGGATTCCCGGCTAAATTACTTCAGTAGACCGATGAAGTCAAGGAAATACGATGGAAAACAGGTTGCGCATTTTCGATAATGTTTTCGTAAACAGTTGTGGGATGGCTAAATATCCCGCCTTATTCACAAATATGCTCACGCCCTCGCTAAACAACAGGGACAGTCGGCGAGGATCGGAGAGCGGACTTCTCCGACCACCGACCCCAGACCCCAAAGACCCGCTGATATGGCACGCCTGCCAAAAAGAGCCGACACATCCAATCTCTGCATCTATCTGTGCGTGTCCGCACCTGTCTGCGAGAATTTCGATATCCAGGGGCAGTGGTATCAACAGGGCCGCAGATTAAGTCCAGATGAATCGTCCTTTAAATTTCCCTCATCATTGCCTGTAACGCCGGGATGGGTTATTTTTTCCTTGAGTTTTGCAAAGAAGACCACTATCATCCTCTTTATAGAATCTATTACATAAAAGATAAGGAGGTTTCACATGGCAGCACCTGAAAAATTTGTTTTTGTCTGTACAAACCAACGACCCGAGGGGCATCCCAGGGGCTCCTGTTCCGGCAGAGGAGCGCGGGAGGTCATTCAGCAGTTCGGAGAGATCATGGACATTGTAGGGCTCTTTGGCAAGGTAGGGCTTACCCAGACGGGATGCATGGGACCGTGCATGGATGGCCCCATTGTGGTGGTCTATCCCGACAACATCTGGTACAAGAAGGTTACTCCACAAGATGTGGATGAGATCGTAAAAGAACACCTTGTAAAGGGGAACCCCGTTGAGCGGCTGAGGCTCAGAGACGAGGAGTGGGGCTGATTCACTTCTCTACTAAGTACGGTGAGGGCCTCAACCTTAGTTGAGGCCCTTTTTTTTGCCCCTTGCCCCTTGCCCCTTTTTCAGAGCGTCAATAGTGATGGCGTCGTAGTAAGTCCAACCTACTGGGTCGTAGCAATTTTTCAGACACTCGACATACCCTATCCATGCCTTCGCACCCGAAAACCACTGCTCCGTGTATTTCGAAATACTTACGTAGCCATCACACGACGTTTTACAAGTTCAGCATTTATGAATTGTAACGATGAGCACGTAGATATCCTGACATGACAACCAGCTACTCGCCTTTAATTGCGATATATCTGGTAATAGGCCTGCTTGTTGCCATAAATAACGACTTGACATCACCAAGGATATGATATATAAATAGTTACATAAGGCGAACTAAGCATTATAATGAGCATAACTCGCCACACATTACGATTATGAAAATAACTCACACCCTGGCGGATGACGCCATCCTGACCGAGATCGGCAAACGCGTTGCCCGTCGCCGTCTCAACCTTCAGCTTACCCAGGCCGATTTGGCCGAAGAGTCGGGGGTTTCCAAGCGGACGGTAGAGCGTATTGAGGCCGGAGCCTCGGCGCAGATGTCGAGTATGGTTCGTATCTTCAGGGTACTGGAGCTGTTGCCGGGACTGGAGAGTATAATCCCAGAGGCCGGGCCGGGGCCGATGGATCTACTCAGGCAGAAGGGAAAGGTGCGCCAACGCGCTTCGTCAAAGCGTAAGAGTGACAGAAACCTACCGGGCCGTTCCGATGAGCCGTGGTCATGGGATGACGAGAAATGACCACCATTGCCGAGGTCAGAATGTGGGGGCGTACTATCGGAGCGGTTTCACTTGGCGACGACGATGAGGTAGCAGCCTTCGAGTACGACCCGGCCTTTGCCGGAAGCGGCATAGAGATTGCTCCCCTCACCATGCCCCTGTCGAGCCGCGTCTACACCTTTCCGGAGCTGTCGAGAGAGACCTATTACGGCCTGCCAGGTCTGCTGGCTGACGCCCTGCCCGATAGATTCGGCAACGCCCTCATCGATGCCTGGCTTGCCACACAGGGGCGCGAGCCGAAATCTCTCAACGCCATAGAACGGCTCTGCTATACGGGCAAGAGGGGCATTGGGGCGCTGGAATTTGCCCCTGCTATTGGGCCAAGAACGCAGCAGGCCAACCGGATAGAGATAGAGCGGCTGGTTGAACTTGCCTCTGAGGTACTCACCCACCGCAATGAACTTCGCGTCTCCTTTGCCGATACAGAGAGGGAGCAGGCGTTGACCGACATCCTGCGGGTAGGCACCTCGGCTGGCGGCGCAAGGGCCAAGGCGGTAATTGCCTGGAACCGGTCAACCAATGAAGTCCGCTCCGGCCAGGCGTCGGCAGGGGAGGGATTTGAATACTGGCTGATTAAGTTTGACGGCGTCAGGGGAAACAGGGACAAGGAGCTGGAAGACCCCAAGGGGTACGGCGCTGTTGAATACGCCTACTACCTGATGGCACAGGATTGCGGCATTAGTATAGAGGAGTGCCGCCTCTTCGAGGAGAGCGGCAGACGCCACTTTATGACGCGACGTTTTGACCGACTGGAGGGCGGCGAGAAGATTCACATGCAGTCGCTCTGCGCGATGGCCCACTACGATTTCAACATGGCGGGGGCGTACAGCTATGAACAGGCGCTGCTGGTGATTCGCCGGTTGGGGTTGCCTATGGCCGCAATAGAGGAGCAGTTTCGCCGCATGGCCTTTAATATCGTAGCCCGCAACCAGGATGACCACGTAAAGAATATCGCCTTCCTGATGGACAAATCGGGGAAGTGGTCTCTGTCACCGGCTTTCGATATAACCTACAGCTTCAACCCTACGGGCCGGTGGACGGCCAGGCACCAGATGACCATGAACGGCAAACGGGACGAATTCACGATGGACGACTTCAGAACCTGCGCGAGGGGGGCATCTATGAAGCGCGGCAGGGCCGAGGCCATTGTCCACGAGGTGATGGAGACGGTATCGGGCTGGAAACACTACGCCGAAAAGGCGGCTGTTCCCGTTGAGATGGCCGACCAGATAGAGAGAACGCTTAGGAAGACAATCCAGCAAGACAATTAAGAATTACAAATTGGAGGTGAATATGATAGGTGGAGCGCACAATCCAGAGTATGGCCTTGATAGACACGGCATCGAGAACGTTGGTCAGATCTTCTGGTCCCCTACCCCCCCCGTCCTCTGCGAGGAGGCGATAAAGCGAAAGGAGGGGGTTCTCGCTTGCAGAGGCCCTCTCGTTGTCAGGACGGGCCACTATACGGGCCGGTCACCGGGGGATCGCTTTGTCGTCGAGGAGAAGACGAGCCGCTCTGACATCTGGTGGGGGAAGGTGAACCGCCCCATCGGCAAGGAGACCTTTGACAGCCTCTTCTTTCGCCTTCAGGCCTACCTCCAGGGGAGAGATATCTTTGTCCAGGACTGTCATGTTGGGGCCGATCCCGACTACCGGGTTCCAGTCCGTGTCATTGCCGAGGATGCGTGGCACTCCCTCTTTGCCAGGATTATGTTCAGAACGATGGAGAGTGAGGAGGAGCTGCTGAGCTTTGTTCCTCAATTTACCGTCATCAATGTTCCACAATTTCACGCACTACCGGAACATGACGGGACGGCCTCGGAGGCGTTTATTCTTGTCAATTTTCAGGAGAAGCTGATCCTCATCGGCGGAACGAGCTATGCCGGAGAGATAAAGAAGTCGATCTTCAGCGTCCTCAACTTCATCCTCCCCGAGAGGGGGATACTCTCCATGCACTGCGCGGCCAACATGGGGGGAGTCGGCGACACGGCCCTCTTCTTCGGCCTCTCCGGCACCGGAAAGACCACCCTCTCCGCCGACCCAAAGCGCTCCCTCATCGGCGACGACGAGCACGGCTGGAGCGACAACGGCATATTCAACTTCGAGGGTGGCTGCTACGCCAAGGTCATCCGCCTCTCCCGCGAAGCAGAGCCCCAGATCTACAACTGTACAAGAAAGTTCGGGACCATCCTTGAGAACGTCCACATCGACTACCGGACGAGGGACATCGACCTTGACGACGCCTCCCTCACGGAGAATACCCGCGCCGCCTACCCGCTGGTCTACATACCGGATTATGTCAGGAGCGGAATGGGGGGGCACCCGAAGAACATCATCTTTCTCACCTGCGACGCCTTCGGGGTTATGCCGCCCATATCCCGTCTGACGCCGGAGCAGGCGATGTACCACTTCATCTCAGGCTACACGGCGAAGGTAGCTGGAACGGAGAGGGGGGTCAAGGAGCCGACCGCCACCTTCAGCCCCTGTTTCGGCGCCGCCTTCATGGTGAGGAACCCGACAGTCTACGCGAAACTCCTCGGTGAGAAGATCAGGAGGCATGATGTGCAGTGTTGGCTGGTGAATACAGGATGGACAGGGGGGCCATACGGCACAGGGCATCGCATATCGATTCACCACACTAGGAGACTCCTGAACAGTGCCCTGGAGGGAAAACTAGATGATGTCACGACGGCAACCGACCCATTCTTCGGCCTGAACTATCCCGTGGAGTGCCCCGGTGTGCCAAAGGAGATCCTCAACCCCCGCGACTCATGGAAAGTGGGCGACGCCTATGACGCGAAGGCAGGTGAGTTGGCTTCTCTCTTCAGAGAAAACTTCAGCCCCTTTGAGAAAGATGTTGATGAAGCGACACTGAAGGGCGGGGCACCCCCGTTTGAGTAAGCCCCCCGCACGTACAACTACCATCATCCAATCATCTTCGTGGGATCTACCCACTCGGTGAACTGGTCGTCTGTTACCAGGCCGAGGGCGATGGCGGCCTGACGGAGGGTTGTCCCCTCGGTGTGGGCCTTCTTGGCGATCTTCGCCGCCTTCTCGTAACCAATATGGGTGTTGAGGGCGGTCACGAGCATGAGGGAGTTCTCAAGGTGCTCCTTGGTTGCCGGAAGGTTTGCCTCTATGCCGACGGCACAGTTGTCGTTGAACGACCTGCACGCATCTCCGATAAGGCGGGCAGACATGAGGAGGTTGTAGATCATGACCGGTTTGAAGACGTTCAGCTCGAAGTGGCCGTTCATCCCGCCGACGGTTATCGCCGTGTCGTTCCCGATGACCTGAGCGCACACCATTGTCAGCGCCTCACACTGGGTAGGATTGACCTTCCCCGGCATGATGGACGACCCCGGCTCGTTCGATGGAATCGAGACCTCTCCGATGCCGCACCTCGGTCCCGATGCCAGGAGGCGCACGTCGTTGGCAATCTTCATGAGGCTCACCGCCACCGTCTTCAGCGCTCCCGACGCCTCCACGAGGGCGTCATGGGCCGCAAGTGATTCAAACTTGTTCTCCGCCGTCACGAAGGGGAGGCCGGTTATGTCGGCGATCTTTTCAGCTACCGCCGGTGCAAAGCCCTTGGGGGTATTGATCCCCGTGCCGACGGCGGTGCCGCCGAGGGCCAACTCCGAGAGGTGGGCCAGGGTACTCTTCACGGCCTTCAGGCCGTGATCAAGCTGGGAGACGTAACCGGAAAACTCCTGTCCCAGAGTGAGTGGTGTAGCGTCCATCCAGTGGGTTCGCCCTATCTTAACGATGTTCTTGAAGGCCTCCGCCTTTTGCGCCAGAGTATCACGGAGCAGTTCGACGCCTGGGATGGTTGTCTCTACAATCATTTTGTAGGCAGCGATATGCATGGCGGTGGGGAAGGTGTCGTTCGATGACTGAGACTTGTTGACGTCGTCGTTGGGGTGGAGGGGGCGCTCACCCTCGCCAAGTTTCCCTCCTCGCAGAACGTGGCCCCTGTTTGCTATTACCTCGTTGCTGTTCATGTTCGACTGGGTTCCCGATCCCGTCTGCCATACGACGAGGGGAAACTGGTCGTCCAGTTTACCCGCCACAATCTCGTCGCATACCTGTGAGATCAAATCGGCCTTCTCCTGCGGCATGGCCCCCAACTCGGCGTTTGTCTGGGCCGCCGCCTTCTTAACCACAGCGAAGCCACGTATAACCTCGATGGGCATCTGCTGGCCGCCTATCTTGAAATTGTTTATGGAGCGCTGTGTCTGAGCCCCCCAGTACTTATCGGCGGGAACCTCAACGTCTCCCATCGTATCCTTTTCGATTCTTGTCTTCATAGTGGTACCACCTTTCTGATAAGTGTAATATGCCGTTATAACGGGGATTAATATAGGGAAGGTCTGTTTAATTCAGACCTTCCGCGATACATGGAAGTATCGCCATTTTCAGTGGCGGCAAACCATTGAAAATGTGAGAAAAATAAAATCGCACTTTTATTTTTCGTCTCTGAATGATTCAGGGACGAATTATTCAGACCTTCCATAGAGGTAATAGAGTCCATCTTCTACCAGAGACAGAAGAGGCAGTCAAGACATTTGCCCCCCTCTATTTACCCAGGTAGGCCATGCCCTGACCATGAATGGATTGGCTCACATCCTCTGTGACACCCTCTACGATACGCTCCAGAGCGGTGCGAACCTGCTCCCCCAAGGGTGGTTTCAGGAGGCGCAGGTGCTGAAAGGTGTTCAGGAGACGGCCAGCGGTGGTGCCGTTGATGGGCGCAAGGCGAATCACACTATCTGCTACCCACTCGATCCCCTCGTCGCTCCAGACCATCTTCGTATTTGTGGCCATACCCAGATAGAGGGCCCGGCTCCAGGTAGGGTGAGTAATGTCAAAGCTTGGGCGGCTCTCTTCGGCCTCAATCCTCTCGAAGATATCCTCCCCTGTGCCGCTCGCCACAACACGGAGATAGTTCGCGTAGCCGCTCAGATGGCTATGCCAGTCGCGGTAAACCTCTGCAAGGAGGGTGTGCCTCGAAGGGGCGGAGGAGCGGTTGAGGGCCGTAAGGGCCGCGACCCTCTCCGTGGCGGTGGCAGCCGTCTGCCAGGCATCTAAGGTGAGGCGGTGACTCTCAGGGGTATCGTCTATGGCGATCAGGTGGAGGAGTATGTTCTTCAGCATCCGCCTTTCTATCCCCTCGCCGATAGACATGCCGGCTCTATCGCCGTGTGAAGAGAGGTTGTCCTCAACGACATTAAACTCCCGTACCAGTTCATCCCTGTAGCGGCCATTCACTGCCAACATGAGTCGCTCCCTGGCGACGACAAGCTCCCGGTACCAGGTCGAGTATTGACGATCCACAGGCTGCTCGTCGATACGCAGGAGGTACGCCTTGATGGCCTCCGGGAGAGTCGAGTCTGCAACTATCTCCCCATAGAGACTCAACCACTCCTCGCATACGGGGGCGTCTGGATCGTTCAACAGGGTAATGCGAACCGTGTCGGTCAGGTGGCGCATGGCGTCAACACGATTGTAGATATTAGGATCGAGCCGTATCTGACGGACCAGCGCCCCGGTATCAACGTTGGTATGTTTGAAGGTTCCGTAGAAGGAGTAGTCACGGTTCATCGAAGCGACAGCCGGGGGCTCTGAGATATTCCCAAATACTATCTCCCCCTCTCCCTCACTGAGGGTGAAGAGCCGCTCCGTTCCCTCCATATCCCTCCCATCTCCGTCAACAAGGGCAACCTTGAGGGGGAGGCAGAAGGGGCTTCCACCCTCCTTCACCTCCTGACTCAAGCGGATCCGATACTCCTTAGTTGCGCCGTTGTACTCCGTTGTCGCCGACACCTTCGGGTAGCCGATCCTGTAGAGCCACTCCTGCTTGAACTGTGTCAATGAGATGCCCGACACCTCCTCAAAACAGGCGAAGAATTGGTCCGTATCGGCATTGCCGCCACGGTAACGGTCGAAGTAGAGGCTCTTCCCCCTTTGAAACGCCTCCGGTCCTATTACGAGGCGCAGCATCCTGATGACCTCGGCGGCCTTCACGTAGGTCACCCCGTCGATCAACTCGTCGGGCTCGTTGAAACCGTCCCGCACGATGCGGCCATAGTGGCCCCCATCCTCTATTGCCAGCGGCCCCAGGAGAGGTGAGCGGATCGAGTCAACCTGGTGGAGGCGTATGAAGGCAGGGTCGAAGTGGTCTGCCATAAACTGCCTCTCCACATCGACTGTGTACGCCTCGTTGAGCCAGACATCGAAGGGGCTCTCCATGGTTGTCTCGCTTCCACACTGGTTGTGTTCAAATTCATGTACGATAACGGCGTGGGCGTAGAGGAGCATCGTGTCGAGGGTGTGCTCCGTTATGAGGGCGGCGTCGGTTACAATCGTCGTGTTGCCGAGGTTCTCCATGCCGCCAAAATTTGATTTTGTCATGCAGATCGTCCGATAGGTGTCGAAGGTGTACTCATACCCCTGCCTCTCCCCTATCCATAGCACCGATTGCTTCAGGATCTCCATGGGAATCCGCGCCTCGTCGGTCATGCCCGGTGGAACCAGATATTCGAGACGAACGGTTCGTCCCGACGGGTAGGTGACCTCATCCTCCAGGGTATCCCATGTGCCGACGGCGACAAGAAATATGTAGGAGGCCATGGGCGTCGGATTCTCGTAGGTGATTAGCTGGCGGGTTGGATCGCCATCCTTTTTTATCGGTTTACCGAGGGGGTTCAGTGTGGGGCTGATATTTCCGTTGCTGATGAGGTGAGTGTAGGCGCTCTCCGCCTCGATAGTCGTTGTCATGGTGCACTTGGCGCGGCAGTCGTCAAGGACAGGCATGATCCGCTGGAAGCCCCACTGCTGACACTGGGAGATGTACTGCTGAGGGGCGCCGGGAGGTGTGGCGTCAAGATAGAGTCCTTCGAGGATATGATCCGATGGCACACAGGTGGTGGTTGTCCGAAGAAAGAAGCCCTCACCTGCCTCCACCGTGCGGGGCAGTTTCACCGTGAGCCGCTTCTCATCGCGGATATACTCAAAGTCGAGGGGGACGCCGTTGCTGTCGTCAGGTCCGGCGCACCACTCTACCCCTCCGATATCCAGATCATCAGCGTCGAGACTGATCTCATCCATATCCACGAGGGCAGTCATTTCAAGGCAGTTGGTCGCCTCAACCTTCCCTTCGATGAAATTCAGGTAGATGGTCAGATGAACAACCTTGACCGGCAGGTCGGCGAACCCCTCCCTGACATACCTGAACTGTTTTGTTGCGCCTGCCACCTCTTCTACTTTCTCCATCTTGATGCTACCCCTCCTGAGTTGTGTAAGTTAACCCGTATTATTCACAAATGTGCTCGCGCCCTCGCTTGATCTTGAATCCACCAAGGCATTTGTTCGAACTTGGCCGTATCCACTGGTACGGCACGCCCTCGAAAAATCCCCTGGTAAATCCAACCTCTGCGCGATCATCACGGCAATTCATGAATAATGAGGGTTAATGACATGTCCACCTTAGACCTGTAAGGGAATCGCCGAGGTGTTTTATTACCTGCTCCCCCGACCGGCTGCAACAGTACCTCGGAACTTCGTCCCAGTGAACTATTGTCCCCGAAGGGGCGCAATACTCCTCGAAGGCAACCTTGCCGTCTCTATTTGCCACAGAGGAATCAACCTCCCTGACCCACGTCAGTCCCATCAACTGCCGCACGGCAACCTTCTCCCGCTCTGCTTGGCAGACGAGGGGCTGTCCGAGGAGCTTTGCAATTCTTGGCAAACAGGAACCCTGCTCCGATTCGGGGGCGTCGCCGCCGACCCTCTTGGCCACACAGCACTCGTCGTACTCCCAGCTTCCGCCGTTGATAAAGCAGGTGGCGCGGTCCGGCTCAGTAATGGGGTCGTGGCGGACACAGTAGTCGCCATACTCCAACTCACCGGCCTCCACATCGCCACAGTTGTTGCCTATTGCGCCGAAACAGAGCTGGCCCGGCTTATTGACCTCAGCGGTAACCGCCACGCCCTTCTCTCTCTTCCCTGCCGATGAAAGTGAATCCATCGTCACGCAGGCAATGTCGGTGTTGGAGTAGTTGCCGTAGTACGGCTCTGCCCGCGCCTCCAGGCAGACCGTCAGCCTGCCTTCTCCACCCACGAGAATCGTGGGATCCCAGAATTTGTAAGGTATCCAGCTATCTGACCCTTCCGGCAGTGATCTACAGTTGTCACATCGTATTCGTAGATGTGTCGGCGTTCCGTGCTTGAAGGATGCCTTGAGGTTCAGCCTGTATGTCGGCCCCTTGGCCCACGAGTCCAGGACGTCGATGGTGAAAGCGGTGATGGCAATATGGCCGTCCGTTCCAGGACCGTAGCGGTGATGCTCCCCTCTCTTCATCTCACGCACCCCATCGGCCAGCGCCGCCTGAAGTGTTGCGTGGTACTCGTCGGCAACTCTATCGGCGACCAACTCTACCACTTCCACATGCGGGAGGGAGGCGTAACGACGCTTCCTTGCGAGCGACCTTACCGCACTGGCCACCGCCCTCTCAAACCTCTCCATCACTCCCCTACTCCTCCCCCCACCGGCTAGTGCAGGCAGCCTGAGCATCTCCTCGAAGAGCCAGTCACCGGGCCCTTCGGCGACACAACGCCATGAAACCGCGCAGACTTTGCCGATGACCACTATTCCGTCACGGCTGGCGCTGACCTCATCTGGTTCATTTGGCACTATCGGAGGATCGCCCCCTGCCTCCCCCCACACCGTACCGGAAGAGACGGCGAGGGCGATGAGAAGGAGGAGTGTGACGGTGAGGATATGTGGATAGGTTCTATACGGTTGCTGCTCTTGATTGTTTTTCATAATCTAGTCCTTCACAGCATCACATTGAAAGAAGGAAAAACCCACCAGAATTTAGCATGCAAAGCAGAGGCTTGGCGGGTGTGCCAAGGGTAACTTATAACTATCATGAGATAAGGTCAAGAAAAAGGTGATCATATTTTCATAACAGTCGAAAGGAAAAGACCATGAGCCTAACAGAGTGAAATACCGGGAGTATGCCTCCTTGGTTAGGGTATCCGCTTTATTGATGCTTACAAGCTATATGATTATCTGTGCTTGGCGCTTTTGGTCTACGCGCTCATCACAGATCGCTCTCTGTCGGCTCTGGCTACCTCTTTTCAGCGTACCATGACGGCCCTTTCAGCTCTCTTATGCCGTCAGCACCTGGAATCGTTTCAGGTTCCAGGCCATACAGACGAGGTTTCACTCTCCTCTTGCCGATTCCACCCCTTGAAGCAGGAACTGTCGGAAGCCCATGACGGCCTTGGTTACACCGAAGAGCGGTTCGACGGTGCATTTTCGTTTGGCGTATAACACTTGACCGTCTTTTGTTCTCAATCGGTGTGCCATCTCGGTGACGACATCGGCATTCTCGGCCAGGGGCTCCGGTTCGGCAAAACGTTCTTTGAGACTCTGGTTGTGACTGGCGCGGTGTCCGCTGATGTAGGATACGACCTTTTTCGTGATGCAGGCTTCTGTATTGTTCTCACTGATTAGCCATGAGAAGTATCTGGATCAAGATTGGTTTTAATTCAGAGAGGATGCGTTTGCGAAAGGTGGCAATCGTATCGTGATCGGGGTGATGCCACCTCCCGCTTCTCCTCGAAGAGGAGGAAGCGGTATTTCTCCGGAAGCGGCTTCCCCGCCTCAAGGTAGCGGTTGATATCCCTTATCTCGTGATCGGTCAGCTTCATTGTCTCTTAATAACAGTCTACTCCCTCTTTCTGCTACTCTTCCTCAATGACAGGGCAAACCCCACGACGATGACGATGGTAAGAACAAACCCCGCCACCCCCAGCCACGGCACGACGTGAGACAGGACAGAGCCGTCCGACGCAAAGGCGAGGAGGAGGGATGAACCGAGGATGAGGGCCGCGACGATGAGTCCGGCGGTCACCCTTTTGCCGAGGGTGTGGATCTCGTCCGTAAGGTTTTCGAGGCGGTGGTGGACGAAACCGATCTTCACATCGTCATCGAGGGCCCTGTTTAGGAGGGAGCTCACCTGGTAGGGGGCATTGGCCGCCACATCCATAAGCTCACCGACCCGCTCCCGCTCCCGCTCGTAAACCCTCTTCGGAGAGACCTTCTCCTTTATCATCCACCGTGTGATGAGGGGCTTCGCGAAATCCCACATGTTGATATTGGGGCAGAGCTGCCTCCCCGTCCCCTCGATAATGACCATCGACTTCTGGAGGAGGAGGAGGTTGGGCTGGAGTTTCATCTCGAATGTCCGGGCCGTCTGGAGGAGCTTCATGATCAGGCCGGGGACGTCGATTGACTCCAGCGATTTCCCGAATATGGGGTCGGTAATCTCCCGCAGGGCGTCCTCAAACTCGTGGATATCAACCCTCCGTGAAATGAGTCCCATATCACGGTGGACAACGGCCGCCCCGTAGTAGTCCTGCTTCATGAGGTGGTAGAGCATGGAGGCGAGGTAGCGCCTGAGGTTCTTGTCGAGGGTCCCGACAATACCGAAGTCGAGGTAGATGATCGTCCCGTCCTCTTTGACAAAGATGTTCCCCGGATGGAGATCGGCGTGGAAGACGCCGTGCTCGAAGACCTGCTTGAAGAAGGCATTGAGGGCGTTGCCGACCACCACCTCCACATCGATCCCCATCCCCTTTATCCGATCAACCTCATCGAAGGGGATACCCTCCAGCCTCTCAAGGGTCAGCACCTCATGGGTGGTATGCTCCCAGTAGACCGTCGGGATATGGACCGTCGGGTCACCATCAAAGATCCGCTGAAAACGGTTCGTGTTGGCCCCCTCAATGGTGAAGTCCTGCTCCTTGTGAATGATGCGGGAGAACTCGTCAACCACCTCTGTGGGGCGGTACCTCTTGAGGTTTGGCACGTACCGATCAATGAGGCGGGCAACGGTGTACATGACCGATATGTCCGACTCGATGACCTTGCCGATGCCGGGCCTCCTGACCTTGACGGCCACAGGCGTCCCGTCGGGCAGGGTCGCGTAGTGAACCTGGGCGATGGAGGCGGAGGCGACTGGCTCCTCTTCGAAGGTTTTAAAGGTGTTGGCCAGAGGCTCTTTCAGGGAGCGTTCAACGACTCCTTTGGCCGCCTCAAAGGTAATGGGTGGCACCATGTCCTGAAGCTTCCTGAACTCCTCAACCCAGCCGGGGGGGAGGAGGTCGGCCCTCGTTGAGACGACCTGACCGAGCTTGACAAAACTGGGCCCCAGCTCTTCGAGAACCATACGCACCCTCTCCGGCGTGGTCAGCCCCTCCTTTCCTCTGGCCTTCCTGAAGAGGATGAGACGCTGAACAGCGGTGGCATAGGAGAAGAGGCGCATATCCTTGACAAGCCAGCCGAAGCCGTACTTGATGAGGACCGAGACGATCCTGTGAAGTCGCTTGATGTTCCTGTAGTTTGTTAGTGCCATCTGTCTTGTACTTTCCATTCCCCGGCAATGGGGGGTTAATTAAGCTTGGTGGAATAATTATGGATGGAACATTAGGACTGGCCGGCTCTTGTACCCTTAAAAACTCTAATTACTTTTCCGATTTCTTCCCCAACTCCTTCTCAAGCTGCGCCACCCTCTTCTCCAGCTTGTCTACATTTTCACGGGCAACCTGGGCCATCTTCTGGATGATCTCGATATCATCCTTCGTGGCAACCTTGCACTTCTCGGCAAAACGCTCCGCCACCTCGTGAATCTCGCCGTCCACCTTATCCTTGCCGCCCCGCACCGTCTCCACAAGCTCACGGAGCACCTGCACCCCCTCTTCGACGAGACGGTTCTCAAACTCCTTCTTCGGGGGAAGCTGCTCTCCCTTGCCGCCTTCGGCCTCTCCCGACTTACCCTCCTCCACCACCTCGTCTACAACACCCTTCAATCTCTTTTCAAGACCCATCCCGAAGAGGATTGCCCTGTCGATTATGTCAGCCATTGAAACCTCCTCTATTCATTTCCATCATAAAATTCCGGCTACAAATCCCCGCCACTCTGCCTGTAGAGACCTGGCAGTCCCTGGAGGGCGGCATCGATAGACTCCTTCCCCGCCTTACCGAGGTACCACCCGTTGCAGAAACCGAGGGGAGAGCTCTCTGCCAGCTCCTTCAGCCCTTCTGCGCCATCCACTTTGCCGTCGAGCCGTCTTCTCCAGACATCAACCACTTTTGCCGTATCTCTATGTTGGGGCGAAATCCTCAATGCGGCAGTGCCTATCTCCCTGAGATCCTCGACAAACTCCATGAGGGTATAGGTCTGGGCGCTCAGGATTGAGGTGCCGTTGACGGTGAAGAGGGGCTCGCGGTCAACCGTCCGCAACGTCATCCCGTCGGGGTGACGAAGGCAGTCGTGCTGACAGGTACCCTTGGTGAGATCGTAGGCCCTCGACGTGTAGCACCGCCACGAGAAGGCCAGTGGCGCCTTCCCGTGGGCAAACACCTCACCTTCGATCCCCGTGTTGGAGAGGCAGTAGGCTAGCGAGTCCCGCGAAAGCTCGACGGGGAAGACGACCCGCCTGACGCCTATGCCCTCAAGGAACTCTATGGAGGGGACATTGTAGGTGGTGATGTGGGGGCCAGCAATAATCTCCTTCGTATCCCCGGCCTCCGCCTCCCGCCCCCCGGCGATCTTAAATACCGACATGTCGTTCGCCTCAATCGGGAATGGAAGTTCGACGAGCCCACGTACAAGGTCGAGATCGTCCTCATCACTCACCACGGCAAGGCTCGACAGGACTACCTCCTTCCCGGCCCTCTGAAGCTTTTCGGCAATATCTCCCA
This sequence comes from Thermodesulfobacteriota bacterium, assembly GCA_046753505.1. Classification (GTDB taxonomy): domain Bacteria; phylum Desulfobacterota; class GWC2-55-46; order S146-70; family JAUXIU01; genus JBHHTR01. Next base: position 14,596 of record JBHHTR010000025.1, read on the forward strand.
TATCCTTCAAACGCAGCCCCTGCTTCTTGACGCAGATCACCTCGCCGAGATAGACCCGGTCAACGGCCATATCCGCCACCTCGTCATAGAAACGGACGACCTCCTCTCTCTTCCAGTCAAAGAGTATGGGACCAAGGGTTAACTGCATCTACTTCTCCAGCTTCATACGTTTCATTTAGTGCACATTTTTCACACTCATCAGGACAGCTCATCTCTGAGTTGTAATATGTGTGTCTTTAATTCTGGCAGTTCCTTTTTAATGACCTCCCAGGTTAATAGCATATCTATACCAAAATATTCATGGATGAGTATATCTCGCATACCTGCAATCTTCTTCCACGGAATCTGGGGATAGCGCTCCTTTGCTGGTCTGGAATATTTTTTACCGCCTCTCCTATGATTTCCAAGCGACGAACAACCGAATCCTGTAGTTGTAGAGATTGAAGAAATTCTTCTTCGCCCCTCCCGTCCACATACTGCTCAATTAATGCAATACACTCCAGAATATGTTCTACAAACACTCTGGTATCCTTCTTCACATAATCACCTTTTGTTCACTCAGTATTCTCTCTTTAAGGAGTGGGTGAAGAGAGTCATAGGTGAGAAGGTCAACCCTCCTCTTGAGCAGGTCCTGAAGCTCCAGCTTTAATCCTGCAAGATCCAAGAGGCTCCTTCTTCCCTCAAATTCAATCAGGATATCTATGTCACTATCACTTGTCATCTCATCTCTTACAATAGAGCCAAAGAGGGCTGCCCTCTTAACACCCCTTTTGGTCAGCACTGTGATGAGCGTACTGGATATTGCATCAGCCTGATTATTCCCGCAATTTTTCATAGTGCAATCCGTTCTCCATAATAGGCATCTACTTCTCCAGATAGCAGCCGAAGGTCGGTTTCGACCCCTCGAAGCTGGCGTTGGTCTCGTTGAGCCACTCCCTCTTGACGGCGTAATGGACGGGGTCGCTGGCATACGAATCGACCGCCTCCCTGAGGACTCTCGTCATGGCCCCCACGTACGCCTTGGTCCTCTGCCGCCCCTCGATCTTGAGGGCGTCCACACCGGCGTCGATGACCTGGGGGATGATCTCCAGTATATTGAGCGACTCCGGCTCCTCCATTGCGTAGGAGTATTCGCCATCATCGGTGATGTAACGCCCCTTGCAGCAGGTCGGATAGGGAGACGTCTCGCCTGAACCGAGGTCGTTTAGAACGACATCGTTGAGGCTTATCTTCATGTGGTCGTCCTCATTGGTAAAGCGCACAAAACGGGCCGGTGAGCAGGCCCCCTCCGTGTTGGTCGATGCTCCGGTGACAAATGAGGAGAGGTAGCACCGCCCCTCGATATTTATGCACAATCCGCCCAGGGCGAAGACCTCGATCTCCACATCGGTCCTCTCCTTGATATGCCTCATCTCATCCACCGTCAGCACCCTCGGCAGGACTACCCGCCTTATGTTGAATGCCTCCCGGTAGAAATTGATGCTCTCGTAGTTCGATGCGCTCGCCTGGACACTGAGGTGGATATTGATGTCTGGATACTTCTCCCTCGCGTACCTTAGGATGCCGAGGTTGGCGAGGATTATCGCGTCTGCGCCGAGCTCAACCGCCCGGTCAACCGAGGCGTACCACTGCCGGTAGCTGTCCATCTGGGGGAATGTGTTCACCGCGAGGTAGACCTGTTTTCCCCCTTTGTGGGCGTACCCGATGCCCTCACTCAATTCGTCGGGAGTAAAGTTGAGCCCCTCGAAGTTGCGCGCATTCGTTGAGTCGCTGAAGCCGGTATAGACGACATCGGCGCCGTTATCGATAGCCGCCTTGAGTGACGGGAGGTTTCCCGCCGGACAGATGAGTTCAACCGTGCTCATGCCAATGCTCCCTTACTAGATTGCGTAGAACCGTATAGCACCACATCACCTTTGCATTATTTATTCTTGTTGTAAGGACTTGACCTGTATATTTATCACGTTGTTGAGGTATCGTTGAGAAAATAACGTCTTTCTCTGCCTTTACCTTCATATCGAACTTTTCCTTCACTGAGCAAAAGACCTATGACTGACCATGCAAGATAATTGCGACCTAAATCCTGCAAGCAAGCTCGCTCAGATTGCATAAATAGAGAGAAAAAGGTA
>JBHHTR010000026.1:0-16596 GCA_046753505.1 Thermodesulfobacteriota bacterium
CCGGATTAAGAAGGGCGAGCCCCATATCTATTCCGGCGGCAGCGGACAAAACATAGGCGCCGAACTCTAGGATAAAGGTGCCGTAAAAGGCGATGGCCAGGAGAGGGTGTGGAGTAAGGCCGTAGAAGATGACGCCGATCGACCACGCCCTCATGACACTGATGACGTAGGGAAGAAAAAAGACGACCCCCGGCAGAGTTGTCGTCAGGAATGCTCCGACCGAGAGGTTGAAGATAAAGGTGTAGATAATCTTCAGGATGAGAGAGGGGGCAAGAGCGCCGGTGAGCGGTTTGAGGTAGAGGAGGTCGGGTATGTTCTTCATCACCTCCGTACGGAACTCGACGACGCCCGGTATCTCCTGGGCAATCATCCACTGACCAAAGAAAAAGAAGACAATGTTGGTTATGATAAGGAAAGTGATGAGGTTCCTGTAGTTGTGGAGGGTTGAAAATGCCTTCCTGTATGCCCCTTTAATCTCCGTCATATTCATTACTCTTCCCCCCTTCCATTAAAAAAGAGGAGAAAGTACTCGATACCGGACCAGAGTGTCAGTGCGAGGGCTATCCAGAGAAAGACAATACCGATAGCGTGGGTGTTGACACCGTAGAAGTTGTAGTGAAGGAGAAGGAAGGCGGCGGCTATCGATTGGAGGACAGTCTTGTACTTTCCCGATGCGCCGGCAGCGATAACAATCCCGGCATCTGCCGCAACAGCCCTGAGTCCTGTCACAGCGATCTCCCGACCGACGATGAGAGCAACTATCCATGCTGGCGCCCTCCCGATGGGTATGAGCATAATTAGCGCCGTCATAATGAGGAGCTTGTCGGCAAGAGGGTCGAGAAACTTGCCCATAGTAGTGACCATCCCCATTTTACGGGCGAGATAACCATCGAGCACATCGGTAACAGAGGCAATCACAAAGAGGATGGCCGCAACAACACTCAGCGTCTCTCCAGGGTTAAGGAGGAGGAGGATCAGGATGGGCGCGACGCCGATTCTCAGTAGCGATATGGTATTGGGGAGGTTCCAGATATCGTTGATTGTGCCCCGCCTGCCGTCTTTTTCCTCTTTTGCCATAGGAAGAACTCTACACCACGAGGCCCTTAAATATCAACTGTTATTAACCCGTATTATTCATGAATTGCCGTGATGATCGTGCAGCGTTTGGATTTACCAGGGGATTTGTTGTCGGTTGGCCGTATCCACATGATAAAATCCTCTTTTTTAAAATGCAAACGTCAAATACCCCAATCTCTTAGATGTTGAGGTTCTTGATGAGTGTTATCACTGTCTGTATTACAGGTACACTAGCCGAAGAATATCTCCGCTTCGTTGTAGATATCCATATCAACCAGCTTTAGCTCCTTCGTCCCCCGCTCCAGCGGGATATCGATGATCTCGTTCCCCTTGAGGGCTACCATCCTGCCGAATGTACCCTCCTTAATCAACTCAACGGCCTTGACGCCGTATCGTGTCGCCAGCACACGGTCGTAGGCTGTCGGTGTGCCACCCCTCTGGAGGTGACCGAGGACTACATGGCGGGACTCTACACCCGTCCTCTTCTCAATCTCATTGGCAAGGAGTTCCCCAATGCCACCCAGCCGCGCATGGCCGAAGGCGTCTTTTTCGGCCTCCTTGGTAATATTCTTGCCAAGGGCCTTCGGTATGGCCCCCTCTGAAACGACGATGATGCTAAAATGTCTCCCTCTGTTCATCCTCTTTCTCACCACATCGCAGACTTCATCGACCTCAAAGGATTTTTCCGGGATGAGGATCATATCCGCCCCCCCTGCAAGTCCGCCATAGGTTGCTATCCATCCGGCATGTCGCCCCATGACCTCAACAACCATCGCCCTATGGTGGGCCTCTGTTGTCGTGTGCAGTCTGTCGAGCGCCTCGGTGACGATATTAACGGCCGTATCGAAGCCAAAGGTAAAGTCGGTGCCTGAAAGATCGTTGTCAATCGTCTTGGGCACACCGACAACGTTAACGCCGTGCTCTATCAGCCCTGTGGCAACACCAAGGGTGTCATCCCCCCCTATGGCGATGATACAGTCGAGACCGAGAACCCTGATATTTTCCAGAACCTTCCTGGTAGCCTCCTCATCCTTCAGGGGGTTTGTTCTCGAAGTGCCGAGAATAGTCCCCCCTCTCGGGAGTATGCCTGCCGTTTTATTGTTATCGAGTGGCATATACGAGGCATCCACAAGCCCCTTCCATCCATCCCGAATACCTACAACCTCATAGGCAAATCTGCCACTCAACCTTACTACTGCCCTTATGACTGCATTAAGGCCGGGGCAGTCGCCTCCCCCGGTAAGAACTCCTATCTTCATAGCTGCGTCTCTCCTTTCGCTTTTTGCTCTATTTGTACCTTCCCTTTATCACAATTATACGCTCTTCACAATCGGCAAATATACACTGAAGGTACTCCCATCACCAGGCCTGCTTGTAACCTCTATCCTTCCGCCGTGGGATTCAATAAGATTCTTGCATATACTCAGTCCAAGCCCCGCCCCGCCCGCCTCACGGCTTCTCGCCTTGTCGACCCGGTAGAAGCGGTCGAAGAGGTGGGGGATATCCTCAGCGCCGATCCCCACACCCGTATCGGAAATCGTTACAACGGCAGAGTCGTCCTCACTCCTGATGGATACATCCACCCTTCCACCCTCTTGTGTATATTTCAGGCCGTTGTCTATGAGGTTAAAGATAACCTGGCCGAGACTGATCGGATCCCCCATGACAGTGGCGGCTTCAGAGCCGGAAAGCTCCAGGGCTACGCCCCTCTCTACGGAAAGTTTGCATGCCCGTTCAAATTGACCTTTTACTATATCATCGAGCCTCGTCTCACTTCTGGCAGCCGCCCCTTTGTCAACGTCCACCCGAGCGAGATCGAGGAGGTTTGTGACAATGTTGGTCATCCTGTCAATCTCTTCGAGTGCGCTTGTCAGCACCTCCCTCATGCCCTCCATGCTCCTCTCCGACTTCAGGGCAAGTTCAACTTCACCCTTCATAATTGTCAGGGGGGTCTTGAGTTCGTGGGAGGCGTCTGCGGTAAACTGCCTCGTCTTATTGAAGGACTTTTCAAGACGCTCTGTCATCTCATTAAAGGTTGCCGCCAGCCGTCCGATCTCGTCCTTTGGTCCCGGTATGGCGAGCCTCTCATTGAGGTTCTCCGCACCAAGTTTGCGCGCCATCTGTGTGATATTATCGACGGGCCTTAAAACCTTTCCGGCCATAAACCATCCGATCACACCGGCAAGAAGAACAGCTATGGGACCGCCAAAGATGAAGATGTAGATCGTGCCGTGGAGGATCTCCTCCCTGCTCTCCATGGAGGTGCCAACCTGAAGGATATTCACCAGCCTGTCGCCCGACATGATGGGGTAGGTCACCACCCTTATGGGGTACTTTCCCACACTCTTCGTACTCTCGTAGGATGCTCTGCCATGAACGGCATTACCGTAGGCGAGCTTTGTAAGGGGGAGAAACATATTCTCAAGAGTGGACGACTTGGCTTCTACAATGCCGTTCGGCCTCACAACCTGTATATAGTTTCCCTCTGTCTTAATGCCGAAGAATCGCGCAAAGATGACATCAAAATGCTCCGGCAGTGTAAGAGTACGAGGGGGGCGCAGAACGGTTGTAGCCATCACTTCCGCCACTGCGGTAATCTTTGCATCTACACTGTTAACAATTATCCTGGAGAGGGTGAGCGAGAAGATGATGCTGAAGGTAAGGATACTAACTGTCAGAAGGGCAGTATACCAGAGAGTGAGCTTTGTTCTAATAGTTAAGGACATCAGCCGTCGGGTGATGGCGCCGCGATACAGCTCCGGCTACTCATCATCCCTGAGGACATACCCTACCCCCCTTACAGTGCGGAGCAGTTTTACCTCTTCGTTCTTGTCGATCTTGTTCCTCAGGTGGTTCAGATAGACATCAACCACGTTGGTCTCACTATCGAAGGTATGATCCCAGACATGCTCGGCTATCATCGTACGGGTGAGAACCCTGTTGGGATTACGGAGGAAGTATTCGAGAAGGGCATACTCCTTGACGGTCAGTTCGATATCCCTCTCGCCCCGTTTTGCCTTTCTAGTTGCCGGGTCGAGACTCAGGTTGCCAAATTGCAGGAGGGAGAGCCCCTGCTCGCCCCTGCGCAAGAGGGCCCTCACCCTGGCTATCAATTCGGCAAAGGCAAAGGGCTTGGTGAGATAGTCGTCGGCGCCGCTGTCGAGTCCCTCTACCCGGTCATCTACGGAGTCTCTGGCGGTAAGGAGGAGCACCGGCGTCTTGATACTCTTCGCTCTCAAAGCCCGCAACACCTCAATGCCGCTCTGTTTTGGAAGCATAATATCGAGGAGGATTACATCGTATTCGTTACTCTCGGCAAGGTGCTGCCCCTCTTCACCGTCGTACGCTACATCGACGGCATAACTCTCCTCGACAAGGCCACGCTTGATAAAAGCTGCAACCTTCTTTTCATCCTCAACAACAAGTATTCGCATAGCAACACCCTTTAAAAGTGATTAATGGATAGCTCCACTTTTTAAAACCCGTGGAAGTCCCTTCTCTTCAACATCTCCAAGAGCGGCAAGGGTGTAGGCGCCTGGACGGAATATCTTACCGGCCAACTTTTTCAGAGAGGCTCCTGTCACCTTTCTGATAGAGGCGGCAACCTCATCAAAGGGAACCGTCCTACCGTAGTAGATCTCATCCTTGGCCAGCTTCGACATCCTGTTCTCGCTCGACTCGAGACCGAGCATCATGTTCCCGATGAACTGCTCCTTGGCGGTGGAGAGCTCCTTTCTGCCGACAGAGCCGGAAATCTCTGTGAACCCCTTCAGTATCAATCTGAGAACCTTGGTAAAGGAGTCACTCGATGTGCCGACATAGACGACAAAGTTACCCACATCACGGTGGAGATGGAGGTAGGAGCAGACCGAGTAGGCAAGCCCTCTCTTCTCCCGTATCTCCTGGAAAAACCTCGACCCCATTCCTCCGCCAAGTATGGTGCTCAGAAGATAGAGCTTATAACGGTCGTTGTGGGTACGCGATACAGTCGGGACGCCAAGGCAGAGGTGAACCTGCTCCAGCCTCTTCCGTTGTATATTCACCCCTGATACCGGTAGTGGCGCGGTGACGTCGCGTTGTACCGGTCCATCCTCCATGCCACCGAAGGCGTCGTCAATAAGCCGCAGAAACTTGCGGTGTTTCAGATTGCCGGCAACGGAGATAATGATTGAGGAGGGGTTATAGGTATTTTTATAGTATGAGGTGATGTCGTTCCGTGTAAAGGCGCTGATATCCTCCGCCTCACCCAGGACGGGTCGCCCCATAGCCTGCCCCTTCCAGAGGCTCTTCAGAAAGAGGTCGTGGATCAGGTCGTCGGGGGTATCCTCAACCATCTTTATCTCTTGGAGTATTACCCCTCTCTCACGCTCGATCTCCTTCCCGGCAAAGCGGGAGTTGATGACGATATCCGAGAGGAGGTCTACCCCCATGGGGAGATCCTTGCTGAGGAGCTTTACATAGAAGCAGGTATACTCGAGGCTCGTGAAGGCGTTGATCTCCCCGCCCACCGACTCTACCTCTCTGGCAATATCGATAGAATCCCGCCTCTCCGTCCCCTTGAAGAGGAGGTGTTCGATAAAGTGAGAGAGTCCACCCTCGCCGCTCTCCTCGTGGCGTGAACCGTTCTTGACCCATACGCCGAGAGTTACCGAACCAATATCGGCCATCTCTTCGGTGAGAACGGTAATCCCGTTGCCAAGGGTAGCTTTGCGAATACGGCTCATTGAAGGGTCTCTGTTATAATGAGACGTCGCCGATTATGATTAACCCTGCTGGCAGGGGAGAATCATCTGACGACGCCTCATGTATTGAGTTGCGTTCTCTACTCCTCTTCGCTGAGGGCCTCTTTCCTTGAGAGCCTTATCTTTCCGGCCCTGTCGATCTCTATGACCTTTACGAGAACCTCATCCCCCTCCTTGACGATGTCACGAACCTCCTTCACACGTTCGTGGGCCAACTGAGAGATATGGACGAGACCGTCCGTGTTGGGCAGTATCTCCACGAAGGCGCCGAAGTCGAGAACCTTCTTTACCTTGCCGACATAGATCTTGCCTATCTCCGGCTCCTGGGTCAACCCCCTCACAAGCTCGATGGCGGCCTTCGCGGCGTCCTCATCCGCAGAGGCGATGCTCACCTTGCCAGAATCGTCAATATCTATCTTGACTCCCGTCTTTTCAACGATGCCCCGTATATTCTTGCCGCCGGGACCGATGACATCCTTGATCTTCTCCTGCTTGACATAGATGGAGATTATCCTTGGGGCATATGTTGATATGTCGTCCCGTGATTTTGAGATTCCCTCCTCCATCCTTCCAAGGATATGGAGCCGACCCTCACGGGCCTGATACATGGCATTCTTCAAGACCTCCGACGGGACGCCGCCGATCTTGGTGTCCATCTGGAAGGCGGTAATGCCGTCCTTGTTACCGGCAACCTTGAAGTCCATGTCGCCGAGGTGGTCCTCGTCACCAAGGATATCGGAGAGGATGGCAACCCTGTCGCCCTCCTGGATGAGTCCCATGGCAATGCCCGCTACGGGGCTCTTTATGGGCACACCGGCGTCCATGAGGGCCAGTGAAGCGCCACAGATAGAGGCCATGGAGGATGAGCCGTTTGATTCAAGGATCTCCGAAACGATACGGACGGTATAGGGGAACTCCTCCTCTGTCGGAAGAACCTTGACAACGGCCCTCTCCGCCAGAGCGCCGTGACCGATCTCACGCCTGCCTGGGCTCCTCAAAAATTTCACCTCCCCAACGGAGAAGGGGGGGAAGTTGTAGTGAAGCATGAACCTCTTTGACTCCCACCCCAGAAGGGCATCAATTCTCTGGGCGTCGTCAGAGGTTCCGAGGGTTGCGATTACCATCGCCTGCGTCTCCCCCCGCGTAAAGAGGGCAGAGCCGTGGGTTCTGGGAAGGAGACCAACCTCGCTGTTGATCTGCCTGACATCGGTGAGACCGCGGCCATCAACCCTGATATTGGTATCGAGAACGCTCTCCCTCAGTATCGTATACTTGAGGTTAGAGAAGGCCTTCTTGATCTCCTTCTCACTCCCCTCATACTTCTCACTCAGGTTGCTGAGAAGTTCATTGGATACCTCCTTGAGACGGGCATAGCGCTCAAGCTTCGTCACGATCTTCATGGCCTCTTTGATCTTGTCGGAGGCGAAGGCGGAGACATCCGCGACAAGTTCACTGTTTTCTACAACCGGGGCAATGGCGATCTTCTCATTTCCGATCTCCCCGGCCATCTCGGACTGAAACTCGATGACGCCCTGCATGGAGTTGTGGGCATAATCCATAGCGGAAAGGAGGTCGTCCTCTGTGGCAAACATGGCGCCCCCCTCAACCATTATTATCGCATCCTTTGTGCCGGCAACGAGGAGGTCTATATCGCTCTCCTTCCGCTGGGCGTGGGTGGGGTTACATACGAACTCACCCTCTATCCTACCCACCCTCACAACGGCAATAGGGCCGTCAAAAGGGATGTCGGATATTGTAAGCGCCGCCGATGCGCCAATGAGCGCGGCCACTTCCGGGTCATTCTCCGGGTCAATCGACATGACAGTCGCTATAACCTGTGTCTCATTGCTGTACCCCTTGGGGAAGAGGGGTCTCAGGGGCCTGTCGATAAGGCGTGAACAGAGCACCTCCTTCTCACTGGGCCGTCCCTCTCTCTTAAAAAAACCGCCAGGTATCTTTCCGGCAGCATAGGTCATTTCCTGATAGTTTACCGTGAGGGGCATGAAGTCCAGCCCTTCACTCGCATCTCGGGCCCTGCACGCCGTCACCAGAACAGCCGTATCGCCATACCGGACAAAACAGGAGCCGTCGGCCTGACGGGCCACCTTTTTAGTCTCAATTGTTAATGCTCTTCCTCCAAAATCTACGCTGTAAACCTTATTCATCTAGTCATTCCTTTTTTATTTTTCTTCCCTGTTTACACTACCCTGCGGCTCTCAACGCCATCTACCATCGTCTGTCATGTGCTAATCGACTCACTATCTCCTCAAACCGAGACGGGAGATCGTCTTCTTATAACGGTCCTGGTCTACCCTCTTCAGATAGGCTAGAAGTCCCCTCCGCCTGCTGACCAGCTTGAGCAGGCCCCGTCTCGAATGGTGGTCGCCCCTGTGCTCTCTGAAGTGCTCCGTCAGTTCCCGTATCCTCTGGGTCAGAAGGGCCACCTGCACCTCCGGCGATCCCGTATCCTTATCGTGCACCCTGTAATCTGCAACAATGCCGCTCTTCTTCTCACTATCCAACATTACCCGTACCCCCTTTCGATCGTGTTAATAATTTATTGTATATTTTATTCCGTATCTTTAAAACCTGCATAACCTCTCTTATCAAAAAGCTGTAACACCCTGTTCCGCTCCACTCGTCTATGCCATCTTCAGAACCCTCTTCATGATTGTTGTGACCGACTCATCCTGAAACTTTGTGATGACCCCTTCGGGCGGTACAATACTCTCTATCATCCTGCTCTTGTCCGTATCAAGGGCTATGGCATCGTCGAGAGAAAAGTGGCCGCTCCTCGTCCTCCTGAGCGCCACAAGGTGAGCGCCGCAACCAACTGCCCTGCCAAGGTCGTGACACAAGGTTCGGATATAGGTTCCCCTGGAGCAGGCAATCCGCATTGTCAGGAGCGGCATGGCAAATTCCTCGACCTCTATTGCAGTTATCTCCACCTCTTTCGGCTCCCTCTCGACGGTAATCCCCTTTCGCGCAAGCTTGTAGAGGGGTGTGCCGCCTATCTTGACTGCCGAGTACATGGGCGGGATCTGCTGAATCTTCCCCCTGAATTGCTCAAGGGCCTCTATCACCGTCTCCTCCCTCACACCGGATGTATCGCTCTCGGCAACCACCTTTCCCTCAGCATCGTAACTGTCCGTTTCAACGCCGAACTTTATGGTCGCCCGGTACTCCTTAGCGCCACCCTCAAGAAAGCGGGCGATCTTCGTGGCTCCGCCGATACAGAGGGGCAGAAGACCGGTCGCCATAGGGTCAAGGGTACCCGTATGGCCTACCTTCTTAACCCCCAGAACCCTCCGCACCCGCGCCACCACATCGTGGGAGGTCATCCCGCCCGGCTTGTCAACAACTAAAATCCCGGCCACACTCATGACACCATACCCTCTTTCGCCTTCATCGCGCCCTCTTCTACTGCGCCCTCGGCGGCGGCGATAACCCGCACCCGTACCGAATCCAGGCTCCCCTCAAGGTTACACCCGGCAGCATTGACGTGTCCACCACCACCAAACTTTTGGGATATTGTGGCCACGTCGATACTCCCCTTCGATCTGAAACTTACCTTATACCGCTCCACACCAGTCTCTCTTATCATGATGGCCACCTGGACCCCCTTGATAGAACGGCCATAGTTGATAAAACCGTCTACTAGCTCTCTGGTCACCCCCAGGCTTGTGAGCATCTCCTCGGTCACGACCATCGAGGCAACCTTCCCGTCATCGGTACGATCCAATGTTGCCAGGACACTGGCCAGCAAACGGTGTCGTTCAAAGGGGAAACTCTCATAGACCTGTTGGGTCATCTCCCACGGATCCACCCCGGCCTCAACCAGATCGCCCGCCTTTCTGAAGGCCCCAGGCGAGGTAGCGCTGTAACGAAAGGAGCCGGTATCGGTATGTATGGCCACGTAGAGGTTCTCGGCAACCTCCTTCGTAATGTCGATGGAGGCCGCCTTGAGTAGATCGTAGACCAGCTCACCGGCGGCGCAGGCATCGGGCTCTACAACATTTATGTCGCCAAAACGATCATTCGTCCGGTGATGGTCGATATTAATCAGCGTACCACCAAATTCGAGGTTGTTAAAGCTCTTGCCAAGCCTATCCTTCTCTCCACAATCAACGGCAAAGACGGCATCGAACTCAGAGCCGACATCAAGGGTATCGGCTGCCTCAGCCGCGCCTGGTAGAAACTTAAATACCTCTGGAATGGAATCCTCCAGGAAGGAGGTAACATCCTTGCCAAGCCCTCGCAATGCGAGGGAGAGCCCCAGGGTTGAACCGATGGCGTCACCCTCGGGGTTCACGTGAGATATGACAAGGAAACGGCGCCCCTTATTAATCTCCTCTATAACAGCATCAAAACGTCTGTCCATTATCTGTGTCGGCCTGACCTAACCCTCGTCCCTGGTGCTCTCTATTAACTGCTCAATATGACCTGCATACTCTATCGATTTATCGTAGGTAAAACGGAGTGCGGGTATACGCCGGAGCGACACCCTATGGGCCAGAGTTCTCTTAATAAAACCGCTGGCGCTCCGAAGCCCCTCGAGGGCCTCACGCCTCTCCTCTTCATCTCCAAGGGCAGTAAAGTATACCTTCGCCTGCTGCAAATCATCGCTTACCGCTACCTTTGTGATGGTGACGAGGGCAACCCTCGGATCCCGGATATCACCAAGGAGCATAACGGCAATCTCCTTCCTGATAAGGTCTCCCACTCTGTCGGCCCGCTTAAATTGCATAACAGAGAAGTGTGCGCTCCTGTAAGAGGGGGAAGGGGCGAATGAATAACTCTATACTAGAGATTCCAGCTATCATAGTATGGTGGGGGCTACCGCAAGTGAAGCGTTGCGAAAACCTAGAGCTTTGCGGCCCTCTCCTCGAGAATATAGGCCTCAAAAACATCCCCTACTTTTATATCGTTGTACCCTTCAAGGGAGATACCACACTCAAAACCGGCGGCAACCTCCTTGGCATCATCCTTAAATCTCTTTAAGGCCGCTATCTTGCCATCGAATATGACAACACTGTCCCTGAGGAGACGCATCTTCCCACTTCTCACAATCTTGCCGTCAACCACATAGGAGCCTGCAATGGTTCCAATACGGCTCACCTTGAATATCTGTCTCACCTCGGCTCTGCCCAGAACCTTCTCTTCAACGATGGGGGCCAGTATGCCCTCCATAGCCTGTCTGATATCGTCCTCAACTTCGTAGATAACCTTGTAGCATCTGACATCAACACCCTCCTGGGCAGCCAGAGCGCGTACCTTGGGGTCAGGCCTTATATTAAAACCAATGATGATGGCGTCCGACGCCGAAGCCAGCATAACATCACCCTCGGTTATTCCCCCTACGGCGCCGTGCATCACCTTGAGCTTAACCTCTGCGGTAGAGAGCTTGACAAGATGGTCCTCCAGCGCCTCAACAGAGCCTTGCACATCCCCCTTGATGATGATTCCAAGCTCCTTTATCTCACCATCCTGAATCCTGTCGAAGAGGTCCTCAAGAGATACCTTCGAGGTCTTTCCGGCTTCGCTGGCCTGGGCCTTCTCCATCCGTATATTAACAACCTGTTTGGCCGTTGCCTCATCCTTCACAACGGAAAAGACATCGCCTGCCTCGGGGGTTCCAGAGAGACCAAGCACCTCTACCGGCATGGAGGGACCGCCCTCCTTTGTCTTCTTCCCCCGGTCATCCAACAGCGCTTTAACTCTGCCGCAGTGAACACCGGAGATAAGCACATCGCCTCTCTTTATTGTTCCGCTATGGACGAGGAGTGTCGCTACGGGCCCCCTTCCCTTGTCAAGCTTTGCCTCAACAACAAAGCCCTTGGCTGGCCTCGAAGGATTGGCTTTCAATTCCAGCATCTCCGCCTGAAGGAGAACCAGCTCCAGCAACTCCTTCACATGGGTACCCTTCTTCGCGGAGACCTCAATACATATGGTCTCTCCTCCCCAATCCTCCGGCGCAAGGTCGTGCTGTGCAAGCTCCTGCTTCACTTTCTGGGGATCGGCATCGGGAAGGTCTGATTTGTTTATCGCAACAATAATCGGCACATTTGCCGCCTTGGCGTGGTTGATGGCCTCCACCGTCTGGGGCATGACACCGTCGTTGGCCGCAACAACAAGGATGACAATATCGGTCACCTTGGCCCCACGAGCCCGCATGGAGGTAAATGCCTCATGGCCGGGCGTATCGAGGAAGGTCATGTTGCCCTTCTCAAGCTGAACATGATAGGCGCCTATGTGCTGTGTAATCCCGCCCGATTCACCGCTGGCAACGTTGGATTTCCTTATGGCGTCGAGGAGTGACGTCTTTCCGTGATCGACGTGGCCCATAACCGTGACTACCGGCGGACGCGGCGCCAGATCTTCTGGACGATCCTCTTCCACCTCCGCCTCTATAAGGGTATCCACCTGGGGGGCTACGTGGTCAACCTCATAGCCAAGCTCCTGCACAACCAGAGTGGCGACCTCTACATCAATTGACTGATTCACAGTTGCCATTATATCGAGGGCCATTAATTTTTTGATAATCTCTGATGCCTTGATTCCGAGCCGCTGCGAGAGGGCTGAAACCGTAATAGAATCCTCGATCCTGACCACCGTCTTGGTTGCCTTGGGAACGGTTATCTCCGTCTTCTTGAGCTTTCTACCTGGTGCGGCAGGATGGAATTTCTTGCGGCGCATGCCACGATCAGAGTAGAGTTGAGCCTTGCCGAAAACAGACTTTTTGTGAGGTGCCCGCTTCTTCTCCGGCTTTGCCTTGGGGGGCACGGCAGCCTCTTTTACAGGTTGCGGCCCCTTTCTTCCCTTCTTCTCTTTTGTCGGCTTGGCGGCAACGGGAGGAACCTTAACGGCAGGCGGCGCCTTGACCAGCTCTGCTACAACCTTGGCCTTGACTTCGACTACCTCCACCGCTTTCTGGGGCGCCCCCTCTACTTCGACTGGCGCCTCACTTGTCTTATCGACGCCCGCCTCTTCCCTGACTTCCTCTTCTTTCTTTGATGGCCCAGCCTCAGCCGCAGCTACCTCTTTGGGAGCCGCCTCCTTCTCAGGAGCTGCCTCTTCCACCTTGGGCTCGGCAGCCACAACCTTCCTTCTTCTCCTGATGACGGTCGGTCTTACCCTCTTTTCCTCTACACTGCCGTCCTGAGGGAGAGTGCTCTTGCTCTTCTCTTCTTCCATATTTATATATATTCCCCGACTGCTGTCGCCTTTCTTATCCTCTTCAAGCTTAAAAGAACGGATATATATCTACACTACCCTTAAATTAGCACGAAAGCTTTTTACTCGTCACATCAAGAAAGTCGCTCCAGAGTTTCTCCCTGTCGCCTATCTCTACTCGATACCTGAAGCCCCTGGCAAGCCCCTCTCTCCCTTTTTGTACTACCCTGTCGAAACACTCCCTCTCGTTGCAAATATAGACTCCCCGGCCACCCAGCCTTTGCCTCTTGTCCACAACAAGCTCAGCGCCAACGTCAGCTGCAAGTCTCACCAACTGCTCCTTGCTCAAGACCTTTCTACAGCCAATACAGGTTCGTTCCGGCATCTTAACTCGACAGAGGCTGGAACTACACTACTCCTCCCGTATCGCTCCCCTCTTGAGCAGCCTCTATCAGCGTCTCAGCCCTCTTTGCTCCTATACCCTCTATCTTGGAAAGTTCTTCGACTGTAGTCTGCCTCAGATCTGCAATGGTATCATACCCGCCGCTACGCAAGAGGTCGCTCACCTTTGGCCCAACACCGGGTAGTGTGTCAATATCCTGGCTGAGTTCGTGCTCTCTTCTTTCCGCTGCGGCCGCTACCTCCCGTTGCAATGCCTCCTCAGGTGAAGAAGGTGCGCCCTCCGTATCACCATCACTTTTGATATCTACCTTCCACCCTACCAGCTTGGCAGCCAACCGTACATTCTGGCCACGCTTGCCTATCGCAAGGGAGAGCTGGTCGTCGGGGACAATGACTTCCATTATGTGGTCATCCTCATCGACTACAACCCTTGAGATCTGTGCCGGTGATAGGGCATTCTTGATGAAGAGGGCCGGTTCATCAGCCCAGGGAACAATGTCAATCTTTTCACCACGGAGCTCCTGCACTACAACCTGCACCCTTGACCCCTTGATGCCGACACATGCGCCAACCGGATCTACCGATGAGTCGTGAGAGACGACGGCAATCTTGGCCCTGTCTCCAGGCTCCCGTGCCGCATCCTTCACCTCAACAATCCCCTCATATATCTCCGGCACCTCGGCTTCAAATAGCTTGATAAGAAAATCGCTATGGGTCCTGCTTAAAATGATCTGAGGCCCTTTGGACTCTTTCCTGACATCTATGATGAGGGCCCGTATCCTTTCACCTGCCCTATACCCCTCTCGCCTTACCTGCTCTCTTCTGGGGAGTAGGGCCTCACACCTGCCAAAATCGACAATAAGGTCGCCTCGCTCGAAGCGCTGAATAATACCCGATACCACCTCGCCCTTCCTGTGGCTATACTCTTCATAGACAATATCCCTTTCAGCCTCACGGACCTTCTGGATAATTATCTGCCTCACCGTCTGCGCGTCTATCCTGCCAAAGGTAGTAGTATCGAGTTTGACCCCCAGACTATCTCCAACGATGACCTCTTCGTCCAACTCTTGCGCCCTTTCAAGATCAATCTCTGTAGCTTCATCCTCTACATCCTCAACAACCGTCTTGAACTGAAAGAGCTCTACTTCGCCCAACTCCTCATTATAATGGCTCTCAATATCCTTATTGGAGCCAAACCTCTTCTCGGCAGCCCTCATCATGGCCGCTTCGAGAACTTCAATGAGGACACTCTTGTCAAGCCCCTTATCCTTGCCAACCTGCTCTATTATGTGTGCCAGATTTAATCCCATATACCTGTTCCCTGTTCCACTGCTGATTAATGCGTGCCTATTGCGACATCAAGCCTCGCCTTCTTGATATTGGCCATCTCTATCTGCCACTCACACTCTTCACTGCCGGCAACAATCACCTTACCGTCTTCTATCCCCTTCAATCTACCGCTAAAATTCTTTCTCCCATCTATCGCCTCTTCAACCTTTATGCGGACCATCTCACCTATATATCTGACAAAGTCCTTCTCACGTGTCAGAGGCCTGTCAAGACCGGGGGATGAGACCTCCAGGTTATATGAGACGTCGATTGCATCCTTCACATCGAGGATGAAGCCCAACTCACGACTCATTTTCTGGCAGTCGTTGAGGTTAACCCCTCCATCTTTATCAATGTAGAGGCGCAACACCCACCCGCCATGCTCCCGCTGAAACTCCACTTCAAGCAACTCCAGAGCCAGATCGTAGGCCACCGGAGCTGCAAGGGCCTCGACACTCTCAATAATATCCATGCTGTTCACAATTGGCCCAACGGGAAGGTCGGTCACACCCCACAATTCAGTAGTTTCAGACAAATAAAAATGCGGGCTTGAGCCCACATAGACGGGAAACTATCACACCTCCCCCCCTTTTGCAAGGTTATAATTCTATTTGTTACGAACACGTAAACTGTCCGGTATTGTAGCACATGAGTTGTCCGGATTATGCTTATCTCCTGAAAGGAGGAGCCATGAGACGAACATTTGTTGACAACTGCAGATGTGAGAAGATTATTCTCGGCTCATGCTCGCTCCACAGAGGAAGAGAGGCAATCATTTATTGCAAATTGTGACCGGAGTGCGTCGGGAGACAACAGGATCGCTTGCCGAAGGAGTTGGATCACTACGATGGAGGAGGCCAATCAGTACCTTGAAGATGCCTACATGCCCGCATTCAATGGGGAGTTTTCACATCCACCTGCAGTCGAAGGAAGCGCCTTTGTTCCTCTCCTCGGTCTCAATCTTGACGACATCCTTTGCGAGCACTTTGAACGTACGGTAGGCGCCGACAACTGCGTCAGCTTTGAAGGGAAAGTCCTTCATGTACCTAAAAATGACTACCGTTATCATTTCGTGAAGGTGAAGGTTCGTGGCCATAGGTATCCGGATGGCTCGTTAGCAATCGTCCACGGCCCCAGGAAGATTGCTGCCTACACCATAGATGGTGAGCCTGGGAAAACAAGGAGGGTGGCATAGAGGGAGAGATCAGCTGCCTGATCATACAAGACAAGCCCCTTCGGGCTACGCCCTCAGGTCCTTGTCTTCATATAATCAATGTGGACAGTTCATTTGTCATACAACCGGACAGTTCTATTTGTTGACAACAGCGAAACGGACTATGTTGTTACGGACTATGGAAACGGGCAGACACTCCATGAACGCTCCCCTCTCTCTATTCTCCTTCTCTCGTCAGCACTCCGAATAGCCGCAGCCACGGCAGATGACACACCCGTCTGAATGCTCCACCGTTCCACCACAGTCGGGGCAGGCCCCCATCTGTAGCGGCGAGACAGCGGAATCGAAGGCAATCTTTCCACCGCCATTGCCGCCGGCTTCAGGCTCTATGCCCCGCGCTATGACATCGCCAAATTTCTTGTTGCCGCTCGCCTTATACATGACATACCACTCAATAGCCTTTGCGACTGCATCTGAACAGGAGGCAATCCTGGAGTCACCGAAACCGGCCGGTTTATGGCACGATATGCTCTTGAGCTGCATTACCAGATCCTTCGCGGGGATGCCGCTTCTCAGGATGAGTGATACGAGTCTGCCAATCGCCTCGCACTGGGAGGCGGCGCACCCACCGGCCTTGCCCATCTGGGTAAAGACCTCAAAGGGGTTTCCCTCGACATCCTCGTTGATAGTGACGTAGAG